>NZ_FOMM01000025.1:0-113204 GCF_900112625.1 Methylobacterium sp. 13MFTsu3.1M2
ATCGTCTGGGTCTTCTCCGACAGGCTGACGATGTTGCCGGCCACCGCCTCCGCCTGCTCGCGGATCGCGTCCATGGCCTTGGCGGTGTCGGACACCGCGCGCAGGCCCTGGCGCGAGGTCTGCGCGGTCGCCTGGGCGGTGGCGATCACCTCGGTGGCGCGCTTGGAGATCTGCGCCCCCGAATGGGTGATCTCGTCGACCGTGGCGGCGGTCTCCTGCACGGCGGCGAACTGCTGCTCGACCGAGGCGGCCTGCTCCTGCGCCGAGGCGCGGATCTCGGCCGCGGCCGCGTTCAGGTCCGCCGTCGCCGCCCGGTTCGTCCGCGCCAGGTCCGACAGACCCGAGACCATCGTGTTCAGCGTCGTGCTCAGACGGCCCACTTCGCCGCCGGCGCGGACATCGAGCGTGCTCGACAGGTCGCCCTCGCCGACCCGTCCCACGAAGCCCATCACCGCCACGAGAGGCCTGACGACGAGGCGGTTGATGGCGATCCCGATGCCCAGGCAGATCAGCAGCGTGATCAGCGTTCCGCCCCAGAGGGCGAGGCCCTCGTTGCGCTCGCTCCGCGCGACGCGATCGGCCAGCGCGGCCCGAACCGCTCCTTCGAGACCCTCGATGGCCGCGAGCTTCTCGCGGAAGGTGTCGAACAGCCGCTTGCCCTGACCGTCCGCCTCGATCTTGACCGCCTCGTCACGCTTCGCCGGATCGGCCGCGATTCGCACGACGACCTCGCCGACCTCGGTCTGCCAGCTGCGGGCCGCGGCCACCGCGTCGGCCAAGAGGCGCGTCCGCTCGGGATCGTGGCCGATCAGGGTCCTGAGCCTGTCGATCGCCTCGTCCAGTGTCTGGCGCCCCGTGCGGTAGGGCTCCAGGCTGCCGTCGCGGCCCGTGATCAGGTAGCCGCGCAGTCCGGTCTCCTGATTGAGCATGGCCGCGCGGAAGCCGTCGAGGGCGCGGATCAGCTGGTTGGACCGGCTCCGGGCATCGGTCGCGTCCCGCAGCTGATCGGCCGTGATCAGGACCGCGCCGCTGGTCAGGACCGACACCAGGGCGATGACACCGATCGCACCGCCCAGGATGCGGTTGAGGCCCAGCGTTTGCGGCATCGTCTGCTTCATCCTACGCGGCCCCACGGACGGCTCTGGCTGAGCCGCGACCGGGGCGCGCTCGCCTCTTAGCGCCGCCGCCCGGCGGATGCGAGCCGCAGCGCCGGGTACCGGTGCGATATTTACGAGTTGTAAACCGACGAGCGACTTGTACTTGTGCAAGCGAGCGATTGTGTATGCATCTAAATAGCGAGACCCGCAGTTTTCGATCGTAAAGGTTTCTCAGAGGGCGTTTGCGTCGCGCGAGATGTTGATTTCTTTCCTGATCGATACCGATCGCAAAGCGGATCCACTCGACGCGAACCTTCGCGCGCGGGCCCGCGTCGAGCAGCTCGACGTCGCGCTCCGCCTGGTTCCCTTCACGATTCTTGTGAGCCTCAGCGTCGTACAGGTCATCGTTTATCTGTTCTGGCAACCGGGCAACCGGGTTTACCTCGCCGGGCTCGAGGCGCTCGTTCTGCCCCTGGCGGTGGTCTCGCTCCAGCAGTGCTGGCGCTGGCGCTCCCGTCCGAAACCGCTCGAAGTGCCGTCCTCATTCGTCCAGGGCGTGGTGCTGGCCGCCCAGGCCTACGGCCTCCTGCTGGCCTCCATCCCGGTCATGCTCTTCGCCGGGGCCGACGCGCACGGGCGGCTCCTGATCGCCTCCAGCATCGCGGGCCTGATCGCGACCGGCATGAGCGCGGCGGTGCTGCCCCGCGTCGCCATCGGCTATTCCGGCCTGATCATACTCGGCTCGTTCATCGCCCTCGCGACGACCGGGGAGCCCTTCTACATCTACGTCGCGGTCCTGCTGTTCTTCTACGCGATCTTCATCTGCTTCACGATCGTGCATCTCAGCCGGCTGTTGACGATGCGGGTCATCGCGCAGATCGAGCTGGAACGGCAGCAGGAATTCACCCACCTCCTGCTCAACGAGTTCGAGGAGAGCGCTAGCGACTGGCTGTGGGAGACGGATGCCGACCTGCGCCTCCAGCACGTCTCGCCGCGTCTGATCGAGGTCGCCGGCTCCTCCGAGCGCCAGCTGATGGGCCTGCCCCTGGAGCGGCTGCTGCTGCCGCCGGTGGCGCCGCCCAGGAGCCACTCGAGCACCACCCTGTGGGGCTGCATCGCCGAGCGGCGCGCGTTCCGGAACCTGCACCTGCAGCTCGACATCGCCGGCGAGCGGCGGACGTGGTGCCTCAGCGGCAAGCCGACCTTCAACCGGGCCGGCGCATTCTCGGGCTATCGCGGCGTCGGCTCCGACGTGACCGAGAAGCGGCGCTCCGAGGAGCGGCTGTCGTATCTCGCCCTGCACGATTCCCTGACCGATCTGCCCAACCGGGTCCTGTTCCATCAGCTCCAGGAAACGGCGCGGGAACGGCTCGCGCAGGGGGACCGGTTCGCCGTGCTCGCCCTCGACCTCGACGAGTTCAAGAGCGTCAACGACACCTTCGGCCACGCGGCCGGCGACAGGCTCCTGAAATCGGTCGCCGAGCGGCTGCGGAGCTTCGAGGCGTCCGACGTCCAGCTCGCCCGTCTGGCGGGCGACGAGTTCGCGGTTCTCGCGACCGGACGGAGCGCCCGGGACCTGCACGGCATCGAGTCGCTCGCGAACGGCATCGTCGAGGCGCTCGCGTCGCCGTTCACCATCGACGGCATCCGGCTGTCCGTCAGCGTCAGCATCGGGATCGCGATCGCCCCGCAGGACGGGTGCCAGGAGATCATGCGGCGGGCCGACCTCGCCCTCTACCGCATGAAGAGCGAGGGCCGGAACGGCTACCGCTTCTACGAAGCGGAGATGGACGAGCGGATCGAGGCGCGGCGCGCCCTGACGGCCGACCTGCGGGGCGCCCTCGATCGGGACGAGTTCGTCCTCTACTTCCAGCCGATCGTGGCGGCCAAGGAGTGCCGCGTGCGCGGCTTCGAGGCGCTGATTCGGTGGAAGCATCCGGTGCGCGGCTTCGTCTCGCCCGGGGATTTCATCCCGCTCGCCGAGGAGACCGGGGTGATCATACCGCTGGGCGAGTGGATCCTCCGGGAGGCCTGTCGGATCGCGGCGGGCTGGCCGGGAGATGTCCGCATCGCCGTCAACCTGTCCCCGCGGCAGTTCCGGCACTCGGACCTGACGCAACTCGTCCGCTCCGCGCTGCGCACGAGCGGGCTCGCCGCCCCGCGCCTGGAGCTGGAGGTGACCGAATCGGTGTTCCTGGAGGCCACGCCGGCGATCAACGCCACGCTCGCCAAGCTCCGCGAGATGGGCGTGCGGCTGTCCCTCGACGATTTCGGAACCGGCTACTCGAGCTTGAGCTACCTGCGCCGGATCGCCTTCGACAAGATCAAGATCGACCAGAGCTTCGTCCGCGACCTGCCGCAGGAGCGGAGCGCTGCGGCGATCGTGAACGCGATCATCGACATGGCGACGAGCCTCGACATGACGATCACCGCGGAGGGCGTCGAGACGGATGCCCAGCGCGCCTGCTTGCTGGAGCAGGGGTGCCACGAGTTCCAGGGCTACCTGTTCAGCAAGCCGCTGCCGGCCGAGCAGGCCGCCGCGCTGGCGCGCAGCCGTCAACTCCTCCCGGCGGCGGTTCGGGCGGCGTGAGGCGCGGTCAGACGCCGAGCGGCGCGACGCCGGTCGTGCCGCTCCCGCCCGCGACGGCGTGCGGGGACGTCTTCGGCCAGTAGGGCAGGAAGCCCTCGATGATCGCCCGCGGAATATCGAGCGGGCGATAGTGGACTGTGTCCACGAACATCAGCGACTGCTCGCCCCGGCCGAGGAGGCCGTTGACCTCGCTGTGGATCTCGTGCGCCAGGGTCACGAACTTCCGGTTGTGGCTCGCGATCGAGATGCGGACGGTGACCGGCTCGAACTCCATCGCCTCCCGGCGGAAGTCGTGCTGGAAGGACTTTGTCAGAATGTAGAAGTCCGTCGATTTCAGGTCGAAATCCGGCATGCAGATGTTGAAGAAAAGCTCGCGGGCCTTGCCCACCCAGCGCACGTAATTGGCGAAGTAGACGTTCCCGACTGAGTTGGTGTCGTCGTAGGTCGGGATGAGGCGCAGGACGAACCAGTGCCCGTCGAACCCGTGCGACGCGACGGCGTCGGTCTGGTCCACCGCCACGGGCACCGGCGCCGCCCGCGGCGCCCGCTCCGCCGCCGGGATCAGCTCCGCGACCGGCGGCGGCGCGCGCCAGCCGAGGACCTCGGCGATCATCGGGAGTGCGCCGATCAGGCCGATCAGCGGCGCGATGGCCAGCAGCGCCCAGCTCGGGGCCAGATAGCCTGTCACGAAGATCAGGCACGCCGTCGCCCCGATCATGGAGGTGAGAACCGGGTCGTAGCGGCGGGTCGCGCCGAGCGTCTCGCACACGAGACACGCCGCCGCCCCGACGAGGAGCGTGGCGAAGGGCATCATCAGGTAGAGGAGCGAGAGGTTCGCCCAGATCGCCGCCGCCGCTGTGGCGAGCGCGGCACCGAGGATCCAGACCGGCGACGCCACGAGGCCGGCCGGCACGAAGGCGAGGAGCGGGGAATTGCTGCGGGCCGTGACCGAGATCCCGAGCCAGCGCGTGGCGCTGTAGAAGCTGTCGATCGTGGTCGCGGCGGCGATCGCCGTCCAGATCACGAAGGCCACCGCGACGCCGGTCGCGGGTTCGCGCCCGATCGCCTGCGCCACGGCCGCGTAGGCTCCCGACAGGCCGTCGGACGAGACGACCGGCATGCCGAGCCCCGCCCGCGCGGCGATGAGCGCGTTGATCGTCAGGAGACCGAGGAAGAGGAGCGCGCCGGTCACGTAGGCCGCGCGCACCGACCCGCCCGAGCGCCGGATCTCGACCGCCCGCTGCCACTGCTGGATGTCCATCCAGGGGCCGAGCAGGAAGCCGACCAGCGAGGGGACGACGAGCCCGTAGAAGCGCTCGTCGAAGGCCTGCAGCGGGACGTCCCAGCCGTCCCGCTGCGCGGACAGACCGCCGAGCAGGATCACGCTCGCGGCGAGCCCGACCGCCAGCGCCCCGCAATGGACGATGCGGATCCCGCGCAGCGGGACGGCATGGCCGAGCGAGCAGGCGACGAGGACCAATGCGATCACGCCCACGGCGGCGTCGTGGCCGAACAGGGGAAGCCACGCGTAGGCCGCGAAGCCGAAGATCGTGATCGCGACGGCGAAGAACTGGGCCCCCATGAACAGGAGCGCGTAGGGGCCCTGCACGGCGGCCACGATCGCGTCGAGATTCCGACGGGGCGCGCCGAGCATCCAGCCGAACAGGCCGAGACCGGTCGCGTTCGGCAGGGCGAAGGCAAGGAACCCGACCCAGCCGTATGTCAGCGTGACATGGATCGCGTAGAAAAACCCGAGCCCCCAGAACCACGACAAAGCAATCGTGGGTGCCCAGGCCGCGGAGCGGATGAACTGGGAAGGCATTGTGGCTTCAATCGCTCCGGACCTTAAGCTGCAATAGCGTATCAGATTCGTTTCGGGAATATGGCGAACCCAAAAGAAGGCGGATACAAGAAATTCAGTGAGGGAAAAGCATCGGGCTGCTCCGCCACGGCCGGCGATCCGAGGGGGCGCGTGTCCTACAGGCACCCGCCATGGCGCCGAGGCCCGGGTGATCCGCCTAGTCGGCGAGCGTCTTCCGACCGTCGCGGACCAGATCGACGAAGTTGCAGACCAGGGCGGCTTTCGCGGGCGACCACAGCGCGAAGACGTCGGCGCGGATGCGGGGTCCCTCGAGCGGCCTGTAGACCACGTCGGCATGCGCCAGCCGGGCGACGTATTCCGGGATGATTGCGATGCCCAGGCCGGATGCGACGAGGCTCGTCAATGAGGCCGCCTCGACGGCCTGATGGGTGATGGTGGGGACGAACCCGGACTCGACGCAGCAATCCCAGAGATACTTGGCGAACAGCGAATCGGACATCCGGAGGAACACGAATCGCTCGTCCCGCAGGTCGGCGAGCCGGAGGCTGCCCCGCGCGAGACGGTGCCCCCTGGGAAGGACGACCTGCACGGTCTCGCTCCACGCGCGGACCCGGACCAGATCGGCATCCTGCGGCGGGGCTCGCAGGAAGCTGACGTCGGTCTGCCCCGCCTTCAGCATCGCGATCTGGCGATCCGGCGACATCTCGTGGATCCGGAGATCCACCGCGGGATAGACCTGCGCGAAATCCCGGATCGCGTGCCCGAGCGGCCCGGCGAGCATCGAGCCCGTCAGGCCGACATTGATGATGCCGGCGGTGCCCGCGCCGATCGCCCGGGCGCGCTCGACGGCCTCTGCGGCCCGCTCCAGGAGCCCGATCGCCTGAATGTGAAAGTCGTGACCGGCCCGCGTCAGCGCCACGCGCCGGGTCGTCCGCTCGAAGAGAGCCGTCCCGATCTCCGCCTCCAGATCGCGGATCTGCTGGCTGAGCGGCGGCTGCGCGACACCGAGGCTCTCCGCGGCGGCGGTGAAGCTCAGGTGCTTCGCCACGGCGACGAAGTAGCGGAGATGGCGCAGTTCCATGGGCGGATTAAAACTCTGAGCATCTCAAACTAAATGAAATAGATACTTGACGTCTAGATCGTTCGGCACGATTTTGCCGCCGGGAAGGCCGAGCAGGCATCGCTTTGCACAATGCCGCCGCGCCGCGCGGTCGGGCTCGACCGGACCCGCCCATGAGAGGCGGGACGATCGCGGTCGGGTCGGGGCGAGCCTTCCGAGGGAGATCGCGATGAAGCGCTTGTACGGGTCGCTGTTCGGGCAGGTTGTGGCCGCCCTGATGATCGGCATCCTCGTCGGCCGGCTCTGGCCCGACTTCGCCGTCACCCTCAAGCCGCTGGGCGACGTCTTCATCAAGCTCATCAAGATGGTGGTCGCGCCGCTGGTCTTCGGCGTCGTCGTGCACGGCATCGTCGGCGCGGGCGACCTCCGGAAGGTCGGTCGCGTCGGGCTCAAGTCCCTGATCTACTTCGAGGTGGTGACGACCATCGCGCTCGCGCTGGGACTCGTCCTCGCCTACGTGTTCGCGCCCGGTCACGGCATGAACGTCGATGTTGCGACCCTCGATGCCAAGTCGCTCACCAGCTACACCGACCGGGTCGGGCAGGTGACGGGCACCGTCGACTTCCTGATGAAGATCGTGCCGACGACCTTCATCGACGCCTTCGCCAAGGGCGACATACTCCAGGTTCTGCTCCTCGCGATCCTGTTCGGCGCCGGGCTCTCGCTCCTCGGCGAGCGCGGCAAGCCCCTGGCCGACAGCCTGGAGCGCATCACCGAGGTCCTGTTCCGGATCATCGGCTTCATCGTGCGGCTGGCGCCGCTCGGCGTGCTGGGCGCGGTCGCCTTCACGGTCGGGAAGTACGGCGTCGGGTCCCTGAAGCAGCTCAGCATGCTGGTGATGCTCTTCTACGCCGGCGTCGCGCTCTTCGTGGTCGTGGTGCTCGGCAGCATCATGCGGCTCGCGGGATTCAGCCTCTTCAAGCTGCTCGCCTACCTGCGCGAGGAGTTGACCGTCGTCGCCGGCACCGCCTCGTCGGACTGCGTGCTGCCGCAGGTCATGCGCAAGCTGGAGCGGCTCGGCATCAAGGAATCCACCGTCGGCCTCGTGATCCCGACTGGCTACTCCTTCAACCTCGACGCCTTCTCGCTCTACCTGACCCTCGCCACCGTGTTCATCGCCCAGGCGACCAACACGGACCTGTCCTTCGGCCACCTGATGCTGATCCTCGGCATCGCGCTCCTGACCTCCAAGGGCGCCCACGGCGTGCCCGGCTCGGCGATCGTGGTCCTCGCCGCCACGCTGTCGGCGGTGCCGGAGATCCCGGTGATCGGGCTGGTCCTCGTCCTATCGGTCGACTGGTTCGTCGGCATCGCCCGCGCCCTCGGGAACCTGATCGGCAACTGTGTCGCGACCGTCGTCATCGCCGCCTGGGAGGGCGACATCGACCGAGTGCGGGCCAACCGCGTCCTGAACGGCGAGGACACGACCGACACGGCGGAGATCCTCGAGGCACCCGTCGCCGAGCCGCGTACCGCGTGACCAGCTCCCCGACAGACGTTTACAGCTTGAAGTCGAATTCTGGAGACCGACCATGAGCGCTGGAGCCTACAACCCCCCGTGCGGTGGCCTACCCGGCCAGACGCGGCTGATGACCGGCCGCGCGGTGTTCACCGAGGCCTACGCGGTGATCCCCCACGGCGTCATGAGCGACATCGTCACCAGCCTCCTGCCGGGCTGGGACAGGACCCAGGCCTGGATCGTGGCCCGGCCGCTCTCGGGCTTCGCCGAGACCTTCGCCCAGTACCTCATGGAGGTCGCCCCCGGCGGCGGCAGCCAGGCCCCCGAGCCGGAGCCGCAGGCCCAGGGCGTCCTGTTCGTGGTCGCCGGCACGGCCAACCTCACCCTGGAGGGCGCGCGGCACGCCCTGCGGCCGGGCAGCTACGCCTACCTCGCTCCCGGGGCGGCCTGGGCGCTGCGCAACGACGGCGACGCGCCCGCGCGCTTCCACTGGATCCGCAAGGCCTACCAGCCCGCCGCCGGCCTCGACGCGCCGACGTCCTTCGTCACCCACGAATCGGCGGTCGAGCCGGCCGGCATGGTCGGCACCGACGGCGCCTGGGCGACGACCCGCTTCGTCGCCTCCGACGACCTGCGCCACGACATGCACGTCAACATCGTCAGCATGCGCCCGGGCGCCTCGATCCCGTTCGAGGAGACCCACGTCATGGAGCACGGACTGTTCGTGCTGGAGGGCAAGGCGGTCTACCGGCTCAACCGCGACTGGGTCGAGGTCGAGGCGGGCGACTTCATGTGGCTGCGCGCCTTCTGCCCCCAGGCCTGCTACGCGGGCGGGCCGGGCCCGTTCCGGTACCTGCTGTACAAGGACGTCAACCGCCACCCGGCGCTGGCGCCGCGCGGGCTCGGCCGGTGAGCGCTGGCGCCCGCACGGTGGTCGCCCGGCCGCTGACGGCCGAGGCGTTCGCGCCGTTCGGCACGGTGATCGACGTCGCCGCGGTGGCGCCGCGGCCGATGAACGGCGGGATGGCGCGGCGCTTCCACGATCTGGCGGCGGTCGAGGTCGTGGGCGAGGGGTCGCGGGTGGTGATCGGGCTGGTCGAGGCGCAGCCCTACCCGGTGCCGCTGCGGCTCGGCCTGGTCGAGCGGCACCCGCTGGGCGCGCAAGCGTTCCTGCCGCTGAGCGCGGCGCCGTTCTTGGTGGTGGTCTGCCCGGACGCGGAAGGTCGTCCCGGCCCGCCCCAGGCCTTCGTGACGGCGCCGGGGCAGGGCATCTGCTACGCGCGCAACACGTGGCACGGGGTGCTGACGCCCTACGGCCAGCCGCAGGACTTCGTCGTGGTCGACCGCGGCGGCCCGGGCGTGAACCTCGAGGAACACACCTTCGAGGAACCCTGGACGGTGCATCTGCCCGGCCGGGACTGAGGCCGAGCGCGCCATCCGCGCCATCGTCGCGTCGCCACGGTCTCGCGCGGCCGGGGCCGCCTCCGGTCGCCCCGTATCAGCGGCGGCCGGATGCAATCATTCCCGGGGACGCGGCCGCGAAAGTCCGTTGACTGGCACCGGTCAGCGGCTATCGAGGCCGCAATCAGGAGTCCGCACCAACGCGGACCCGAGGAAACGTCGGGCCCCGCGCCCGCACCGGAAAGGCCGCCATGTCCCCGTACCGCACGCCCCTGTCCCGCCGCCGATTCCTGGCGACCGGCTCGACGGCCCTCATCGCCGGTACCGTGGCGGCCCCGCACGTGGCGCGGGCGCAGAAGGCAGAATTCACGTACAAGTACGCCAACAACCTGCCCGACACGCATCCGATGAACATCCGCGCCCGCGAGATGGCGGAGGCGCTGCGTACGGAGACCGGCGGCCGGTTCGATCTCAAGATCTTCCCGACGAGCCAGCTCGGCTCCGACACCGACACGCTCAGCCAGCTGCGCTCGGGCAGCGTCGAGTTCTTCACGATGTCGCCGCTGATCCTCTCGACGCTGGTGCCGAACGCGTCGATCAACGGTATCGGCTACGCCTTCCCGAGCTACGACGCCGTCTGGCCGGCCATGGACGGCGAGCTCGGCGCCTGGGTCCGCCAGCAGATCGCCAAGGCCGGCCTCGTCGCCATGGAGAAGATCTGGGACAACGGCTACCGCCAGACCACCTCGTCGACCAAGCCGATCGCCACGCCCGACGACTTCAAGGGCTTCCGGATCCGCGTCCCGGTCTCGCCGCTCTGGACCTCGATGTTCAAGGCCTTCGACGCGGCTCCCGCGTCGATCAACCTGAACGAGACCTACTCGGCCCTGCAGACCAAGATCGTCGAGGGCCAGGAGAACCCGCTGGCGGTGATCTCCACGACGAAGTTCTACGAGGTGCAGAAGTACTGCTCGCTCACCAACCACATGTGGGACGGGTACTGGTTCCTGGCGAACCGCCGCGCCTGGGAGCGACTGCCGGCGGACCTGCGCGAGACGGTGGCCCGCCACATCAACGCCGCCGGCATGAAGGAGCGGGCGGACGTCGCCCAGCTCAACGCCAATCTGCAGGCGGACCTGTCGAAGAACGGGATGGTCTTCAACAAGCCCGACCCAGAGCCCTTCCGCGACAAGCTGCGCAAGGCCGGTTTCTACGCCGAGTGGAAGGGCCGGTACGGCGACGAGGGCTGGTCGCTGCTCGAGAAGGCCTGCGGGAAGCTCACCTGATGAGCGCCGCGGGGGCGCCGCGCGGCGGGGTCGCGCCGTGCTCCCGGCGGGTGATGAATCTCGCCCATTTCCTGCGCCGCGCCGCGCGCCGGTTTCCGGACGCGGTGGGGCTCGCCTGGGGCGAGCGGCGCTGGACCTGGGCCGAGCTCGACGCCCGGGTCGACGCGATGGCGGCGGCGCTCGCCGCCCGTGGCGTGACCAAGGGTGATCGCGTCCTGGTCCAGGCGCGCAACAGCAACCAGCTGTTCGAGTCGATGTTCGTCTGCTTCCGGCTCGGGGCCGTCTGGGTGCCGGCCAATTTCCGGCAGACGCCCGCGGAGATCGCCTACCTCGCCCGTGCCAGCGGCGCCTCGACGCTGATCTGCGGCGCGGGTTTCCCGGAGCACGCCGCCGCGGTGCGCGAGGCCTGCCCGGACCTAGACCGCGTCGTGGCGATCGGCGACGCGGCCTTCGGGGCCGGCTACGACGCGCTCGTCGCAGACTATCTGGGCGCGGCCGCGCCCGTCGCCGATGTCGAGCACGACGATCCGTGCTGGTTCTTCTTCACCTCCGGCACGACGGGCCGCCCCAAGGCGGCGGTCCTGACCCACGGCCAGATGGCCTTCGTCATCACCAATCACCTCTGCGACCTGATGCCGGGCACGACGGAGGCCGACGCGTCCCTGGTCGTGGCGCCGCTCTCGCACGGCGCCGGCATCCACCAGCTCGCGCAGGTCGCGGCCGGCACCAAGACGGTGCTGACCGCGGGCGAGCGGCTCGATCCCGAGGAGGTCTGGGCTCTCATCGAGGCGTGGCGCGTCACGAACCTCTTCACCGTGCCGACCATCGTGAAGCTGCTGACCGAGCACCCCGCGGTGTCGACGCACGACCATTCCAGCCTGCGCCACGTCATCTACGCGGGCGCGCCGATGTACCGGGCGGACCAGCAGCACGCGCTGCGGGTGCTCGGGCCGGTGCTGGTGCAATACTTCGGCCTCGGCGAGGTGACGGGCAACATCACGGTGCTGCCGCCCCGCCTGCACGCGGCCGAGGACGGGCCGGACGTCAAGGTCGGCACCTGCGGATTCGAGCGCACCGGCATGCAGGTCCAGATCCAGGACATGCAGGGCCGCGAGTGCCCGCCGGGCGTCACCGGCGAGATCTGCGTATGCGGGACGGCCGTGTTCGCGGGCTACTACGACAATCCGGAGGCCAACGCGGCGGCGTTCCGCGACGGCTGGTTCCGGACCGGCGATCTCGGCCATCTCGATTCCGAGGGCTTCCTGTTCATCACCGGCCGCGCCTCGGACATGTACATCTCCGGCGGCTCCAACGTGTACCCGCGCGAGATCGAGGAGAAGCTCCTCACGCATCCGGCGATCACCGAGGCCGCGATTCTCGGCGTCCCGGATCCCGGCTGGGGCGAGGTCGGCGTCGCGGTCTGCGTCGCGCGTCCCGGGGCCGCGGTGCAGGAGGGAGAGCTGATCGCGTGGCTGTCCGCGACTGTCGCCCGCTACAAGTTGCCTCGGCGCGTGTTCTTCTGGGAGGCCCTGCCGAAATCCGGCTACGGCAAGGTGACGAAGCGCGCGATCCGCGAGGGACTTGAGGCGCGGGGCGACCTGCCCTTCGACGGGCAGACGAGGCCGCAGGCCCGATAGGGCTGTCGCGATCCCATCCGGTTGATGCGGCGCCCCGTCTTTGCGAGCGGAGCGAAGCAATCCAGTCAGCGCCACGATCTCAGTGGACGCGCCGCCCTGGATCGCTTCTCTCCGCTCTCGAGGACGGCAGCGGCGGAATCGGCCTCCATATGCGGGACGCAGATTCAGGGAGCCGCGTCGATCTCGGGGCACTCGACCGGTAGCCAACATTCCGAGCGGAAAGTCGGGCCGGTCCACATCCCTCCGCGCACATTATGATCTCGCTGCATGGTAGCTCCGAGATGCAGACCCTGACATGTCCCCGGAGCTGCGCGCATATTGCAGTGCAGCACGCCGGGCCCCTGCCCGGCCCGGACCGGGATCTCGGCACCATGACAACCCTCGCGAATCTCGTCAGCCGGCTCGAGGGTGCAGTGCGGCGCGCCGCGGCCGAACGCTACGCCGAGCAGCGCGAGCGGATCGCGCGGACCGGCGGCGCCGGCATGATCTGATCGCGCGCGGCGCGTCCCCGCGGTGGAGATCGTCAGAGAAAGCCGATCGAGAACCAGGGAACGAGGATGATGGCGAGCAGCCCGATCAGCAGGGCCACGATGTAGCCGACGATCGGGCGCATCCCGGCATCGGGATGGATCCGGCTGATGGCGCAGGCGGCGTAATAGCCGACGCCGAAGGGCGGGGCGAACAGGCCGATGCCCATCGCGAGGATAACCACCATCGAATAGTGCACCTCGTGCACGCCCACCGCCCGCGCGATCGGGAACAGCAGCGGCCCGAACAGCACGATCGCCGGTATGCCCTCCAGCACCGAGCCCAGGATGATGAAGGCGAAGGCCGAGACGAACAGGAACCCGAGCGCGCCGCCCGGGAGGCTCTTCATCACCTCGGCGAGCGTCTGCGAGAAGCCCGACTGCGTAAGCGCCCAGGCCATCCCGGTGGCCGCACCGATGATCAGCAGGATCGCCCCCGACAGGGTCGCGGTGGTCACCAGCATCGGGTAGAGCCGCCGCCACTCGAACTGGCGGTAGATCAGCAGGCCGGCCAGCGCCGCGTAGACGATGCCGATGGTCGAGACCTCGGTAGCGGTGGCGATGCCCTCGACCACGGCGAAGCGGATCACGAACGGCAGCGCCAGCGCCGGGATCGCCACCAGGAAAGCGCGGCCGATGACCCGGCTGGACGGTCGGGTAACGTGGCTCAGGTCCTCGCGGCGGTAGCGCCACCAGACCAGCGCGCACAGCGTCGCGGCGAGCACGAGGCCCGGCATCAGGCCGCCGGTGAACAGGGCGGTGATCGACACGCCGGTGACCGAGCCGATGGTGATCAGCACGATCGAGGGCGGGATCGTCTCGGTCTGCGCGCCGGTGGTGGCGAGCAGGGCGACCAGATCGCCCTCCTTGGCGCCGCGGGCCTTCATCTCGGGAAACAGCACGGGCGCCACGGCGGCCATGTCGGCGGCCTTGGAGCCGGAGATGCCCGAGACGAGGTACATGGCCCCGACCAGCACGTAGTGCAGGCCGCCGCGGACGTGGCCGAGCAGCGAGGCCAGGAAGCCGACCATGGCTTTCGCCATGCCGGTCATCTCGATCAGCAGGCCGAGGAACACGAACAGCGGCACGGCGAGGAGGATGAGGTGGCTCATGCCCTCGTCCATGCGACCGACCACCACCATCGACGGCGCGTCGGTGGTCAGCGTGATGTAGGCGAAGGTCGACAGGCCGAACGCGAAGGCGATCGGCACGCCGGAGAAGACCAGCGCGCCGACGCCGACGACGAAGAACAGCAGCAGGTTGAGATTCCCGAGGTTGGCGAGCCACGGCTGCAGCGCCAGGAGCGCGGCGGCAACACCGCCCCCCAGGATCAGCGCCCCCACGGTCAGTTTCCAGTCGGCGGTCTCCAGGAGTCGGATCAGCGCCACGATCAGCATGAGGCCGAGGCCGATCGGCAGGGCGGCGGCGCGCCACGCGTTGTTCAGCTCCAGCGCCGGCGTCTGCACGAAGGTCTCCTCGCTGGCGAACTCGAAGGCCGGCTCCAGCAGCAGGGCGACGAAGATCAGGCCGGCGACCAGGGCGACCGTCTCCAGGAAGGCGCGCAGGCGCGGGCCGCTCATGGCCACGAAAGCGGTCATGCGCATGTGCTCGGCGCGCCGGAAGGCGACCACGGCGCCGAGCATGGCGAGCCACAGGAACAGGATCGAGGCGAGCTCGTCCGACCAGATGATGGGATCGCGGAACACGTAGCGGCTGACGACACCGGCGAGCAGCACCGCGATCTCGGCCAGGACGAGCAGTGCCGCCGGGATCTCCACGAGGTGGCCGAGCCCGGCATCCACCCGGCGCAGCCAGCCGCGGGCGCGCAGCGGCGGTCCCGAAAATTCAATCCCCGCCGTCGACTCGACGGCCGCAACATCGATCTGCATGGCGCCCCTCCGTCGGGGCCGCTCCCGATGCCGCTGGCGGCGGGATCGACCCCACATGCGTCTTCGCGTGTGTCTTGCGGTGCGTCTCGGCGCGCCTTCGTTCTCCGATACCGTTATCCGATCCTGCGGAAAACGGTCCCGGTCAGTTTGCCCGACGCATCCTCACGATGCGACCGCGCCCCGTCGCCGTACTTCGTTTTCCAGTCCTTGTGGAATCTCTGCCGTTCAGCGGCGCGCGAATCCGCGCCAGCAGGTCGGCCGGCTTGCGGATGCGGGCCGCCCGAGCGGGTCGCGGAGCGGCGTGACAGTTTCCTGACCCAGCGGCATCCGCACCAAATTTTCGCTGCGGGGCGGTCCTGAGACGATGTCGGCGACGAACGCCTCGGTGATGAGGCGGGCAGGGTTCATGCCGGCGGCGAGCCGCAACCCGAAATCCGGATGGGCGCTCAGGAATCGCGCCAGCCGCAGCGCCACGAGGTCGAAGACGCGGTTCGACTCGGCGGAGGCGCGCCCGACATGGTCGCACAACGCCTCTCCGGCAGGGGTCCGCGGGATGCCCTGACCCACCTGCTCGAACAGAAGGACGCCCAGCGTCGCTTCCGTCCTGCGCGATGCCCGACTGACCGCGCTCGGGGGAGAGGTTGGACGGCGGAGAGGGGTACGGACGGCCTCATCCGGAACAGGAAAGGCCGCGACCGGTGCCGCTGGGATCGGGCCCGGGCCGGCGATACGCCGGTCGCGGCGCGCCGGGATCAGGCCGACCGGTGGCCGCGGACCCGGACCGGCGCGGCGACCGGGACGATCTTGCCCTGCTGGGCAACCTCGCAGAGGACCGCCACCATCGCGTCGGCCTGCGTCTCGAGGTCGGGCGGCCCGACATCGTCGCGCGTGTTGCGCCAGGCGATGAAGATGCAGGCCAGGATGGCCGACGCGCTGGCTGCCAGGGGTGCGATGATCAGCGCGGCGAGGGCGCTCACCGGCGCCAGGATCGTGGCTGTCGCGAGACCGCTGACGATGGCTGCGGCTATCAAGACGATCATCGGAGCCTCGCCCGATCTGCGTGGCCGGATCCCGTGCCCGTCCACCGTCCTAGGATCACGTCACAAAGGTTTATGCTTCGTTAACGGGAAGCTTCCATCCGCTAATTCCGTGGCAGCTGTCCCGCCGATTGCTTGACGATCGCCCGTTCAGCGCCCGCGAGGACAGGTCGGGGCGCGGATTCGTGCCCCTGGCCCCGGTCTGCCGGGTCGCGCAACACGACGAGCTGCGCCGTGGCCGGCCCGATCGCGGACGCCGGCACGCCGGTGGCGCCGGACTGTGCGGAGACTGTTCACGCCTTCGTGAGGTTACGCGCTGCAATCCGCTCGCGCAGCGTGTCGACCACATGCCCAGAAGTGTTCAAACTGATACGATCGGATCAGGCCTAGTACAGGGCGATCCCTTGCTGCTCAGGGTTGGGCAATGATAGCCCTTGCGCGCCCGGCGTGTAGGAATTCTGTCTCCAATGGCCATCGATGTTCGAGCTGTCGCGCGCCTGCGCGAAATCGCAGCCGTCATTGGCTGTCCGGTCGAGGCCTTCTACGGACCGGATGGCGAGGCCGTCGACCTCGGCATGACGCACGAACTCTTTCACCTCTGGCACGCGATACAGGATCCGAATGCGCGTCAGCGCGTCCTGAACAGCGCGCGGCGTGAGGCTCTCGGCGACGCGGTCCCCGGGACGGTCGCCGAATAGCCGCCGCGCCGTCAGCGCCCCTGTGCGATCCAGCCCAGGACCGTCGCGCAGCGCTCGGCCTGCTCGCGGGTCAATCCCGACGCGACGGCGGCGCCGTTGCGGTAGACCACGAAGGTCCCGTCGTCGGTCGCGCGGATCTTGACGGACGCCATCACTCGGCTCCCGACGTGAGAGCCCGGAGCTGGGAGAGTCCTGCCGCGGTTATCTGCCAGACCGCCACCGGACCACCCGGATCCTCGAGCGGGTCGATCCGCCGGAGATGGCCGGTGCTCTCGAGCGCCGTCAGTCGGCTGTGGTCGCCGGGCCAGGACGCGTCCGCCCTCTGATGGATCGTGATCTGGTAATCCCGTGCCTCCGCTGCCTTGTTGAGGAGACGGCGCTGGTGGTTCACTCGCATCGGCACTCCGGCTCAGCTCGGGTCGGTACGCAGAAACTACGGACAGGCTGGCCGATACGGTTAAGCTTGGCAACCCCGCGGTCGCAACGGGCTCTGGATCGTCCTGTTCAGAATGCGTGCGATGCGAGGGCCGCCTTCCCGCGTGGATTCTCCTCGGCGCTCCGTCGAGCCGGGGCGGTTGCCGGCGCGACGTCGGCTTCGGATGTCGGGCTCCACGATCGCGGGCGCGGACATAGAGAGAGGCCGGCCGGGTTGCCCCGGCCGGCCTCTGGCGCTTCGCGGTGCGTATCGCTTACCGCAGGAGCTGGAGGACGCCCTGCTGGGCGGAGTTGGCAAGCGACAGGGCCGAGATGCCCATCGACTGGCGGGTCGACAGCGCCTGCGAGTTGGCCGCCTCCTGGTTCAGGTCGGCGTTGGTCAGGTTGGCCGAGCCCGTCTGCAGCACGTTGATCAGCTGCTTGGAGAAGTCCTGGCGGTTCTGAACCACCGACAGGTTCGAGCCCAGGGAGCTCGCCGCGGAGGTCAGCGAGTTGCCGGCGCTGGTCAGGGTCGCCAGGGTCTTGTTGACGTCCGCGTTCAGCAGGAAGTTGCCGAGGCCGTTCTGGCTCGACGAACTGTTCGAGCTGGTGATCGACGACAGGCCCAGACCGCTCGACGTCGCGTCGACCGAGGCGACGTTCAGGGTCGAGCTGCCGGTGTCGTTGAACTTGATGTTCAGGTCATTGCCCTTGCCGGCAATGAGGTTGACACCGTTGTAGCTGGCGTCGCCGGCGAGCTGCGTGATCTGGTTGAGCAGGTTGTTGTACTGATTGGCCAGCGAGGCGCGCTGCGTCACGCCCGAGATCGACAGGTCGCTGGACACCACGGTGCTGGCGGCGGTGCCGTAGGTCGAGGCGGTGGTGGCCGAGGCGGTGAAGCCGAGCGCCGTCTGGCTGCCCGAGTTCTGGAATTCCACGTCCGCCTGAGCGTTCAGGACGATCTTGGTGCCGGTGCTGTCGACCGAGAAGATCGCGCCGGCGCCGAAGGCGCCGCTCGACGAGGTCGAGGCCGAGCTGACCGCGGCGTTGAGGGCCGCCACCGTCGCGCTGACGCTCGAGGAGGCGGCGACCGTGGCCGAGACCGAGCTGCCGTTGATGGTCAGGAGCACCGTCGAGGAGGCGGTGCTGGCGCTGTAGGCGTTGGCGGCTGTGCCGGTGGTGGAGAGCTGGGTCGAGAGCGCCTGGCTGGCGATCGACTTGGCCTGGCCCACCAGCTTCTGGATCGAGGTGATGCCCTGGTTGGCGGCCTGGATCGACTGGATGCCGTTGGAGATGCCGTCGAGGAGCGAGTTCAGGCTCGAGGAGCGTCCGTCGAGGGCCTGGGAGGTGAAGAAGTTGGTCGGGTTGTCGAGGGCGGAGTTGACGGTCTTGCCGGTCGCGAGCCGGTTCTGGGTGGTCGACATCAGCTGGGCGGTGTCCTGCAGCGAGAGCAGGTTCTGGCGCGTCGCGGCCGACAGGGTGATCGAAGACATGGATCGCTATCTTTCTGACTCAACGCGCCGCTTTTTCGGCGGCCTCATGGACAACGGCGCTCGAAATTGATCAAGCTCGACTCGGAAACAATGCAGAAATTAAATTACCGAAGTGAACAGAAATATAACGACGCGCGTTGCCGGCGACTATACTTTTCATGGAACTGAGACACGTCGAGTCGCCCAAGGGTTGATTCTGAAGTGACGTGCCGCGTCAGGAGAGGGCCGAGGGTTTCCACCGCCATGCGCAGCATCGAGCCCTTCTCGCACTTGGCCCCATTGTAGCCCGCTCGTTCGCCGCTCTCGGGCGAGGAGCGCGAGGTCCTGCCGTCGAGCATGGTTGCGGTCGGCTCCGGCGCCCGACCCGCGGCGAGGTGCAGCACCGCGCGCGGATCCTCGGCCCGTTGCTCGAAGCAGCCACCTGATAGTCCGCGCTGCGCCTGCCGATACACGGCAAACCAGGGCGGCAGGTCGTGCGGCCTCAGCCGCCACGGGCAGCCGCTCCTGACGACGTGGCGCAGCGCGCTGAACACCTCCCGCAACGCATGCTCGCGCTGACCGGCATCCTCGCGCAGCAGCGTCAGTTCGGGCGCGACCGGCGCCCGCTCCTCATCGGAAACGTCGGACGGATACGGCTCGCGGGCAGGGCTCATCCCCACCCATCCGAGCATCAGCCTCAATCAGGACCCTAACAGCCTCGGAGCGCATCTGAAGAGCAGAGCAGAATGCACAATAGCCCCGCGCGGCGGTGTCGGCGGGGCAGAAGATGATGCTCTGGAAGAGCCGGAGCGGGTGTCGCATACCGCGGACCATATTGCCAAACCTGATGTGTTGGGTCCAGCAGTTGCCGGCGCCAGCGGCTGAGCTATTCTCATTCTTATGCGCACAGTCTTCGCTGTACTCAGTCTCGTCGCTGTCGGACCGGCCGCTGCTGCGGACGTCTACCTGTTCGACCTGCTGCGCCGACCCGGCGACAAGCGCGCCTACAACGCGATGCTGAGGAGTGGTCCTTCAGTGCCGAAGTGGGTGACGGCCTAGAGCCGCACGTCGAACGGACCGTCCCAACCTTCCAGAGAAGTAAAAGCGGACGGCGAAACCTACCTGCTCGCTGACGTGTGCAAGGTCCACGACTGCCTCGACCATAAACTTCAGGTGATATTCGCGCCGGGCGGGCGGCGCGCGTGGGGCCGGCTGTATGAGAACGGCCGCACCAGCTGGATAGGCAGCCCATCGCCGGCGCTCGGGAAGGCGGCCGATCGGATCGGATTCTGAGGCGGTCGCATATTCCACGTCGCCACGCCCCGATCGGCTCACCGGGCGGAGGGCCGGCTGTTCAGCCTCAGGCGCGCTCGGCCGTCTTCTGAACCAGCTCCAGGAGCCTGCGTCGATCCTCAGGATCACGGACCAGGTTGAAAGCGGCCAGCAACTCCGCGCACTCAGCGTCGCTGGCGACCGGGGCCACCGGAATGGCCGCGGCGGAAGCTCCCGCATCGACGGCGTTCGGTGGCCTGTAGAACGCAGAGGGCGGCACCTGCACCGCTTCCGCGATACGACTCAGGAGCCGTTCCGTCCTCTGTTGCCGAAGCGTCGGGACCCCGCAGTCCTCCTCATGGTGAAGGGCGCTGGGGGGCGGCGTCTTGCTGCTCATAGGCCTCCGTCTCGGCGTCCCGCACGCGCCGTGTACACTGTTATACCGTTTCAAATTCTATTTGAATGCGTGTGAAGCGCAACGGTTGTGCTAGCGCAAAGCTTGCCCTTTGTGGTTGTGTCGTGCGACAGGTCACATGGGTGTGAGCGAACAGCGAGAGCAGGTACGGCGTGCCGAAGCCCCGATCCCTTGGCGGTCAGACGTGTCCGAAGGCATTTCAGTCGGCGCTCGATGAACTCGACGTCATCGGCCAGTGGGAGTGGGACGCGGCGACGGACTGCGCGCGCTCGGACGCCTTCGTGGCGCTTCTCTTCGATGTCGACCCGCAGCAGGCGGAGGCGGGCGTTCCACTGACCCAATACGTCGAAGCCATACACCCCGAGGATCGGGTGCGGGTTCTCGATCTGATCCGGCGCAGCGCCAGCGAAGGTAGCACCTTCCTGACCGAGTACAGGGTCATCTCAGTCGACCACCAGACCCGCTGGGTTCTGGCGCGAGGCCGCTTCACCGCTGATCATCAAGGGCGACCGGTCGGCGGTGGCGGCATCCTCGTGGACATCACCTCACTGCGGATGAGCGAGGGCACTTTCGCGGAGGGCACGCGCCGCCCCGATGAAACCGCGCTCGACCGGGCCGCCGATCACGCCATCGCCGCACAGGAGGCGATTGTGGAGTTGCGAGATCCGGCTCTGAAAGCGCTGGCCGACGCGCTCTTGATATCGCTGGGCCGGAAGCTTGCGCAGCAAGAGGTGCAGGACCGGCGCCGGAAGATGAACTGATCGAGGGCGCTCTTGCCCCCTCACGACGCGGAAGCGCGCCCGACGTCACCAGCGTGTGAGCCGCGACGCGAGGCCGCTCATCGGCAAGATGGCCGGCGGCTACCACGCCATCTCCACTGACGGGTGAGCCGACGATCGATAGACTCGCGGCCGATGTACCGAATCTCGCCTGCAAGCCTCTGCCGGCTCCGCACGCTCGCTCAGACCGACGCCGCTTCTATCAGGTGAGCGGTTACCTGCGTGGCCTGTAGGTGGTCGGCTTGGTCGTCGCCACCGGGTCGACTAATCTTGAGAACGTCGAGTACAGCGTCACCGATACCAGTCGAGCCGAGTTCGAGGGGCGGCCCGGTCTATCCTCGTCCAGCTTGTACGGCCTCATGGATTTTCGCGCGACCGGTCCCCGGATCCGAAGCGCGTCCAGAAGGGTGGGCTTGCGAGGAACGCGACGACCGTGTCGAGCTGCCGGAGCCGGTCCTGATTGTCCGCTCAGGATCGCAATCGGATGTCGCGCTTTCGTCTCGAAGCGGATGTGCTGCCTTCCGGTTCGATCCTGCTGATTGGACCGATGCGCGCTGGTTCCCCGCGGACAGAAGGGGAAGCGGTCCGATAGGTGTTGCTTCGACCAAACACTGGCGCATCATCTCATGCGGGAGGTGCCCCTATGGAATGCCTAGACCCTCAATCCAGAAGGCGACCGGTCATAAGGCGAGTAGGGCATCGTGACGCGTTATTCATTGTCCCGGATGCAGTCAGCGCAATAAGATCAAGCATCGTGAGGAAACTGCTCGCAAATAGGCGATGTGATACTCTCATAAAATGGAGGACTTCAAGATAGCGTCATGGCTTCGGATCTTCCTTTGTCTGCGTTCCGCATCTTCGAGGCAGCGGCGCGACGTCGCTCTTTCAAGGAGGCTGCCGGCGAGCTGAACCTCTCGGCCAGCGCTGTCAGCCACGCCATGAGCAAGCTCGAGGAGTCGCTCGGCGTGCCTCTCTTCGAGCGCGTCGGGCAGGGTATCGCGCCAACGACAGCGGGAGAGGCGCTCCTCGATCACGTCAGCCGGGCTTTCGCCGAGCTGCACCGCGGGCTCGACATGATCTCGACCCGCGGCTCGCAATTGCTGCGCCTGCATTGCGCCCCGAGCTTTGCCGCACAGTGGCTGACGCCCCGGCTGTCGGGTTTTCTGCGCGACCATCCTGGGATGGAGGTGCGACTGGCCGCAGGCATGGACTACGCGCGCTTCACCAACGACGAGTTCGATGCCGATATCGTCTACGGCCCCCCGCGCGGCGAGGGCTTGCTGCGCATGCCTCTCGGCGTTGAAACGGTGACACCGCTCTGCGACCCGTCGCGAGCAGAGCAGATCAAGAAGCCGTCCGATCTGTTCCGGCATCCCTTGATCCAGAGCGACACGAAGCTGGTGCGCTGGCCGCACTGGTTCGACAAGAACGGCCTCTCGGCGCCGGCATCCGCAGCCCTGCGCTTCGACCGCAGCTTCCTGGCATTGACCGGAGCGGCCGATGGCCTCGGCGTCGCCCTGGAGTCGACACGTCTCGCGGAACGGGAAATGACGATCGGACGCCTCGTGGCGCCGCTTGCAGGTCGGTCAGTGGATATCCACTACACCGGTCACCATCTCGTCTTTCCGCCATCATCGCGACGGCGCGAACCTCTGAGGATCTTCGCGCGCTGGCTCGCTAAAGAACTGTCTGTATCGCCGAGCTCTGAGCTGGAATAGCGTTTAATGAATTTCATTCATGTTTGAATGCAATCTTCGCGTTTGTTCATTGCCTCTCGGGCAGCCATAAGGGCGTCAACGATAGGACGCGAGGAAACGGCTCAGACGCTGACGCCCGTCAGAGCGCGGCCCAAGAGGGTGAGCTGGCTTCATGCTACGCTTTCTCCGCCTCCCATCGCAGAAGAAGCCGGGTTCGGCCGGTTTGCAGGGAGGGTCTACATGCTTCTCGAGAACAAGGTCTGCGTGATCACCGGGGCGGCCTCCGCCCGCGGCATCGGCAAGGCCACCGCCCGGCTCTTCGCGAAGCAGGGCGCCCGCGTCGTCATCCTCGACCTCGACGCCGGCCAGGCCGAGGCGGCCGCCCGCGACCTCGGTGACGGCCATCTCGGCCTCGCCTGCAACGTCACCGACCGGGGCGCATGCCAAGCTGCCGCTGATGAGACGATCGCCCGCCTCGGCTCGATCGACGTGCTGATCAACAACGCCGGCATCACCCAGCCGCTCAAGCTGATGGATGTGGGACCGGAGAACTACGACGCGGTCACCGACGTCAACCTGCGCGGCACGCTCTACATGAGCCAGGCCGTGGTCCCGCAGATGCGGAAGCAGAAATCCGGCTCGATCATCTGCATGTCGTCGGTCTCGGCCCAGCGCGGCGGCGGCATCTTCGGCGGTCCGCACTATTCCGCGGCGAAGGCCGGCGTCCTCGGCCTGCAGAAGGCCATGGCCCGCGAGCTGGGCGCTGACAGCATCCGGGTCAATTCCGTCACCCCCGGTCTGATCCAGACCGACATCACCGGCGACAAGCTCACCCCCGAGCTGAAGGTCGAGATCGCCAAGGGCATCCCACTCGGTCGCCTCGGCGTCGCCGACGACATCGCCAATGCCTGCCTGTTCCTGGCCTCCGACCTGTCCGCGTACATCACCGGCGCGGTGATCGACGTGAACGGCGGCATGCTGATCCACTGAGAGGGAGGACCTCATGTCAACCGAACGGCCCCACGAGGGTTCGAACATCTCGCTGGCCGACCGGGCCTACAATATCCGCCGCCACGCCCTGCTGATGGGCGAGGTCCAGGGACAGGGCTACATCGCCCAGGCGCTCGGCATCTCCGATGTGCTGGCGGTGAGCTACTTCCACGCGATGACCTACCGTCCGGAGGATCCGGAATGGGAGGGCCGCGACCGCTTCTGCCTCTCCATCGGCCACTACGCCATCGCCCTCTACGCGGCGCTGATCGAGGCCGGGATCATCCCGGAGGACGAGCTGACGAGCTACGGCGGCGACGACAGCCGCCTGCCGATGTCCGGCATGGCCGCCTACACGCCCGGCATGGAGATCACCGGCGGGTCGCTCGGCCACGGGCTCGGGATCGCGGTCGGCATGGCGCTGGGCCTGAAGCGGAAGAACGCGAAGAGCTTCGTCTACAACCTGTTCTCCGACGGCGAGCTCGACGAGGGCTCGACCTGGGAGGCCGCCATGTCGGCCGGGTCGTTCAAGCTCGACAACCTGATCGGCATCGTCGACGTGAACGGCATGCAGGCGGACGGCCCCTCGCACGGGGTTCTCAACTTCGAGCCGCTGGCGCCGAAGTTCGAGGCGTTCAACTGGTTCGTTCAGCGGGTCGACGGCAACGACCTCGACGCGCTCGTGAAGGCCTTCGATGCCGCCCGGCACCATCCGGGTCCCGAACCCCGGGTGATCATCTGCGACACGAAGATGGCCAAGGGCGTGCCGTTCCTCGAGGAGCGCGAGCGCAACCACTTCCTGCGGGTCGAGCCGGCCGAGTGGACGCAGGCGCTGGAGATCCTGGACGAGGGGAGGGTGCAGTGAGACGCTCGAAATATGAGAGGCCCGCGCCGCGCGTCGGTGGCGGCGCCAAGACCTCGGCGATGATCGCCTCGCTGGCCGCCCCGGGGCAGCGCACGAAGCCCGCCCCGTTCGGCCACGCCCTCGTCGAGCTCGCCAAGACCCGGCCCGACATCGTCGGCCTCTCGGCGGATCTGGCCAAGTACACGGACCTGCACATCTTCGCGCAGGCCCACCCGGACCGGTTCTACCAGATGGGGATGGCCGAGCAGCTCCTGATGAGCGCGGCCGCCGGCCTCGCCCGCGAGGGGTTCGTCTCGGTTGCCACCACCTACGCGGTGTTCGCGGCGCGGCGCGCCTACGACTTCATCTGCCTCGCGATCGCGGAGGAGAACCTCAACGTCAAGATCGCCTGCGCGCTGCCCGGCCTGACCACCGGCTACGGGCCCAGCCATCAGGCGACCGAGGATGTCGCGATCTTCCGCGGCATGCCGAACATGACGATCCTCGACCCGTGCGACGCGCACGAGATCGAGCAGATGGTCCCTGCGATGGTCGCCCACCAGGGCCCGGTCTACCTGCGGCTGCTGCGCGGCAACGTCCCGCTGGTGCTCGACGAGTACGGCTACCGGTTCGAGTGGGGCAAGGCCAAGACGATCCGCGATGGCCGCGACGTGCTGGTGATCTCGTCGGGCCTGATGACGATGCGCGCCCTGGAGGTGGCCGAGGCCCTGCGCGAGGATCGGGTCGACGTGGCGGTGCTGCACGTGCCGACGATCAAGCCGCTCGACGCGGCGACGATCCTGGCCGAGGCCCGTCGCGGTGGGCGCCTCGTGGTCGTTGCCGAGAACCACTCGGTGGTCGGCGGCCTCGGCGAGGCGGTGGCGGGATTGTTGATGCGCGACGGTACCCTGCCGGAGCGCGGCTTCCGTCAAGTCGGCCTGCCGGACGAGTTCCTCGACGCCGGAGCGCTGCCGACCCTTCACGACCGCTACGGCATCTCGACCGAGGCGATGGCTCGAAGCATCCGCGGTTGGCTGTAGGCGCAGCCGTCGCTCGCGACAACAAGCGACTGATCGCACCCATAACTGAGCTGAATTGAGATGATCGCGGATCTCCGCGTCCGCGATCATGCTGTGCCGTAGAAAGATTTCTCTATTCATTCGGTCGCATCGCGCGCTCCGAGCGATGATGCGCGTCTGAAAACAATTAACGACTTCAATAATCGATCAAGACAATAAAAACGCTCAGCAAAAGGGCGACCTGCGCGCATGGGCAGAGGCCGACGATCTCAAAGACCGTAGCAGGCGGGATCGCGCCACCGAGCATCATCAGGGAGTGACATCGTGAGCACATTCGACATAAGCCGTCGGACACTTCTTGCCGGCGCCGCGGCTGTCCCGATCTTCGGCATCATCACGCGCCGGGGCGAGGCCGCCGAATTCGGCTACAAGCTCGCCACCGGGCAGGACCCGACCCATCCGGTCAACGTCCGGGCGCAGGAAGCGTGCGACCGGATCCGCGAGGCGACGAGCGGGCGCGTCGACATCAAGGTGTTCCCGGCCAATCAACTCGGCTCGGACACCGACCTGCTGTCGCAGGTGCGGAACGGCTCGGTCGAGTTCTTCAACCTCTCACACTCGATCCTGTCGACCTTCGTGCCGGCGTCCAGCCTGCCCAACACCGGCTTCGCCTTCAAGGATTACGATGCCGTCTGGAAGGCCATGGACGGGGCGCTCGGCGACTATGTCCGCGCCGAGATCGCCAAGACGCCGATCACGACCATCTGCAAGAGCTGGGACAACGGCTTCCGTCAGATCACCTCCTCGACCCGTGAGATCAGGACGCCCGAGGATCTGAAGGGCTTCAAGATCCGCGTGCCCCAAGCACCGATGTTGACCTCGCTCTTCAAGGCCCTCGACGCCGGGGCCGCGCCCATCAATTTCAACGAGCTGTACTCGGCGCTCCAAACCAAGGTCGTGGAGGGCGAAGAGAACCCGCTGCCGATCATCGCCACGACGCGCCTCTACGAGGTGCAGAAGTCCTGCAGCCTGACCGGCCACGTCTGGGACGGCTACTGGATTCTCGGAAACAAGCGCGCTTGGCAGAAGCTGCCCGAGGACCTGCGCGCGATCGTGACCAGGGAGTTCGACCGCTCGGGTCAGGATCAGCGTGCGGACGTGGCCAGGCTCAGCGACTCTCTGCGCACGACCCTGTCAGAGAAGGGGATCAGGTTCATCGATGTCGACCGCGAGCCTTTCCGTGCCGCTCTCGCCAAGACGAGTTTCTACAAGGACTGGAAGGCGAAGTTCGGTGAAGTCGGCTGGAGCCACCTCGAAGCCGTATCCGGCAAGCTCGGTTGAGGGTGGGGTGTCATGCACGCCGATATCGCTGCCGCCGCCTCTGTCGAGGCAACGCCCAGTCACGGCCTGCACGGGCCCCCGCTGAGCGGTCACCCATGGCTCGGGACCGCCGATCGGTTCCTCGGTCATCTCGTCGAGATCCCGGCCGCCCTGCTGGTGCTGGCCGAGATCGGGGTGCTGCTCGCCGGCGTCGTGAGCCGCTACGTCTTCCATGAGCCGCTCGTCTGGTCGGACGAACTCGCCGGCATCCTGTTCCTGTGGCTCGCCATGCTGGGCGCCGTGGTCGCCTTCCGCCGCGCCGAGCACATGCGCATGACGGCGATCGTCGCCATGACCGGACCCCGCACCCGCGCCTTTCTGGAAACAGTCGCGCTGGTGGCCGGCCTGATCTTCGTGAGCCTCGTCCTGCACCCGGCCTACGAGTTCGCGGCCGAGGAGATCTACGTCCAGACGCCGGCCCTCGATCTCAACAATGCGTGGCGCGCCGCTGCCTTGCCGATCGGCCTCGGCCTGATGCTGCTGGTCGCCGTCATCCGCCTCTTCGAAACGGCCGATTGGCGGATGACGGCCGGCGCACTGGGGCTCGGCATTGCGGTCGCGGGTGGGCTCGCCGCCCTCCAGCCTTGGCTGGCGGGGCTGGGCAACCTCAACCTGTTGCTGTTCTTCGTCGTCGGCGTCGGCGCGCTGGTCTTCTCCGGCGTGCCGATCGCCTTCGCGTTCGGCCTGTCGACCTTCGCCTACATCACGCTGACCACCAACGCCCCCTCCATGGTGGTGGTCGGCCGCATGGACGAGGGCATGAGCCACCTCATCCTCCTCGCCGTGCCGCTGTTCGTGTTCCTCGGCCTGCTGATCGAGATGACCGGCATGGCGAAAGCCATGGTCGGCTTCCTGGCCTCGCTGCTCGGCCACGTCCGCGGCGGCCTGCACTACGTGCTGGTCGGGGCCATGTACCTCGTCTCGGGCATCTCCGGCTCCAAGGCCGCCGACATGGCCGCCGTCGCCCCCGTGCTGTTCCCCGAGATGAAGGCCCGCGGCGCCAAGGAGGGCGACCTCGTGGCCCTGCTCGCCACCACGGGCGCGCAGACCGAGACGATCCCGCCCTCGATCGTGCTGATCACCATCGGCTCGGTCACCGGCGTGTCGATCACCGCGCTGTTCACCGGCGGCCTGGTGCCGGGCCTCGTCCTCGCCGCGACGCTCTGCGCGCTGGTCTGGTGGCGCTACCGCCGCGAGGACCTGAGCCACGTCGCCCGGCCGTCCGGCCGGGTCATCGGCCGTGCCTTCCTGGTGGCGATCCCGGCGCTGGCGCTGCCGTTCGTGATCCGCTTCGCCGTGGTCGAGGGCATCGCCACCGCCACCGAGGTCTCGACCATCGGCATCGTCTACGCGGCGCTGGCGGGCTTGCTGGTCTACCGCCAGTTCGAGTGGCGGCGGCTCTACCCGATGCTGGTGACCACCGCCGCGCTGTCCGGCGCGATCCTGCTGATCATCGGCGCGGCCACCGGGATGGCCTGGGCGCTCACGCAGTCGGGCTTCTCGGAGACGCTCGCCGTCGTGATGAAGGGCCTTCCGGGCGGCGCGCTCGGGTTCCTGTTCGTCTCGGCCTTCGCCTTCATCATCCTGGGCTCGGTGCTGGAGGGCATACCGGCGATCGTGCTGTTCGGGCCGCTGCTGTTCCCGATCGCGCGGGCGGTGGGCGTGCACGAGGTCCACTACGCCATGGTGGTGATCCTCGCGATGGGCATCGGCCTGTTCGCCCCGCCCTTCGGCGTCGGCTATTACGCGGCCTGCGCCATCAGCCGGATCAACCCCGACGCCGGCATGCGCCCGATCGTCGGCTACATCCTCGCCCTGCTGGTCGGGCTGCTCGCCATCATCCTCGTCCCCTGGTTCTCGATCGGGTTCCTCTGAGGCGATGCAACGCGATCCGGGGCGCGACTGCATTCACTGGGATGCAGCCGCTTCCTCGTCGGGGGACTGTCCGATCAGCGCATCCTGTGAGGTGCCGCCGACCCGCGAGGCCGCACGGCCCGACCGAAGAGGGCAGTGAGCGCGGCCTGTCGCTCATCGGTCGCCCAGGACAAGGCCACGTGCTGGATCGGATCGACGCTTGCCCCCGCGATCGCGTGCGACTGCGCGGGCTCCTTCCAATGCACGCGCGTTCTGGCCCGGAAGATCGGAGCCGAAATGGCTTGCGGGCCGGCATCGATCGCCTGCCTGAACAGCCTCTACGGCGACAGCAGGGGCGGACCCGAGGCTCATCGCGCGGCGACGTCCGAGCATCCGGTCGAGCATCACCCAGCGTTCCGATCCGCTGGCCGCGATGACGCGGTAGAGGCCCCCGCCGTCACCGGGCCTCCAGCCCGTCACGGCCGTTCCGCGCGGCGCCTCGATTGATCGTCAGCCAGTTCGGCCGCAGCCGCGCGGCGGCGTGACTGATTTGCGCCACGTGGCCGATACGGTTAGTCAGCCTTAACCGTGTCGTCTTTCCCTGCTCGATGGCGCGACGCGACCGGCGGGCGTTCAGGCGATGGCCTGTCGCCGCCGATGCTCACTTCGTCCGCGCGAGACGCAGGACATTATTAACTATTCGCGGATTGCTTGTAGGCAATCTTGATTTGACAGCGCGCCACGTCCGGCGAACCAGAACGGTGATGAGACGGCGTCGATGCTTGATCTGACGGGCTATCGCCTGACCTACGACGACGAGTTCAACGCGCGCAGCATCTCGCAGAACGGCGTCGGGACGACCTACCGCGATATTCGCGCCGAGTGGCGGTACGACGCCAACTCCGACATCGGCTTCGGCCGGTCCTCGTTCTTCGATTCCGGGTCCGGTTACGATCCCTTCAGCGTCCAGAACGGTGTCCTGACGATCACGGCGGCGCCGCCCGGGACGAGCGCGTCCGGCTATCCGGGCAGCTGGCAGTCCGGCCTCATCAGCACGCAGGGCAACTTTTCGCAGACTTACGGCTACTTCGAGATCCGCGCGGATTTCTCCAACAATCCCGATGCCTGGGACGCCTTCTGGCTGCTGCCGAATCAGCAGAGCCCGCAGTCGAGCAGCGCCAACGGGCACCAGGAACTCGACGTCGTCGAGCATTACGGAAACAACGACCGCGGCGTCTACAGCACGATCCACACGACCGACCCGCAGCCGCCCGGAACGACCTGGCAGCAGACCCGCCAAGTCTACAGCGAGATGCCCAATCCCAACGGGTATCACACCTACGGCATGAACTGGCAGGCCGATCGCATCAGCTTCTACGTGGACGGTCAGCTCGTCGGTTCGCAGGCGACGCCGTCCGACCTGCACAGCCCCATGTATCTGCTGGCCAACCTGGCCGTGCAGAGCACGGCGACGACGGGCACCCGCTTCAGCTCGAGCATCGACTATATCCGCGTCTACTCGAACAACCCCAACGCGGTCGCGGTGCCGCAGGACCGCGTGTCGTCGCCGGATGGCCGGGATCCGGGTTTGTACGGGGCGACGGCCGGTCTCCGGTCGGGCGCCGGCGCGGCCGGAGCGCAGCCGGGCGCGACCGGGTCGAACTCCGGTTCGACGGCGCCTGCATCGGGCGCCAACGGGGCGAATGGATCTTCTCAATCGTCCTCCGGCACGGCTCAAGGGACCGCGGCGCCGGGAAACGCCCCGTGCTACTGCACCGGCACGTCCATCAGGACCGACCGCGGCGACGTCGCTGTCGAGCGGCTCGCGGTGGGCGACAGGGTCGTCACGGCCGCGGGCCTGCATCGGCCGATCCGGTGGATCGGTCGCCGCACCTATCCCGGATCGTCGGCCCCGCCGACCGAGCGGCCTGTGCGCATCCGGGCCGGCGCGCTCGACGACGGCGTCCCCGCCCGCGACCTGCTCGTCTCGCCGGACCACGCCGTCTGGCTGGACGGGCTGTTCGTCGCCGCCGGCCACCTCGTCAACGGAACCAGCATCACCCGCGGTGAGCGCGTGATCGATCTCACCTACTGGCATGTCGAACTCGACAGCCACGACCTGTTGCTGGCGGAGGGCGCGCCGGCCGAGAGCTTCCTGCCCGCTCCCGGCCTCCGGCGGCTCTTCGACGGCCGCGATCCGGACGACAGCGCGATCGGTCCGCAGGCCTACGCGCCGCGCGCCGCGCTCGGTCCCCAGCTGGCCGCCCTGCGCAGGCGGCTGATCCGTCGGGCCGGCGCGACGTCGCGTCCGGGCGCCGTGCGGGCGTGGCTGGATCGCTGCGCGCTGCGCGCGGACGGCGCGCTGCGCGTGGCCGGCTGGGCCCACGACGCCGCGCAGCCCGACGCCCCCGTATGCCTGGACATCGTGGTCGACGGGACGATCGTGGCGGTGACGGTGGCGGCGGAGTACCGCGCCGACATCGCGGCGGCGGGCGTGGGCGACGGCCGGCACGGATTCGACCTCGGCGTCGAGGCGCCCCTCGCTCCCGGTGTGCCGCACGTGGTCGAGGTGCGCCGCTCGATCGACGAGGCGGTCATCTGCGCCATGGCCGCGGACGCGGCGGGCGTGTGGCGGCCCCTGCTGGCCGCCTGACGCGCCACCGCGGCTGCGCGGCGGACGTCAGGCGCGCCGCATCAGGCTGGACGCGCGCAGGTCCGACGCGCGCAGGTCCGACGCGCGGCCGCGCGCGGCCGGACCGCGCGCCCCGGACATGCGCGGCGGCTCGGCCTGCCGGATCTGGTCGAGCAGCAGCGGGCGCGCGAAGTAGTAGCCCTGGGCGCAGCGGATCTGCGTGGCGCCGAGCAGGTAGGCGACCTCTTCGAAGGTCTCGACGCCTTCGGCCACCACCGTCATGCCGAGCGCCGCACCGAGCGACTCGATCGCCTTCAGGACGATCTGGCTGCGTGGCCGCTTGTCGATGTCGGTGATGAACGAGCGATCGATCTTCAACTCGTCCGCGGTGATGTCCGCCAGGGCCGCGAGGGACGAGTAGCCGACGCCGAAATCGTCGATCGAGACGCGCGCGCCGATCGCCCGGATCTTTGGCAGGACCTCGCGCTGGAAGCGGCCCGTCGTGAAGAAGGCCTCTTCGGTCAGTTCGAGCACGAAGCGCTCCGCGAGGCCGGTCTCGCCGAGCGCCGCGCAGAAGGCCGTCATGAACGGCACGTCGCAGGCCTGTTTGGCGGCGATGTTGAGGCTCACGGTGACGTCGGGTCCGAAAACCTCGTCGATGTCGGGCATCGCCCGCACCGTCTCGGCCAGGAGCTGCAGGGTGATCTCGTTGATCAGCCCGAGCTCGATGGCGAGGGCGATGAAGTCGCCCGGCGCCTGGATCATGCCGACCTCGTCGCGCCAGCGCAGGAGCACCTCGACGCCCGTGACCGCGTGGGAGCGCATGTCGACCTTGGGCTGGAAGGCGCAGCAGAAGCAGCGGTCGCGGATCGCCAGCCGGAGGCGCTGCTCCACGGCCATGCGGGCCGTCGCGGCCTGGCTCATCGCGTCGTCGAAGACGCTGACGCCGCCTTTCAGCTCGCCCTTCACCCGGTACATCGCGTTGTCGGCCTGTCGGGCGAGGGTCTCGTAGCTGTCGCCGTGCTCCGGGAAGAGGCTGACGCCGATGGAGGCGGAGGCGAAGATCTCGTGCCCGTCGATGAAGAACGGCTGCTTCAGGCGCTCCGAGATGGCGCGCACGGCGGCCAGCGCCGCGTCCCCGTCGGTGACGGGAGCGAGGAGCAGCACGAACTCGTCGCCGCCGATCCGCGCCAGGAGGTCGCTCGGGCGCAGCGCGCCGCCGATCCGGTCGGACACCTTGCGCAGCAGGGCATCGCCCGCGGCGTGGCTATAGTAGTCGTTGATGTGCTTGAAGTTGTCGAGATCGATGAAGGCCAGGGCGAACCGGTCCCCCGGCGCGGACCCCGCCAGGACATCCGCGATGCTCTGCTCGAACATCGTCCGGTTTGGCAGGCCAGTCAGGGCGTCGATGAAGGCCTTGGTGATCAGCTCCCGCTGGATCCGGTGATGGTGCGTGACGTCGATCAGGGTCGTCAGCGTGAAACCGTCCCGGTCCTCGGCGACCGGCCGCGTCCGCACCTCGAGCATCCGGTCGTCGACTGCCTCGACGGTCCCGGCGTCCCGGGCGCCGGCCGCCGCGGCGGGAAGCGCCTGGACGGCCCTGTCCCCGAGGGCGCGCGCGGCGGCGTTGGCGAGGACGCAGTGACCCTGGGTGTCATGGACCACGACCCCGACAGGGAGCGCCTGGAGGGTGGCCTCGAGCAGGGTTCGACGCTCCGGGAAAGCGGGCTCGCTCATGCCCCGCCCTGCTGCCACAGGGGCTTGGCAGGCTGGGGTCCCGTTTGGGCACCGGTCTGAGCTTGGTCGCCCCCCTCCAGGGGGCGGCGGAGGAGACGGCGATGCACCTGCTCGAGGGCGGCGCCGTGCGGGCTGTCCGAGCCCGCCTCGCGCCCGAGGCGCGCCGCCGCGGCCGGATCGCCGTCGTACCCGGCGACCTTGTTCATGGTGGCGCCGCGCCAGCGCTCGACGACGGCGCCGACGAAGGCCGCGCCGGCGACGGTCGCGTCGTCCTCGGCGGCCCTGCCGCTCGCGTCGTTGCGCGGGTGACGGGCCGACGGCAGCGGCCGGAAGGTCATCCGCGCCGGGATCGGGACGCCCTCGCCGAAGGCGATGACCTCGCCGGTCCCCAGCGACGGCACGAAGGTGAGGAGGTTGGCGGCGTCCGAAACGGCCGCGGCCAGGAAGGCCTGGTCGCGCGCGTTCGTCATGCGCATGGCGAACAGGGTGCTGCATTGCGACATGATCGTCGCGTCGAGCTCGGCCGGGCGCTGGGTGACCAGCCCGAGATGGACGCCGTGCTTGCGGCCCTCTCGGGCGATCCGCGCCAGGGCGCGCCGCGTCGGCGTGAAGCCCACCGACCGGTCGGCCGAGGCGAAGCGGTGGGCCTCCTCGCAGACGAACAGCAGCGGGACGGCGCCCTCGCTCCAGATGCCGAACTCGAAGGCGAGGCGGCACAGCACGCACACGACGGCGTCGACGACCTCCATCGGAAGACCGGCGAGCTGCATGATCGTCATCGGCCGCCCGTCGGGATCGAGTCGGAACAGGTGCGCCAGAATCTCGCCCATCATGTCGCCGCCGACATTGGCGTTGTCGAACATGAAACCGTGCCGGGGATCGTTCCGGATCGCCTCGATCCGGGTGATCAGCCGGTGATAGTGCATCCGGGAGACGCGGTTCTCGAGCCGACCCATCCGCTCGTCGATGAGCGCGAGCAGATCCTGCAGCATGTAGGGGACTGGCGTGTCGACCGTGTAGCCGGCGCCCTTGCCGAAGGGCCGCTTCACGATCTGGCGGTCGCTCGCCTCCTTGTACTGCCCGTACTTGCTCTTCGCGAGGGGGATCACCTCGGCCAGGATCTCGATTTCCTCGTCCACGGCCGGCCTGCCGCCGTAGATGACGTCGGCGATCTCCTCGAGGTTGAACAGCCAGAACGGCAGCTTGAGGGTCCGCGGGCTGATGACGCTCGCGCGGTCGCCGAAGCTGGCGGCGTACTCGTTGTGCACGTCCAGCAGGAAGACGCGCACGGACGGTCGCGCCCGCATCACCTCGTCGAGGATGACGGTGACGCCGCTTGACTTCCCGACACCGGTCGCGCCGAGCACCGCGAAGTGCTTGGAGAGCAGGTCGTCGATCTTGATGCAGGCCGGGGTCTCGGGATCCTGGTAGAGCGCGCCCACGGCCGCCGTGCCGGTCGCCGAGACCTGATGGACGATCCGGAGATCGGTGGCGGACAGGAGTTCCACATCGTCGCCGATCGCCGGGTAGCAGCTCACGCCGCGGCTGAAGCGGTGCGCGCCGTGCGCCGCGTGAATCTCGCCGAGCAGGTCGAGGCTCGCGTAGGCGCCCGGCCGGTGCCCGCGCTCGCTGCCCGAGGACAGCGTGGTGACGATGCCGACGAGGATCGCCTCTCCGGCACGGATCCGGACCAGATTGCCGACGGTGACGCGCACCCTGGGCCGGCCGCCCTGCACGATGAGTTCGAGATGGACCTTGGATCCCTCGATCGACGTCACCGCGCCCATGGGCGACGCGGCATCGTCGTGCCGGACCGTTCCGTCGCCGCTCAGCATCGTTCGCACCCTGGTCAGAAACAGAATCGGCGCGATACTGGTCGGGCGTGATTAAAGTTCTGACAAAGAAATATGGCCAGCGAAACAATGCTTAACCGATGCCTTACGGTTCGTAAGCATCGTCAAGGTTGTATTTGATGGCCGCCGCGACGGTCGCGCGGGAGGACGCGGACCGGTCGGCGCATGATCCAGCGGGATCGTCTGCCATCGACATGCCGGCGCGGCGCGGAAACACCCGCGCAAATTCCACATGGAAGGTCGGGTCCGCCCCTGCCGGTTGCGGCCGCAGCCTACGCGACCTGACCGTCGCCGAAATGCTCGCGCATCCAGCACTCTCCGGAGATCCGCGCTCCGTTCTGCGTCACGAACGCGTAGGGCGAGTGCTCCACAACTGCGCCGCCGCGGCTGCGGATGATCCAGCGAAAACACCGCGGATCGTCCAGGCACGGGACGATCTCGACGGTATGAGAGCGCGTGATTTCGGTCGTCATGACCGGTAAACGCTCGAGCGCGGGACTCCGCTCCACGGATCGTGTGTGGAAGGTTACCGAGCGGTGTGGGCGCGCACGCCAGTTGGACCTGTCCGTCAGGTTCCATGGCCGGAACCTTCCCCACCGCGGCCCGGTTCGGGCCGAGCCCTCCGGCCGGGCGCGACCCGGCTCCGCGCGACAAGGATGCTGCATGCCGATCAAGGCCCTCAACGACCGCAAGAAGCTGTCGAACGACTTCAACGAGGCCAACGACGCCTTCATCGACGAGGTGCTGAGCGCGCTCCAGGGCGGCCGGATTCCGGTCGATCTTGCCAGGGCCTACCTCGCGCATCCGGTTGCGATGATGCACACGGACGGGGCGCAGGCCGTCGCCAATTACTTCGAGCGCATGCTGGCCCAGCGCCCGAACATCGACTGGACGCCGGGCGCCTGAGCGCGGCGAGGCACCCCGACGAGAAGGAGCGCGGATGACCGCCGACGAGATCGAGGATCTGAACCGGGCGCGCGCCGCCCTGGCCCGCCAGCGGAACGCCATCGCGCGGCGCCTGGGCGGCCTTGACCTGGCGCCGATCTCCATGGCCGAGGACCTGACCCGGACCCTGCTCGCCATCGAGGCCGTGGACCGTGCCCTGGTCGACGCGGGCCAGCCGCATATCGACATCGGCCACCGGCCGGACGCCTAGGGATTGCGAAGCGCTCGGTCGCGCCCGAGTCTTCGCGCCCGAGTCTTCGCGCCCAAGTCTTGCGCCGCACTCCCAGGCGTGCGTACAGGCTCGGGTGCTCTGAGGAGACCCGACGATGTCCGACCGCATGCCCGGCTTCAACACGCTGGCGATCCACGCGGGCGCCGCCCCCGACGCGGCCACCGGCGCGCGGGCGACGCCGATCTACCAGACCACCAGCTTCGTGTTCGACGACGTCGACCACGCCGCGTCGCTGTTCGGGCTCCAGGCCTTCGGCAACATCTACACGCGGATCACCAACCCGACGAACGCTGTCCTCGAGGAGCGCATCGCCGCGCTCGAAGGTGGGACCGCAGCCCTGGCGGTGGCCTCCGGCCACGCGGCCGAGTTCCTGACCATGCACGCCCTGATGCAGCCGGGCGACGAGTTCGTGGCGTCCAACAAGCTCTACGGCGGCTCGATCAACCAGTTCAACCACTCGTACAAGAACTTCGGCTGGTCGGTGGCCTGGGCCGACAACGACGACCCCGCCTCGTTCGAGGCGGCGATCACGCCGCGCACCAAGGCGATCTTCTGCGAATCGATCGCCAATCCCGGCGGCGTCATCACCGACCTGGCGGCGCTGTCGCAGATCGCCAAGAAGCACAACATCCCGCTCGTCGTCGACAACACCATGGCGACGCCGTACCTGATCCGGCCGTTCGAGCACGGCGCCGACATCGTGGTGCACTCGGCGACCAAGTTCCTCGGCGGCCACGGCAATTCGATCGGCGGCCTGATCGTCGACGGCGGCTCGTTCCAGTGGGCCGGCGACGCCCGCTACCCGATGATGAGCCAGCCCCGGCCGGAATATTCCGGCATGGTCCTGGCCGAGACCTTCGGCAATTTCGGCTTCGCCATCGCCTGCCGGGTGCTGGGCCTGCGCGATCTCGGGCCGGCGCTGTCGCCGTTCAACGCCTTCCTGATCCTGAACGGCATCGAGACGCTGCCGCTGCGCATGCAGCGCCACTCCGACAACGCGCTGACGGTGGCCAAGCACCTGTCGACGCATCCGGCGGTGTCGTGGGTCAGCTATCCCGGCCTAGAGACCGACCGGTACCATCAGCTCGCCCGGCGCTACACGCCGAACGGCGCGGGGGCCGTCTTCACCTTCGGGCTCAAGGGCGACTACGACGCGGGCGTCAAGCTGGTGTCGAGCCTGCAGCTGTTCTCGCACCTCGCCAATATCGGCGACACGCGCTCCCTGATCATTCACCCGGCCTCGACGACCCACCGCCAGCTCACCGACGCGCAGAAGACCGCCGCGGGCGCGGGACCCGACGTGGTGCGGCTGTCGATCGGCCTGGAGGATCCGGCCGACCTGATCGAGGATCTGGACGCGGCACTCGGTGCGTGAGCCCGGCGTCATCGCGAGCGCGGTGAAGCGACCCAGGGCGGTGCGACGTCATTGAGCGGGGCGCGACCCTGGATTGCTTCGCTCCGCTCGCAAGGACGGCGGTGCTTCCAGCGATCTGACCAGAAGCCGCCGGCTGGCGCGAGGCGCACAGCCGGCGGGCTGCTCAGAACGCCTCCGCCTCCAGCGCCATGGTGCTCTCGGCCCCGGCCTTGATCCGGTTGAGGCGCAGGGCGGTCTCCGGCAGCATCCGCTCCATGAAGAACCGGCCGCTCGTGAGCTTCGACTCCCAGCGGGGGGAGGGGGCCTCGGCGTGCTTGGCCTGGGCGGCCTTGGCGATCTTCGCCCACATGTAGCCGAGGGCCACGAGGCCGAAGAGGTGCATGAAGTCGGTCGCGCCGGCGCCGGCATTGTCGGGCTTGCTGAACGCGTTCTGCATCAGCCACATCACGGCACCCTGGAGGTCGTTCAGCCCGGCCTGGAGCGGCTTGGTGAACGGCGCCATGGCGGGATCCTCGCCGTGGTCCTTCAGGAAGGTCTGGACCTCGCCCAGGAAGGTCATCATCGCCCGGCCGCCGTCCTTCGGCAGCTTGCGGCCGATCAGGTCCATGGCCTGGATGCCGTTGGCGCCCTCGTAGATCATGGCGATGCGGGCATCGCGCACGAACTGCGACATGCCCCATTCCTCGATGTAGCCGTGGCCGCCGAGGAGCTGCTGGGCCTCGACCGCGTTGGCGAAGCCGCGGTCGGTGAATACGCCCTTCACCACCGGGGTCATCAGGCCGAGATGGTCGTCGGCGGCCTGCCGCTCCTTGGCATCCTCGGAGCGGTGCAGGATGTCGGCCTGGAGCGCGGTCCAGAGCATGAGGGCCCGGGCCGCCTCGTTGAAGGCGCGGATCTGCATCAGCGTGCGGCGCACGTCTGGATGGACTATGATCGGGTCGGCGGCCTTCTCGGGCGCCTTGGCGCCGGTCAGCGCCCGGCCCTGGAGCCGGTCCTTCGCGTAGGCGGCGGCATTCTGGTAGGCGACCTCGGACTGGCCGAGGCCCTGGACGCCCACCGCGAGCCGCGCCTCGTTCATCATCACGAACATGGCGTTGAGGCCGCGATTCTCCTGGCCCACGAGCCAGCCCGTAGCCCCGTCGTAGTTCATCACGCAGGTGGCGTTGCCGTGGATGCCCATCTTGTGCTCGAGGGAGCCGCAGGACACGCCGTTGCGCGCGCCGAGGGACCCGTCGGCGTTCACCAGGAATTTCGGCACCACGAACAGCGAGATGCCCTTTGTGCCGGCGGGCGCGCCCTCGATCCGGGCGATGACGAGGTGCACGATGTTCTCGGCGAGGTCGTGCTCGCCGGCCGAGATGAAGATCTTGGTGCCGGTGATGCTGTAGGAGCCGTCGCCGTTCGGCACGGCCTTGGTCTTGAGAAGCCCGAGATCCGTGCCGCAGTGCGGCTCGGTCAGGTTCATGGTCCCGGTCCAGGCGCCCTCGACCATCTTGGGCAGGTACAGCGCCTTCTGCTCCTCCGAGCCGTGGACCAGCAGCGCCGCCATCGCGCCCTGCGTCAGGCCGGGATACATGCCGAAGGCGAGGTTCGCGCCCGAGGCGAATTCCTGGATCGCCGTGTTCAGGGTGTGCGGCAGGCCCTGGCCGCCATAGGCCTCCGGCACCGACAGGCCCATCCAGCCGCCGCTGGCGTAGGTGTCGTAGGCGGCCTTGAAGCCGGTCGGCGTGCGCACCGTCCCGTCAGCCTCGCGGCGGCAGCCCTCGACGTCGCCCGTGCGGTTGAGCGGGGCGAGCACCTCCTCGGCGAGCTTCGCCCCCTCGCGCAGGACGGCCTCGACCACGTCGGGCGAGGCGTCGGCGAAGCCCGCCAGGTTGTCCCGGGCATGGAAGCCGAGGACGTCGGTGAGCAAGAACAGCGTATCCTCGACCGGAGCGCGATACTGCGGCATCTCTGGCTTCCCCCGTCTGGTGCAGGCCTCTCGGAACGGCCCGCCGCGTTGGCCGCATGTAAACGCCGCGCCGCTCCCGGAGCAACGGCTCCGCCCGCCCGGAGCGCGACAGGCGCGGCCGTTCCTCAGCAGCCGCGTGGTCGCGGCCATTACCGGGCCCATCAAACCTTAACTTCGTGTTTACCAAGAAAGTTAATGGTCACGCTCGAACGATCCGACGCGTGCGTCCGTGGATACCGAATTCCGGTCCCGCTCTGCGCCGAGGAAACGGACGCCGAACGCTGCCGACGACAGGCCACCGATGACCCGCAACGCGATGCCGCAGCTCGACAGTTTCGATCCCGAGGTGCTCGACGCGGCCCGCGACGTGGCGGCGCGGGCCGGGGTCCCGCTCGAGACCTGGATCGCGTCGGTAGTGCCGCAGCAGCAATCGGCCGGTCAGGGAAATCGCCGGCACCGGCGGCGCCACCGCGCCGAGCAACTCGCCCTCGGCGGCAACCGGCCCGAGGCCTCGGCCGAGCGCGCCCTCCCGCCGGCCTCGCCCGACCAGCGGGCTCACGGGACCGCGCCGCGCGCCGAGGGCTACGGCGACGGCATCGCCGCTCTGATGGACCGCCTCGACGGTCTCGACCGCGCCCTCGACCACGAGCGCCGCGCCGCGCAGGACGCCGAGGCGCGCCGCCTCGCGGAGATCGAGGCTCGCATCGAGCGCGCCCTGAAGGCGGCCCCCGTCCAGCAGGTGACCGAGCGGCTCGGCGACATCGAGCGCCGCATGTCCCAGCTCGGCGAGCAGGTCGCCGCGACCCGGCCGCCCGGCCGTCGCCCGCGTCCCGCCGCCGCCGACATCCGCAGCGCCGTCCAGGACATTCGCCAGCGCCAGCGCGAGCTGGCACAGGGCGCCGAGCCGGCGCTCGCCGCGTCCGCGGCCGATGGCGGCGTCGTCGCCAGCATGCGCCTGGACCTCGCCCGCCGCCTGGAGGCGCGGATCGAGGAGGGCGTCGCCCCGTCGACCGCCCTGATCGAGCTTCAGGAGGAGACCACGCGCCTGCGCGAGGCGATCAACCAACTCGCGACCAGCCGGGACATCGGTGCCCTCGAGCAGGCCGTCGTCACCCTGGCGAGCGGAATCGAGCGCGCCCAGGCGGGGACCGATCTCACCGCCATCGCGGTGCCGATCGAGCAGGTCCGGGCCCAGGTCGAGCGCCTCGCCGAGGAGGTGGCCGAGAACGTCCACAGCCGCGTCGCGGAGGACGTCCGGCGCCTCGCCGAGCGCCTCGACACCGCCGCCGCGACCGGCGCCGCCGGTCCGGACGACCGGACCCTCGCAGGCCTGTTCGCCGAACTCGAGGAGATCCGCCGTCAGATCGCCGCGCTCGCCGGCCCGGAGCGCATCCAGGGTCTCGCGCAGAGCCTGCAGGCTGTGAGCACGCAGATCGCCCAGCTGCAGCGGACGGCCGCCGGCCCGGACCTCCGGCCGATCCTCGAGGAGATCCGCAGCGACGTGAAGATCGCCGCGCCGGCGGCGCTGGCGGAGCAGATCCAGGCACTCGCCGAGAAGGTCGACGTGCTCTGCGCACGGGACGACTGGTCCGAGCGCACCGGCGACGTGAACGTGGCCCGCTCGGGCGACATGGCCTCCATCCACGCCATGCTCCGCAGCCTCGCCGAGAAGGTCGATCAGGTCGGCACCCGGTCCGAGCACGAGGGCCTCGACGCCCTGGAGCGGCAGGTGGTCTCGCTGGCCGGCCGCCTCGACGCGCCGCACAGCGCCGATCCGGCGCTGGCCGGGCTGGAGCGCACGATGGGCGACCTGCTGCGGCAGGTCACGGCGCTCCGGGAATCGGCGCCGAGCGAGGCCGTGGTGGAGCGTGCCGCCCGCAACGCGGTGGCCCAGACCCTTCAGACATCCGGCCTCGGTGCCGCCGAGACCGGCGAGATCGGCCTCCTGCGCGCCAGCCTCGCGGACATGCAGGCCCGGCAGGTGGCCTCCGATCAGCGCCTCGGCGCGACCCTCGACGGGGTTCAGTCGGCCCTGGAGCGGCTCCTCGTCCGGCTCGGGCCCGCCGAGGCCGTCCCGGCGCGGGGGCCGTCCCTCGACGAGCGCCTGATGTCGTCGACGAGCCCGGATGTGTCCCCCGCGCCCGTCGAGGCGCGCGCAAGGTCGCGGCGCGACAATGCCGAGGCATCTCGCCTGGCCGACGATCTTCTGGAGCCCGGCAGCGGCCGGCCGCCGCGCGAGCCGCGCGCTGCCCGCGAGCCCTCCGCCCGCCGGGCCGTGCAGGAGCGCCTCGGCGACGTCGCCGCCGCGCGATCCGCGGCCGATTCCAAGTCCGAGACCGACATCAAGACCAGCTTCATCGCGGCCGCGCGCCGGGCGGCCCAGGCTGCCCAGGCGGAGCTGGCCGCCGAGGCGCCCGCCGAGCGCCGGGAAGCCCGGAGTGACCGGGTCGCCGCTCTGCAGGGGGCGGCGACCGGCCGCCTCGGACGGTTGCGCGCCGAGATCGATCGCCGTCGCCGGCCGCTGCTGCTCGGCCTCGCGGCCATCGTTCTGGCTCTCGGTGCGCTCCAGGCGATCACCATGCGCGGCGCGGACGAGCCGCGGCCGGCGGCTCCGACGAGCCAGGTCGCGCCGTCCCGCGGCGATGCCGCGGAGGTCCAGAAGGACAGTGCGGACGTCTCCAGGGACGCTTCGAAGGACTCTTCGAAGGACGCCGCCAAGGAGAGCGCGGAGTCGAAGCCGGCGCCGGCTGATCCGACGACGACTCAGTCTCTGCCCAACTCCGTTCCCTCGGACGCCCGGCCCAATGCCAAGGCGGCGGTGCCGCAGGTCTCGGGGATGAACAGCCTGCAGGCCGAGTTCGGCAACCTGCCGCCGGCGCTGGCAAAGGTGAAGCTCGCCGCCCTCGACGGTGACGGCGCGTCGATCTGGGACCTCGCGACGCGGGAGGCCGATGGCCGCGGCATGCCGCGCGATCTGTCGATCGCCGCCAAGCTCTTCGAGAAGCTGGCCGCGGCCGGCTACGCGCCCGCCCAGTACAAGGTCGCGGGCCATTACGAGAAGGGCTCGGGCGTCGTCCGAGACCTCGACAAGGCGAAGCTCTGGTACGGCCGCGCCGCCGAGCAGGGCCACGCCCGCTCCATGCACAATCTGGCGGTGCTCTACGCCGAGAACCCGGCCGCCAACGGCAAGCCGGATTTCGCCTCCGCGGCCTCGTGGTTCCGGCAGGGCGCCGAGTTCGGCGTCCGCGACAGCCAGTACAATCTCGGCGTCCTCTACGCGCGCGGCCTCGGCCTGACGCAGGACCTGATCCAGTCCTACGCGTGGTTCTCTGCCGCCGCGAGCCAGGGCGACGACGATGCCGGCAAGAAGCGCGACGACGTGGCCAACAAGCTCAGCCCCGCCGACCTCGCCAGCGCCAAGAGCCTCGCGGCGAACTTCAAGCCGCGAAAGATCGACGCGGCGGTCAACGAGCCGCCCGCGCCGAAGATGCCGGCGAGCGCGCCGATGTCCCTCCTCGGCGCACCGATGCCCGGCGCTGTCCCGTTCACGGCGCCGCCGCGCCGGAGCTGACGCCACTTCGGGCCTGCGGCCCGGCCGCGGGTCCGACCTTGACCGCCACGCCGCGATGCGGGAACGCTGCGGCAGGGCGGCGTCGGACCGGGGTCGGATCGCGCGGGTCGCCAACCCTTGCCGATGCCCGGAGGATTGATGGCGCACCGGAACTCTGTCCCGATCGGCGCAATCGTTCTCGGCGTGGCCGGACTCATCCCGTTCCTGGGCTTCGCTGCCCTGGCGGTGTCGGGCACGGACGGCGGCCTGAGCAGCATCGGCCTGTCGCCGCGCACCATCCTGTCGGCCTACGGCGCCGTGATCGCCTCGTTCCTCGGCGGGATCCGATGGGGCGCCGCCGCGGCGCGCAATGGCGGCAACGGCGATTATCTCGTGGCCATCGTGCCGTCCCTGGTCGCCTGGGCCGCGATGGCCGCCCCCGCACCGTGGGACCTGCGCATCCTCGGCGGCCTCGTGCTCGCCTGGGGCCTCATCGATCAGGATCTGCCCCGCCGCGGGCTCACGCCCCTCTGGCTCGGCCGCCTGCGCCTGGTCCTCTCGGGCGTCGCCGGGGCCGCGCTCCTCGTGGCGGCCTGACCGCGGAGCGGCGGCCGTGCGGCACGCGCCGTCAGGTCTCGCGGCTCATCTCGCGCAGCAGGTTCAGGACGGCGGTGCGCCGCGCCGGCGACTTGATCGCCTGGAACAGCGCGGCGACCTCCGCGCAGTCGCGCGCGTCCTGGTCCGCCGCGGTCTCGTCGGACCGCTCCGTCTGGAGGAAGAAGGTCGGACAGACATTCAGCGTGGCTGCGATCCGTTCCAGTAGCCAGCGCGTCGTCGGCGGGGTCGCGTCGTCAGTCATACCGTTGAAACTCGCACTCCGCCCGCTGGACCGATTCAAACGGCAGAGCTTTCCGCGGCTACCCTAGCCTTTCAGCGGCGGCGATGCCATCCTCAGGTTGCGTTCGACTCATCATTTGTCGCAGTGCGTGCATCAATTTCGAGCTAGGGCATGCCGCATTCGAAGCACCTCGACAGGACCTTCAACGTGTTGCGCGATCTGGAACGGGCCGCCTCGCCCGACGAGATCGCGCGGCTCCTGGTCGACGCCTTCACCCGCTACGGGGTCTCGTACATCATGGCCGGGATCGTCCCGGAACCCGGCCTGCCGAAGCGGCGGCACGCCGGGTTCGTGCTCGCGAGCACCATGCCGGAAGGCTGGGCCCGCCGGTACGTGACGCAGGGCTACGCCCTCCACGACCCCACGGTCCGCCAGCTGTGCACCACGGCGACGCCCTTCGACTGGAGCGCAGTGCTGCCGGATACCCCGACGGCCGGGCGCGTCATGAACGAGGCCGGCGATTTCGGCATACGCGCGGGCATCACGATCCCGTTCGTGACCCTCGACGGCGAGCCGGGTGGGATCAGCGTCTCGGGGGAGCGGATCGAGATCGATCCGGCCGAGCGCGTCGCCCTCAACCTCGTCGCGACCTACGCGGTCGGTCAGCTGCTGCTGATGAACAGCCGGCCGGCTGGGCGCGCGCCGGTGCGCCTCTCGCCGCGGGAGCGCGAGACCCTGCAATGGGCGGCGGAGGGCAAGACCGACGTCGAGATCGGCATCGTCATGGGCATCACCGCCGCCGGCGTCGACTACCATCTGCGCTCGGCCCGGGCGAAGCTCGACACCGTGAACCGCGCCCACACCGTGGCGCAGGCGCTTCGAGCGGGTCTGATAACCTAGAGAACGCGCCACGCGGTCCGCACATTCCACGGCCCGGCATCGGTGAACGCGGTTCGCACAGCGGCAAGTCCTTGGCGCCGCTGCCGGCTGCGCTCGCGGACCCTACGGTTTCTCGTAGTACACAGCCCCCTGTGAAACGACGAAAACCCACGTCAGACCAACGTGAGGTTTGCTCGTGATCCACATCGTCACCCCCGCCAACGCGGATCGCTACGCCGACGCGATGGAGCAGGCCTGGCGCCTGCGCCACGACATCTTCGTCGCCGAGAAGGGCTGGAGCGAGCTGGCCAGGCCGGACGGCCGCGAGATCGACCAGTTCGACACGCCGCACGCGATCCACTTCCTCGCCATGGAGGACGACACCGTCGTCGGCTACAGCCGGCTCCTGCCGACCACGCGCCCGCATCTCCTGTCGGACGTCCTGCCGCAGCTTTGCGAGGGCGAGCGGCCGGTCGGCCCCCAGATCTGGGAATGGACCCGCCAGGGCGTCGCCCGCTCGCACCGGGCCAAGGGCCGCGTCGTCAATCCGGTCTCGATCGCGCTGCTCACCGGGATCGTGGAGTGGGGCCTCGCCCACGGGGTCAACAGCCTGCTGCTGCAGATGCCGACCCTCTACATGATCCACGTCATTCAGCTGCATTTCCGCCCGCAGCCGCTCGGCCTGCCCGTCCAGATCGCCGGCGAGGAGATCATGGCCGCGACCGCCCGGTTCGACGCCCGCACCCTGGCCAAGCTCCGCGCCGTCCGCGGCGACAGTCGCTCGGTCCTCGTCTCCGAACCCGCTTACCTGGTGGCCTGAACATGATCTTCGACAGCAAGGATACCGCGCTGGACGCGCTCGCCGCGCAGTGCCTGCGGGTTCGCGAACTCATCGACTCGGTCGGCGATCCGCTGATGCGGGCCGCCATCGACCTCCTGCTTCTCGAGGTCGCCCGGGCCCTCGCCCAGACGGGTCCGCAGGACCAGGCGAGCGGCGCCTGAGGCGCCGGCGGCACGCGGATGTGAAAGCGGCGGGCGTCCCGGAGGACGCCCGCCGCGTTTCGCGTCGAGGCTGGAGCCTCAGGCGCCCATCGCGGTCTTCAGGTTCTGGTCGACCTTGTCGAGGAAGCCGGTGGTCGAGAGCCACTTCTGGTCCGGTCCGACGAGGAGGGCGAGGTCCTTGGTCATGTGGCCGGCCTCGACCGTGTCGACGCAGACCTTCTCCAGGGTCGCGGAGAATTTCGCCAGATCGTCGTTGCCGTCGAGCTTGGCGCGGTGCGACAGGCCCCGGGTCCAGGCGAAGATCGACGCGATCGAGTTGGTCGAGGTCTCGCGGCCCTTCTGGTGCTCGCGGTAGTGGCGGGTGACGGTGCCGTGCGCGGCCTCGGCCTCGACGGTCCGGCCGTCCGGCGTCATCAGCACGGAGGTCATCAGGCCGAGGGATCCGAAGCCCTGCGCGGCCGTGTCGGACTGCACGTCGCCGTCGTAGTTCTTGCAGGCCCAGACGTAGCCGCCCGACCACTTCAGGCAGGAGGCCACCATGTCGTCGATCAGGCGATGCTCATAGGTGATGCCGAGCGGCTTGAACTTCGACTCGAACTCCTCCTCGTAGACCTTCTGGAACAGGTCCTTGAACCGGCCGTCATAGGCCTTGAGGATCGTGTTCTTGGTCGACAGGTAGACCGGGTACTTGCGCGCGAGGCCGTAGTTCATCGAGGCGCGGGCGAAGTCGATGATCGACTGGTCGAGGTTGTACATCGACATGGCGACGCCGGCCTCGGGGAACTTGAACACCTCCTTCTCGATGACCGTGCCGTCATCGCCCTCGAACTTGATGGTCAGGCGGCCCTTGCCGGGCACCTTGAAGTCCGTGGCGCGGTACTGGTCGCCGTAGGCGTGGCGGCCGATCACGAAGGGCTGCGTCCAGCCGGGCACCAGGCGGGGCACGTTCTTGCAGATGATCGGCTCGCGGAAGATCACGCCGCCCAGGATGTTGCGGATCGTGCCGTTGGGCGAGCGCCACATCTCCTTGAGGCCGAATTCCTGCACCCGCTGCTCGTCGGGGGTGATGGTGGCGCACTTCACGCCGACGCCGTGGCGCTTGATCGCCTCGGCGGCGTCGACCGTGACCTTGTCGTTGGTGGCGTCGCGGTGCTCGACGCCGAGGTCGTAGTACTCGAGATCGACGTCGAGATAGGGGTGGATGAGCTTGTTCTTGATCTCGGCCCAGATGATCCGGGTCATCTCGTCGCCGTCGAGCTCGACGACGGGGTTCGCTACCTTGATCTTCGCCATGGACCGATGCCTTCCCGCGTTGTCCCCGCGCACGGCATGCAAGGGCCGTGCGGTCGTTGTCCCGGGTGGCCTGACGGGCGCCCCGGGCCGGAATCGCCCCGCGACATAGCGCGGCCCTTCCGGCGACGGAAGGCGGGCGCTGTCATCCGGGCGGCATCGTCACTCGGCCCTCGACGGGCGCGGGCCCGCCGTGCCAGACGGCCGCCATGACGAGCCGAGACGCACAGGGCGACGCCCCCGAGGTTTCCCCGAGGAAGGTCACCGAACTGCCGCCCGGGATCGCCCCCGCGGTGATCCTGGTGGAGCCGCAACTCGCCGAGAATATCGGCATGACCGCCCGTGCCATGGCGAATTTCGGCCTGTCGGAGCTGCGCCTCGTCAACCCGAAGAACGGCTGGCCCAAGAAGGGCGTCCGCGAGGCGGCCTCGGGCGCGACGCACGTCCTGGACGCGGCCACGATCTACGGCAGCGTCGCCGAGGCCATCGCCGACTGCCGGTACGTGCTGGCGACCACGGCGCGGGAGCGCGGGCAGATGAAGCGGGTCTTCGCGCCCGAGGAGGCCATGGGCGAGCTCGCGGCCCGCGAGGGCCAGCGCACCGCGGTGATGTTCGGCCGCGAGCGGGTCGGCCTCACCAACGACGAGGTGTCGCTCGCCGACGCGATCGTCACTTTCCCGGTCTCCCCGGACTTTCCCTCGCTCAACCTCGCCCAGGCGGTGCTGCTGGTCGGCTACGCGTGGCGGCAGGCGAGCGGCCGGGCGCGCCTGCCCTTCACGGGCGAACTCCTGTCGCCGCCGGCGACCCGCGAGGCGCTCATCGCGCTGTTCGGAAGCCTGGAGGCGGCGCTCGACGGGGCCGGCTTCTACCCGCCGGAGAAGAAGGAGATCATCGCCCGCAACATGCGCGACATGCTTCACCGCATGTGCCTGACCGAGCAGGATGTGCGGACGTTTCGCGGGGCGCTGCGGGCCCTGGCGCGGAAGGGCGGCTGATCAGCCGGAGGCCGGCTTCATCTCCGGCGGCTTGCCGCCGCCGAAGCAGCGGCCGACCGCCTCCCAGAACGCCGTCTGCTCCTCGGGGGTGCACTGCGCCATGCGCGCCTCGACCTTGGCGCGTCCGGCCACCGCGTCGGGCGTCGCGGCGACCTCGGTCTCGCTCGGGTTTCTCGCCTCGGCCATGGGCAATCCTCCGTTGCAGAACGAAAGCGCAGCTGGGCCGTGCGGTTCCGTTCCGCGGCGCAATCGGGCATGGAGTCGGCGATTGGCCGAGCGGCCGCGCGGTGGCGGGACGAGGGCGGGGTATCGGGTGCGGCTCAGCGTGGACAATCTGGCCTGCCGCCGCTCCGGCCGCCGCATCTTCGCCAACCTGTCCTTCGCCCTCGGACCCGGCGACGCCCTGGCGATCACCGGGCGGAACGGCGCGGGCAAGTCGAGCCTCCTCGCCATCCTGTCGGGCCGGCTGCGGGCCGATGCCGGGCGGGTCGACGTCTCCGATGTCGGCGAGGCGAGCCTGCCCGAGTGCCTCCACGCGGTCGGCCACCGCGACGGGCTGAAGAGTTCGCTCACGGCGGGAGAGAACCTCCTGTTCGCCCAGCGGCTCCTGGGCGCGCCGCGCCTGAACCCGCGCGCCGCGCTGGAGCGGCTCGGCCTCGGCCACGCGCACGACCTGCCGGTGGCCTATCTCTCGGCGGGCCAGCGGCGGCGCGTGGCCCTGGCGCGGCTCCTCGTCTGCGCCCGTCCGCTCTGGCTCCTGGACGAGCCGACCGCCGCCCTCGACACGGCCTCGCAGGCGGTGCTCGCCGCGCTGATGGAGGGCCATCGGGCCGGCGGCGGGCTCGTGATCGCCGCCACCCACCAGTCGCTCGGCCTCGCCGGGGCGGCGGAGCTGCGCATCGAGACCGCGGCCGCGGCACCGGTCGCGGACGCGCTGGAGGAGTGGGCGTGATTCGCGCGGTCATTGCCCTCGTCGCCCGCGACCTGCGCCTCGCCGGCCGGGTCGGCGGTTCCGGCGCCCTGTCGCTGGTCTTCTTCCTGATGATCGTCGCGCTGGTGCCCTTCGCCCTCGGGCCCGACCTCAATCTGCTGTCGCGGATCGGCCCGGCGATCCTGTGGCTCGCCGCCGTTCTGGCCACGCTGATCGGCCTCGACCGCCTGTTCCAGGCCGACGAGGAGGACGGCTCCCTCGACCTGATGACCGCCGCGCCGGTGCCCCTCGAGCTTGTGGTGCTCGGCAAGGTCGCGGCGCACTGGCTGACCACGGGCCTGCCGCTCGCCCTGGCCGCGCCGCTCTTCGGGCTGCTGGTGGCCCTCGACGGCACCGCAATGGGCGCGACGTCCCTGACGCTGCTCGCCGGCACCCCGGCCCTGAGCTTCATCGGCGCGGTGGGCGCGGCGCTCACCGCCTCGATTCGCCGGGGCGGCCTGATCCTGGCCGTGCTGGTCCTGCCGCTGATGATCCCGACGCTGATCTTCGGCGTCTCGGCCGCGCAGGCGGCGAGCGGCGGCACGGTGCCGTTCCTCGTGCCGCTGGCGGTGCTGGCGGCGCTGACGCTGATCGCCGCCGTGGTCGGGACGCTGGCGGCGGCGGCGGCCCTGCGCTGGCCCGAATAGCCGGAGCGCTCCTGCGAGAGCCGGCCGGCGCCCGTCATCGTCGCGGCGATGCGGCCTCCCGCGATCCGACGACTTCGGGGAGGTCTGCCGTATGCGTCCCGGCGCCCGGACTGAGGCCGAGGCCCGCGATCCAGTTTCGCCCCCGAGCGCGTTGACGCGCGGCGCCCCCCTGACTATAGAAGCCGCTTCGCCGAGGGGCCGCGCTTTCGCGCGCGTTGCGTCTCGGCCATCGCCAGACAACCTGACGCGACGACCGATTTCCGGCACAGCCGGCCCGTCGGCATCGCCCGACGAGAAACACGAGGACGTACATGGCCAACACCGCTTCGGCCAAGAAGATGACCCGCAAGATCGCCAAGCGCACGGCGATCAACCGCTCGCGCCGCTCGCGCATGCGGACCTTCGTCCGCAAGGTCGAGGAGGCCATCGCCACCGGTAACCAGCAGGACGCGCTGGCCGCACTCCGCGCCGCCGAGCCCGAGATGATGCGCGCCGCCCAGCACGGCATCGTTCACAAGAACAATGCCTCGCGGAAGGTCTCGCGCCTCGCCGCCCGCGTGAAGGCGCTCGCCGCCTAAGACGCCACGCACCACCGAGACGGTCTCGAGCCCGGCCTTCGCGCCGGGCTTTTTCGTGCGCGCTGTCCGGATCGGGCCGCGCGCTGCCGGCGGCGCCATGAGTCGAAAGCGTTAACCCTATCCAAGAATCGGCACGATTGCGGTTCCCGGAAACGGCGTGTAACTTAACAGAAACTGACACCGGACAAGCAAAACACGACGATTTCAGGACTCCAGCGAATCGATCTGATTCGCCAAGACTCTAGCCGCCGTGTTCAGCTCCCGCGGGAACACTTGCGAATGGGAATCGGCGCCGTCCCCACAAGTCCCACTGTTAAAGGAACCGTAGGTAATTGTTGATAGGCTCTCCCAATCGGCAAAAGTTCCTCGCGGTGGGGTTGACTCCGTCCAGAGGACTCTGTCCCGCCCGTTCTTGCGGGACGCTGAGGGCGTAATTCGTGCGTACGCGCCGCCTGCGGGATTCCGTGGGCAGCGTCGGGAGAGCCAGTGATGCGTGTCGACGGAACGGTGGCGAGCGACGACGACGGGGGCCGCAACGGCGGCGGCAACACGGATTACGGGTCTGCCTGGGCCCGGGTGAAGCGCCGGCTGCGGGCCGAACTCGGCGAGGACGTGTTCGCCAGCTGGTTCGCCCGGCTGGAGCTGGAGGCCGTGGCCGGCGGAACCGCCCGCCTGACGGTCCCGACCCGCTTCCTCAAGAGCTGGATCGAGTCGCACTACCTCGACCGCGTGCTCAACACCTTCAAGGCCGAGGTCGAGGAGATCGCGCGGATCGAGGTCGGCGTGCGCGGGACCGGGGCCCCGGTCCGTCCGGTCGCCGTCGGAGCCGCGAAGGCAGGCCCGGTCAGCGGCCCGCTCGCCCGCCTCCACGCGACCAACGCGCCGATGCCGGTCGCCGCGGTCGCACCGACGCCCGAGGCGCGCGGCGCCGAGGCCGGCGGTGACCTGAGCGGCACGCCGCTCGACGCGCGGCTAACCTTCGCGAGCTTCGTGATCGGGCGGTCGAACGCCCTGGCGCACGCCGCCGCCGAGCGGGTCGCCAATCACCAGGGGGAGGGCGCGCTCTACAACCCGCTCTACCTCCACGCGGGCGTCGGGCTGGGCAAGACCCACCTGCTGCACGGGATCGGCCACGCCGCCCGCGAGGCCGGCCGCCGGGTGATCTACCTGACCGCCGACCGCTTCATGTACGGCTTCGTCAACGCCCTGAAGACCCAGTCGGCGCTCGCCTACAAGGAGCGGCTGCGGGGCATCGACCTGCTGATCCTGGACGACGTCCAGTTCATCCAGGGCAAGTCGATTCAGGCCGAGTTCGGCCACACGATCAACGCGCTCATCGATGCCGGCCGTCAGGTCGTGGTCGCCTCCGACCGGCCCCCGACCGAACTCGAGGCCCTGGACGAGCGGGTGCGCTCGCGGCTCGGCGGTGGCCTCGTGGTCGAGATCACGGCCCTCGACGAGGCTTTGCGCGTCTCGATCCTGTCGGCACGCCTCGCCGCCGTGCGGGCCGCGCATCCGGGCTTCGACGTCTCACCGCAGGTGGCGGCCTACGTGGCCCGCGCGATCACCGCCAACGGCCGCGACCTCGAGGGCGCGGTCAACCGCCTGCTGGCCCACGCCACGCTCACCGGCACCGCCGTGACGATGGAGACGGCCGAGAGCGCGATCCGCGACCTCGTGAAGAACCGCGAGCCGAAGCGGATCAAGATCGAGGACATCCAGAAGCTGGTCGCCTCGCGCTACAACGTCTCGCGGTCCGACATCCTGTCGGAACGGCGCACCGCCGCGGTGGTGAAGCCGCGTCAGATCGCCATGTACCTGTCGAAGGTCCTGACGCTGCGCTCGCTGCCGGAGATCGGCCGCCGCTTCGGAGGCCGCGACCACACCACGGTGCTGCACGCCGTGCGCAAGATCGAGAAGCAGATCGGCGAAGATTCGGTGCTCGGCGACGAGGTCGAGCTGCTGAAGCGAATGCTTCAGGACTAGTCGAACGCGCGAGGTTCCCCGCATCGCGTCCGGGCTGAGTTTGCTCTTTCAGGAGCAGGTTCGATCCGGGCGGGCGCGGGGACGGCCGGGCACCCGGCTGATCTGGCCGAGCCCGGACGAGCACGACCAAACCACCCCCGCTGTCACGCGCCCTTCGCCGGCTCCCCGCTATCGGGGCTGGCCGAGGGCGCGCGCGCCGTGGCAGACTGGCGCGAACCGAGACGGCCCTGTAAGGCCGCGTCGCCGACCGGCGAAGATCGACGCCCCGGGGGAGTGCTGATGACGGACGCCTTCATCTACGACCACGTTCGCACGCCGCGCGGGCGCGGCAAGGCGGACGGCTCCCTCCACGAAGTCACCGCCCTGCGGCTCGCCGAGACCGCGCTCCGCGCCCTCAAGGACCGCAACGGACTCGATACCGGCCTCGTCGACGACGTGGTGCTGGGCTGCGTCGATCCGGTGGGCGAGGCGGGGGGCGACATCGCCCGCGCCGCCGCCCTCGTGGCGGATTACGGCGCGCACGTCCCGGGCGTGCAGATCAACCGCTTCTGCGCCTCCGGCCTCGACGCGGTGAACTTCGCCGCCGCGCAGGTCATGAGCGGCCAGCACGAGATGTCGGTGGGCGGCGGCGTCGAATCGATGAGTCGCATCGGCATCGGCGCCTCGGGCGGCGCCTGGCCGGTCGACCCGGCGATCGCCATCAAGTCCTACTTCATGCCGCAGGGCGTCTCGGCCGACCTGATCGCCACCAAGTACGGCTTCTCACGCGACGATTGCGACGCCTACGCGGTCCGCTCCCAGGAGCGCGCCGCGAAATCCTGGGGTGAGGGGCTGTTCGACCGCTCGGTGGTTCCGGTCCGCGACGTGAACGGCATCACGCTGCTCGACCGCGACGAGCACATGCGTCCAGGCACCGACATGCAGTCGCTCGCCGCGCTGAAGGCCTCGTTCGTGCAGATGGGCCAGATGGGCGGCTTCGACGCCGTCGCGACGGACGCGCATCCGGACGTGGAGAGCGTCGAGCACGTCCACCACGCCGGCAACTCTTCCGGCATCGTCGACGGCGCCGCCGCCGTGCTGATCGGTTCCCGCGCTGCCGGCGAGGCCGCGGGCCTGCGCCCGCGCGCCCGGATCCGCGCCTTCGCCAATATCGGGTCCGACCCGGCCCTGATGCTCACCGGGCCGGTGGACGTCACCCGCAAGGTGCTGGCGAAGTCGGGCCTGAGCCTCTCGGACATCGACCTGTTCGAGGTCAACGAGGCCTTCGCGGCCGTGGTCCTGCGCTTCTGCCAGGCCTTTGACCTAGACCCGGAGGCGGTCAACGTGAATGGCGGCGCCATCGCCCTCGGCCACCCGCTCGGCGCCACCGGCGCGATGATCCTCGGAACCGCGCTCGACGAGCTGGAGCGGACCGGGAAGGAGCGCGCGCTGGTCACGCTGTGCATCGGCGCCGGCATGGGCACCGCGACCATCATCGAGCGGGTGTGAACCCCCGCACGCCCGGGAGCGGCGCCGCGCCGCTCCCCAAAGTCCGGGAACGCTGCTAGAGGCGCGGGCGACGCTCGGCCCTTTCGTGGTCCGGACGATAAAACAACGGGAGACAAGCCCTTGAACCGCCTGATTGCGACGCTCTGTCTGGGCGTCACCCTGAGCCTGCCGGTGGCCGCTCGCGCCGATGACGCGGCGGACCGCGTCGCCGCGGCCACCAACCTCGTCAACAAGACCCTGATCAAGAACCTCCAGACCGGGTTCAACGTCGCCCTCGAGAAGACCGTGGCGCCGATGCCGGAGGCCCGCGCCGAGGCCGTGCGCAAGGAGCTGCTGGACGAGTTCGAGAAGCAGCGGACCCTCATGGTCCAGGGGCTCTCGAAGGACTACGCCGAGAAGTTCAGCCTCGCCGAGCTCAAGCACCTCGACGAGATCTACTCGGACCCGACCTACCTCAAGTTCCAGACGATGAACGCCGATCCGAACTCGTCGGTGACGGCGATCTCGCAGAACTCCGTCACCAAGCTGCTCAACATGCTGGCGGTGGCCGCGGCGACCGACAACGGACCGAAGCCCGGCGCCCCGCCGGCGCCGACGGTTCCGCCGGCTGCGGCTCCGGCCCCGGCGCCGAAGTAGGCGATGAGCGCCGCGCGCGTCGGTCGGGTGTCAGGCCGCGCGCGCGGCCACCATGGGGGTGAAGCCCGCGACCGGGGGCAGCCCCTCCAGGAGGGGCTTGGCGAAGTGGTAGCCCTGGACGAGCGTGATCCCGATGCTGCGCAGGGCGTCGAGCTCCGCCGCGGTCTCCACGCCCTCGGCGAGCACCGCCACGTCGAGGGCTCGGGCGATGGCGACCACGCCCGAGACGATGGCGTAGCGCCCGGCATCGCTGTCGAGGCCGCGCAGCACGTCCATGTCGATCTTGATCAGGTCGGGGCGGAAATTGGCGAGCAGGCTCAGGCCCGCGAAGCCGGCGCCGAAATCGTCGAGCGCCGTCAGGAACCCCTGCTTCCGGTAGGCGGCGACGATGCCCTTGACGTGATCGATGTCCCGGAAGCGCTCCTGCTCGGTGAACTCGAACATGATCCGCCGGTGTGCGAAGTCGATGCGCCGCGCCGCCTCGAGCGACGCGCGGATGCAGGCGTTCGGCTCGTAGACCGCGTTGGGCATGAAGTTGATGGACAGCCGGGTGGCGCTGTCGCGGGGAAACAGCGTGCCGGCGAGCTCGATCGCCTTAACGCGGGCGGCCTGGTCGAACTGGTAGCGGGTCTCGTCGGTCACCCGGTCGAGGATCGTGTAGGCCGGCTCACCCTTCGGGCCGCGCACCAGCGCCTCGTAGGCCCAGACGCTGCCGTCCGCGAGGTCGAGGATCGGCTGGAACGCCATCGTGAAGTCGAAGTCGAGCTTGGTGCCGGCGCGACAGGCGCGGCAGCCGGAATCCTTCGTCATGTGCGGCTTTCGGTGAGTGACCCCGGCCGGCAGACAATGGCCGGACGCGCTCAACACAACCTTAACGCAAATGCGCCGGCGGATCGTCGGCGGAACCCAGGGAGGACGGCACCGTGACGCTGACCGATTTCCGCTTCGAGACCGATCCCGACGGCGTCGCTCTGGCGATCTGGGACATGCCCGGCCGCTCGATGAACGTGATCACCGAAGGTGTGATGGACCAGCTCGAGCAGATCATCGAGCAGGTCGCGTCCGACCCGGCGATCAAGGGCTGCGTCATCGCCACCGGCAAGGACAATTTCTCCGGCGGCGCCGATCTCACCATGCTTCAGGGCCTGGGCCGGGCCTACGAGCAGCTGAAGGCCGAGCAGGGCGAGGAAGTGGCGATGCGCCACTTCTTCGAGGCCTCCCGACGCCTGTCGCTGCTGTTCCGGCGGCTGGAGACCTGCGGCAAGCCCTTCGCGGCGGCGATCCAGGGCCTGTGCCTGGGGGGCGCCTTCGAGCTGGCGCTGTCGTGCCATCACCGCGTCGCCTCCGACGACGGGAAGACCCGGGTCGGCCTGCCGGAGATCAAGGTCGGCCTGTTCCCGGGCGGCGGCGGCACGCAGCGGGTCGCCCGCCTGATGCAGACCGGCGACGCCCTGCAGATGCTGTTCAAGGGCGAGCAGATCCGCGCGCCCATGGCCAAGGGCATGGGGCTGATCCACGCGGTGGCGCCGCAGGCCGAGATCGTGGAGCGCGCCAAGGCATGGATCCGCGAGGGCGGCTCGGCGGTGGCGCCCTGGGACGTGCCGAAGTTCAAGGCGCCGTCCGGCAAGGTCTACTCGCCCGCCGGCATGATGATCTGGCCGCCGGCCAACGCCATCTACCGGCGCGAGACCCACGACAATTACCCGGCTGCCAAGGCGATCCTGGCCTCCGTTTACGAGGGCCTGCAACTGCCGATGGACCTCGCCCTGCGGGTCGAGAGCCGGTACTTCGCGCATATCCTGCGCTCGACCGAGGCGGCGGCGATGATCCGCACGCTGTTCATCTCCATGGGCGAGCTGAACAAGGGTGCGCGCCGCCCGAAGGACGTGCCGGCCACGAACCTGCGAAAGGTCGGCGTGATCGGCGCCGGCTTCATGGGCGCGGGCGTGGCCTACGTCACCGCCCAGGCCGGGATCGAGGTGGTGCTGGTCGACCAGTCGGTCGAGGCGGCCGAGAAGGGCAAGGCCTACGCCCACACGCTGATCACCGGCCAGATCAACAAGGGCCGCGCCAAGACCGCCGACCGGGAGGCGCTGCTCGGCCGGATCCAGGCCACGGCGGATTACGGCGCCCTCGCGGAGTGCGACCTCGTGATCGAGGCCGTCTTCGAGGATCCGCGGGTGAAGGCCGAGGTGATCCAGAAGGTCGAGCCGGTGATCCGCCCCGACGCGATCTTCGCGTCCAACACCTCGACCCTGCCGATCACCGGCCTGGCCAAGGCGTCGCAGCGGCCCGCGCAGTTCGTCGGCATCCACTTCTTCTCGCCCGTGGAGAAGATGATGCTCGTCGAGATCATCAAAGGCGAGGCGACCGGGGACGCGGCGCTCGCCACCGCCCTCGACTACGTGCGGCTGATCAAGAAGACCCCGATCGTCGTCAACGACGCCCGCGGCTTCTTCGCCAACCGCTGCGTCGGCGCCTACATCCTCGAAGGCCACAAGATGCTCTTCGAGGGCGTGCCGCCGGCGATGATCGAGAGCGCCGGCCGCCAGGCGGGCATGCCGGTCGGGCCGCTGTCGCTCAACGACGAGGTCGCCCTTGACCTCGTGCTCAAGATCGCCAAGGCCACCGAGGCGCAGGTCGGGCAGGGCGCCGTCGACCCGGCGCAGAAGGCGATCCTCGCCGAGATGGTCGAGAACCAGGGCCGGCTCGGCCGCAAGAACCGCAAGGGCTTCTACGACTATCCCGAGGGCGCGCCGAAGCGTCTCTGGCCCGGCCTGAAGGACCTGCAGCCGAACCGCCTCGACCCCGACGCCGTCGATTTCACCGAGCTGAAGCAGCGGCTCCTCGTGGTCCAGGCGCTGGAGGCCGCCCGCACGGTCGGCGAGGGCGTGGTCACCGATCCGCGCGAGGCCGATGTCGGCTCGATCCTCGGCTTCGGCTTCGCGCCGTTCACCGGCGGGACCCTGTCGTACATCGACTTCATGGGGGCGGCGGCCTTCGTCGACCTCGCGCGGGCGCTCGAGGCCAAGCACGGGCCCCGCTTCCGGGTGCCCGACAACCTGGCCGCGATGGCCGAGCGCGGGGGCACCTTCTACGCCGGCGCCGAGAAGCGCGCCGCCTGAGCGACGTCGGCCGGACGCCCGCCCGCGGCGTCCGGCAGCTGGGCGAGCTCCTCCAGCAGGACCGTGCGCGCGCAGGCACCGAAGGCCCGCATCAGCCGCCCCCGGGCGTGGTCCGGGGGGAAGAGCAGTGCGAAATGCACCGGGAGGGCGGGGGCGAAGGGCCGGATCGCGATCGGCGAGACCTTCGCCTCCTCGTGGGCGGCCAGGGGGTTCATCACGCTGGCCCCGAGCCCGGCCGAGACGAGGGTGCAGATCGAGGCGCCGAGGCCGGCCTCGGCGGTGATGGTCAGGCCGATGCCGGCGGCCTCGAAGACGGCCTCGGTCCGGTCGCGCAGGGCGCTCCCGAGCGACGCGGCGACGAAGGGCACGCCCTGAAAATCCACGGGCGCGAGCGATTCCCGCGCGGCGAGGGCGTGGTCCCGCGGCAGGACGGCGACGCAGGCGCGCGTCTCGACATGCTCGGCGCGCGCCTCCGGGGCATCGCCGTACAGCATCGTCAGCGCGGCGTCGCAGGAGCCGGTGGCGAGCCAGTGGTTCACGGTCTCGTCGTCGCCGGAATGGATCGCCACGATCACGTCCGGATGCGCGGCCCGGAAGCGGACGACCGCGCGCGCGAGGAGCCCGCCCGCCAGTCGCGGCATCGCGGCCACCCGCAGCCGCTCCGCCCCGAAGGCGCGGATGCGCGCGGCCGCCGATTCCAGGCTCGTGAGGCCGACGAAGGCGCGCTCGACCTCCGCGTGGAACCGCGTCCCGTCGAGGGAGGGGACGACCCGGCTCCCGCTGCGGTCGAACAGGGGCAGGCCGGTGATCACCTCCAGCTGCGCGATCAGCCGGCTGACCTGAGGCTGCGAGGTGTGGAGCCGGCGGCTCGCCTCGGTCATGGACCCGGTGGCCACCACGGCCCGGAAGGCCTCGATGTGCCGGAAGGTCATGCGCCGCTCGGCCATATCAGATCCGTATGCTCGGCAGGTGAATCGGCATTGGACGCCCGCGCGCGGCCGCTCCTAGGATCAGTCGGCAAAGCTTCGGGCCGACTCCCCGTCGGGGCGGCCGGGCGCTGCGCTGGTTCAGACATAGCGAGGGGGTTCGGATCGTGTCGAGGACGCTGCCGCTTCTGTTGGCCACTCTGTGCTGGGCCGGCCTCGCCGCGCCGTCGGTCGCCGAGGGGCGCCTCGACAAGATCCGCGCGACCGGACAGATCAGCCTCGGCTTCCCGGACGCCTCGCCGCCCTTCGGCTTCCTCGACCAGAACGCCAAGCCGGTCGGCTATTCGCTGGAGATATGCGAGCACGTCGCGCAGAAGCTCAAGTCCGCCCTCGCCCTGCCCAAGCTCGAAGTGCGCCACGTGCCGGTGATGTCGGCGACCCGGATCCCGCTGATCAACAACGGGACGATCGACCTGGAATGCGGCACCGCCAGCAACCTGCCCGAGCGGCACAAGCTGGTCTCGTTCGCGCCGACCACCTTCGTGGCGCAGGTGGTGCTGGTGGCCAAGAAGGACACGCCGGTCGATGTCGACGACATCGCCTCGTTCCGCGGCAAGGCCATCTCGGCGCAGGCCGGCGGCGAGACCCAGCGCGTCGCCACCCGGATCAACGTCCGCGACAAGCTCGACATCCAAGTGATGCCGGCCAAGGACACCGCCGAGGTGTTCCTGCTCGTGGAGACCGGCCGCGCGGCGGGCGCCATCAACGACGATGCCCTGGCCCACGCCACGGTGGCGGGCGCCAAGCGGCCGGCGGATTACAAGATCGGCACCAAGGGCCTGGAATTCGCGCCCTACGGGATCCTGGAGCCGAAGGACGACGCGGCCTTCAAGGCTGCGGTCGACAAGGCGGTGGTCGAGCTGATCCAAGACGGGACCGTGGCGCGGCTCTACGGCAAGTATTTCGAGCAGCCGATCCCGCCGAAGGGTATCAACTTGGAGTTGCCGATGAGCGACGTGCTCAAGCGGGCCCTCGCCAACCCGACCGATTCCGGCGACGAGGCGGCCTACCGGTAGGGCGGCGAGACCGACATGCGAGACGATCACGGCGAAGCCACGGACGCGCCGTCCGCGGTCGACCTGCGGAGCGACACCGTCACGCGGCCGACCGAGGCGATGTACGCCCGGATGCGGTCGGCGCCGCTGGGCGACGACGGGCTCGACGCCGACCCGACCGCCCGCGCGCTGGAGGAGACCGCCGCCGCGATGCTCGGCAAGGCGGCGGCCCTGTTCGTGCCGAGCTGCACGATGGGCAACCTGCTGGCGATCCTGGCCCAGGTTCAGCGCAGCGAGCAGGTCCTGCTCGAGGCTCAGGCCCACATGCTCCACACCGAGCGCGGGGCCGCCACCCTGACCGGGGCGTTCCTGGACGGGATCGCCGGGACCGACGGCGCCATGGACCTCGACCGGCTCGAGGACGCCCTCCGGCCGAGCGCGAGCCCGCTGTCGACGGCCATGATCGCGCTGGAGACCTCGCACAACGCCGCCGGCGGCACCGTGCTGCCGCCAGACCACATGGCCGCGGTGGCGCAGATCGCCCACGCGCGCGGCATAAAGGTCCATCTCGACGGGGCCCGCCTGTTCAATGCCGCCACCCATCTCGGGGTCGCGCCGGCGGACCTCGCGGCCCATGTCGACACTGTGTCTCTGTGCCTCTCGAAGGGCCTCAGCGCCCCGGTCGGCGCCGTGCTCGCCGGCGACGGACCGGTGATTGCCGCGGCACGGCGCCTGCGGAAGATGATCGGCGGGACGCAGCGGCAGGTCGGGATCGTGGCGGCCGCCGGCCTCGAGGCGATCACCGTCATGGGCGCGCGCCTCGTCGAGGACCACGACCGGGCCCGGCAGCTGAGCGCCGGGCTGAACGCCCTGCCGCGCCTCGCGGCGAACCTGCCGCAGACCAACATCGTGCAGGTCGACCTCTCTCGGACCGGGCGGGATAGCGCGCGCTGGGTCGCGGATCTCGACGCGGCCGGCATCCGCACGCGCCCGCTCGGCCCGCGGCGGCTGCGGCTCGTCACGCACCGGCACATCGCGGCGGCCGACATCGACCGCGCCGTCGCGGCCTTCCGCGCCTGCCTCAACGCGGCCTGAGCCCGGTCAGGCCGCGCCCGCGACCCGGGTCTTCGCGCCGAGCATGCGGGCGAGGAGCACGACGTCGCCGGCATTGTCCGAGAGCAGGTCGGTGATGTCACCGACCTCCAGCGCCTTCACGTGGCGGCAGCGCATGCCGTAGCGGCCGGCCGTGCAGGTGCAGCGCAGCTCCGGGCCCCCCGGCCGTTCCTCCAGGCTGACGTGGTAGCGGTTGCCGGTCGAGCCGCGCATGGCGAACCGCAGGGCCGCCGGCGCGTCGGGGAAGCTTGCCACGGCCCGGGCGCTGATCGCACCCGGCACGCGGCGCGGCACGGCGGGACCGCCGACCGCCCGCGCGACCGGGAGGCCGAGCGCGGCCGCGAGGGCGTGCACGTCCGCGACCGCCCGCTCGCGCATCGCGGCGAGCGCGATCTCCGCGCAGGCGAAGGCGTCCTCGCCGGCGTCGTGGTGCTCGAAGCGGATGCCGAGGCGCCGCGCGACCTTGCCGAGCCCGCAGCCCTCCGGCGCCGGGAAGACCCGGCGTGCCACCTGGACCGTGCAGAGATAGGCGAGATCGGGGACCGGCAGGCCGGCCCGTGTCAGCCCGGCGCGCAGGACGCCGATATCGAAGCTCGCGTTGTGCGCCAGGATCAGCCCCCGCCCGAGATCGCCGAGATAGGGCGCCATGACGGCGGCGAAGTCGGGCTTGTCGGCGACGTCGGCCGGCAGGATTCCGTGGACGCGGATGTTGCCCGGTGCGAAGCGCATCTCGGGCGGCCGGATCAGGTGGCTCGCGCGGCGCACGACGCGGCCCTCCGCGATCCAGGCCAGACCCACCGCGCAGGCGCTGTCACGCCGCTCGTTGGCCGTCTCGAAGTCGAGGGCCAGGACCGTCATCGCGGTTCAACCATGCCGGGTGGAAGTTCTCGGGGTGTTCCCCGAGAGGTCTAGGCCGCCCGGACTCGGGCATCAACCCTGCGCCACCATCGCCAGCCAGTCGTCCTCCGAGACGACCCGGACGCCGTGCTTCTGCGCGTCCTTCAGTTTCGAGCCCGCACCGGGGCCGGCCACGACCAGGTCGGTCTTGGCCGAGACCGAGCCCGAGACCTTCGCGCCCAGGCGCTCGGCTACCGCCTTGGCCTCGTTGCGGGTCATCTTCTCCAGGGTGCCGGTGAAGACCACGGTCTTTCCCGCGAAGGTGGAGGCCGCGGCGGCCCGCTCCATCGGCTGCACCGCGACCGCGTCGAGCAGGGCCGCGACGGCGTCGGCATTGTGCGGCTCGGAGAAGAACAAGAGCAGCGCGTCGGTCGCCACCGGGCCGATCTCGCCGTCGTCGGCGAAGACCCGGTAGGCGTCGCCGGGACGCTGCGCCGCAGCCCGCGCGATCGCCGCGTGCACCGCGTCGACGTCGCCGTAATGGGCGAGGAGGTTCTCGCGCTGCACGGCGCTCAGGCGCGCCCGCTCCTTGGCCGGAGCCGCGTCGTCCTCTGGGAAGCCGAGATCGAGGAGCCGGTCCCGGGTCGTGCCTCCGACCCGCGGCACCGCGGTGAGTTCGACCCAGTCGGGACCGGGCTGCGCCGCCGCGGCCTCGCGGATCGCCGCGATCAGCGTCGGCATGTCGGCGAAGCGCTTCGCCAGCGCCTTGGCGGTCGCCTCGCCGATCTGCGGGATGCCGAGGGCGAAGAGCAGGCGGTTCATCGGCACGGCGCGCCGCGCCTCGACGGCGGCGAGCAGGTTCCGGATCGCCTTGTCGTCCTCGTCGCCCTTCTTCTTGGCGGCCTTCTTCGGCGGCTCGCCGGTCCCCGAGTCGGCGCGCCGCTCGGCCGACAACGCCTCGCGCCGTGCCACGATGGCGGCCTTGAGTTCCGCGAAGTCGAGGCGGAACAGGTCGGCGGGCTGGCGCACGAGCCCGGCCTCGAACAGGACCTCGATATAGGTCTCGCCGAAGCCCTCGAGGTCGAAACCGTTGCGCGACACGAAGTGCTTCATCCGCTCGACGCCCTGCGCCGGGCAGATCAGCCCGCCGGTGCAGCGGCGCACCGCGTCGGGCCGGCCGGTGCGGGGGTTGACGGCGCGGACGGCGCGGCTGCCGCAGGCCGGGCAGGTCTCCGGGAAGGCGTAGGGCCGCGAGTCGGCCGGGCGCTTCGTGAGGTCGACATCCATGACCTTCGGGATGACGTCGCCGGCCCGGACCACCGTGACCGTGTCGCCGACGCGGATGTCGCGGCCGTCGCGGATCGGCTCGCCGTCGGCGCCGACGCCCTTCACGTAGCCCTCGTTGTGCAGGGTGGCGTTCGACACGACGACGCCGCCGACCGTCACGGGACGGAGCTTGGCGAGCGGGTTCAGCGAGCCTGTGCGGCCGACATTGATGACGATGTCCTCGACGACCGTGGTGGCTTCCTGGGCGGCGAATTTGTGGGCGAGCGCCCAGCGGGGCGAGCGCGAGACGAAGCCCAGCCGCTTCTGGAGCGCGAGGTCGTCGACCTTGTAGACGACGCCGTCGATGTCGTAGCCGAGCCCGGCCCGGTCGGCCTCGATGCCGCGGTAATGGGCGAGCATCGCTTCCGTGTCGGTGAAGGTCTGGGTCCGCGGGTTCACCGGCAGGCCCCAGGCCGCGAAGTGCTCCAGCACGCCGGTCTGCGTGTCGGCGATCGGCGCCGACAGCTCGCCCCAGGCATAGGCGAAGAATCGCAGCGGCCGGGACGCGGTGATCGCGGGATCGAGCTGGCGCAGGCTGCCGGCGGCGGCGTTGCGCGGGTTGGCGAAGAGCGGCTTGCCGGCCGCCTCCTGCCGGGCGTTGATGGCGGCGAAGTCGGCGTGGGACAGGTAGACCTCCCCGCGCACCTCGCAGATCTCCGGCCAGCCGGACCCCGCGAGCACCGCCGGGATGTCCTGCACCGTGCGGGCGTTGGCCGTGACGTTCTCGCCCACCTCGCCGTCGCCGCGGGTGGCGGCGGTGTCGAGCCGGCCGTTCACGTAGCGCAGGGACAGGGACAGGCCGTCGATCTTCGGCTCTGCCGTGAAGGCGAGGGGGGCGTCGTCCGGCCAGCCGAGGAAGCGGCGCACGCGCGCGACGAACTCGGCCACCTCCGCGTCGTCGAAGGCGTTGCCCAGCGAGAGCATCGGCACGGCGTGCCGCACCTTGGCGAACTTCTCCGAGGGCTTGGCGCCGACCGACGTGCTGGCGGCGCCCGTGCCGGCGAGATCGGGGAAGCGGGCCTCGATGTCCTCCAGGCGGCGGCGCAGCCGGTCGTACTCGGCGTCCGATATCTCGGGCGCGTCCTCCTGGTAGTAGAGGCGGTCGGCCTCCAGGAGCGCGTCCGACAGCCGCGCGTACTCGACGCGCGCTTCCTCGGCGGTGAGGTCGAGATCGAGCGGTTCGGATTTCGTGGCGGCCATGCCGGGGTTCTAACGCATCGGCGGCCGGCGGGGAGTCGGCCGCGGCGCGCGATCCCCGATTCCCTCACCGGCGGGCGCCGAGCAGATCGCCGCGCCCCGCCATCCGGAAGGCCGCGAAGAACGTCGCGGCGACGAGGGCGGCGACCGCCTGGAGCGGCAGGACCGGGGCCAGCCAGCCCGCGACCGCCGTCCCGGCGACCGAGCCGAGATTCATGGCCGCCATGTAGACCTCGAACTGCGTGGCCGCGCCCGGGCGGCCCCGGCTCGCCGCGAGCAGGGCCGGCATCAGGGCGACGATCAGCAGGCCGGGCAGCACGCTGGTGAGCGCCAGGATCGCCGGCGCCGCGGCCCCGACGAGGCCGGCGCCGATCAGGATCCCGGCCAGCACGAAGGTGACGGCGCTGCCCAGCAGCAGGGCGCGCAGCGGCGACGCCGCGCCCGCGCGGTCCGACCAGAGCCCCACCGCGACCGCACCGGCCGTGCCGCTCACTAGGGTCAGGACCGCCTGGAGACGCGACAGGCTCGCGGCCTCCCAGCCCTGACGCTGGAGGAGGTCGATCGAGAAGGGCAGCTCGAACAGGCCGAGGGCCGCGTCGAGGCCGAAGCACAGGGCGAGCAGCCGCAAGGCGCGCGGGCGGCGCAGGGCGATCACGGTGCGGCGCAGGAAGCGGCGGAAGGGGAGGCGCCGCGGCGCCGGTCCCCGGCGCTCGAGCGACCAGAGTGGATCGGCCGGCGCCTCGCGGACCAGCAGCATCGGCAGGCTCGCGACGATCGCGGCGACGAGCAGCCAGCGGGCGCTCGCGGCGAAACCCCAGTTCGCGAGCGTCCATCCGAAGACAGCGGCGCTGAGGCTCGTTCCGGCCACGAAGCCCGCGCGGGTGCAGGCGCTGACCCGGCCGAGTTCCCGGGTGGGGACGTGGTCCATGATCATCCGGTCGCAGGCGGTATCGAGGAGCGAGGCGAACAGGCTGTGGACGAGGAAGACCAAGCCGAGCGCGCCGACGGCGTCGCCCCCGGCGACGAGGAGCAGCGCCAGCGTCGCGTGGCATCCGACCAGCGCGGCGACCGCGAAGGGCCGGCGCCGTCCGATCCGCGTGTCCCCGGCCCGGTCCACCCAGGGCCCCCACAGCAGCGGCTGCAGCGTCCAGGGCAGGCCGGCCAGGGCGAAGTGCAGCCCGACCTCGGTCGCCGGGACGCCCCTGGCCGCGAGGTGGTTGGCGAGCGCCGTCAGCGAGAAACCCGCGACGAGGCCCTGGTAAACGTAGGTGGCGAAGAAGACGCCGTAGCGGACGGACCGCTGGCCGAGGCTCGGTCTACCCAGGAGGCCGACGCGGAGATCCGCGCTGGACCGCGTCACCGCGCGCGGCGCTTCTTGCAGGAGACGGGCCGCGATCCGATGCTGCTCATTCCTGCCCCATCGGATCGTCGCCCGTGCCGTTTCGCTCTCTCGACGCTAGCGCCCCAGCTCCCGCCTCGCGAGGTGTCGCGTGAGCGCGGTGCAGGTCTGGATCGTCGACCTCGCCCTGTCTCCGAGCCAGGTCGACCGGTGCGATGCCGTCCTCGACGCCGCGGAGCGCGCGCGGGCTGACCGTTTCCTGCGCCCGGCGGATCGGGCCCGGTTCCGCGCCAGCCACGCCGCGCTGCGGCTGGTCCTCGGCGACGCGCTCGGTCTCGCGCCGGCCGACGTCGAGTTCGCCGCCGGAGCCGGCGGCAAGCCGGAGCTCGCGGGCCCGGCACGGGGCGCCGCCGACTTCAACCTCTCCCATTCCGGGGCGCGCGCGCTGATCGGGCTCACCCGCGGCGCGGCGATCGGCGTCGATGTCGAGGCCGTGCGGCCGATCGCGGACGCGCTGCGGATCGCGGCGGCCCATTTCGCCGCCGACGAGGTGACGGCCCTGGCCGGGGCCCCGCGAAGCTCGGTCGAACGGCGCTTCTTCGGACTGTGGACCCGCAAGGAGGCGGTGGTGAAGGCTTTGGGCAGCGGCCTGTCGCTGCCCCTCGACCGGTTCAGCGTCAGCGTTCCGCCCGAAGCGCCGCGCCTTCTCCGGGCCGACGGCGACGCGTCCTGGAGCCTGGACGGTCCTTGGAGCCTGGCCGAGGTCGATTGCGGGCGCGATCACGTCGCCACGGTGGCGTCCCGATCCGCGGAGGCGGAGATCACCTGCCACCGTCTCCCGGACGACTGGCCCGATCATCTGGGCTGAAAAGGCGCAACAGCGCGCTTGCGGTGCGGGAAAGGCGCGGCTATACACCCGCTCGCCGGCCCTGGCGGACACGCGGGACGGCCTTCGGAGTGTAGCGCAGTCTGGTAGCGCACCACGTTCGGGACGTGGGGGTCGCAGGTTCAAATCCTGCCACTCCGACCAAAATTCCCGCGATCTCAAGTTCAGTGAGAACGGACGGTCACCCTTCGCTAGGGACCTCGTGGACGGATGACGCGAGGCTTCGCTGGTCGGCGTCCGCGTATTCCCAGACTCTTGCGAAAGCGGCCACCTCGGCCGGACCGAAGCCGTCGCGCCATCGCGGCTCCGCATCAGGCCGGTCCCTGGCTCGGGCCCCGCTGATCACTGCGCGCGGAGGATCCTGAGGCCGCCCCGTCTGGCCCGTCCGAGCCGCGATCCTGGGACGGAGTCTCCCCGGACCCCGCCGTGCCGGAGCTCTCGCCCTGCGGGGTCAGGGGCGCCATGGGCACGCTCTCCACGAGCAGCGCGATCATCTCGGACCGTGAGCTCAGGAGAATGGCCGGCGGCTCGCCGGTGATCTGCCGCCATCGCCTGACGAAATCGCCCGCCGGCAACTCGGCGAGAGCGTCCTGTTCGGTCGCGGGGTGGTCCGTTCTGAGGGCTGCGGACTGATCCATGCGCCTCAACGGCTCGGACCACGATTCGGCCTCAGCGTCCGGCCGGGATGGTGAAGCGAGCGTTAGTCCGATCGCGGAAGACGATGCCCGCAACGGCGGACCGGTGGGCGAGGCCCGGGGCGCTCGATGCGTAGAGGAGCACGCGCCTCTCCCTGACGGAAGCGTGCGCGCCGGTCAGTTCATAGGCGGGACAGAGGGAGGCGCGTCGAGGAATGGACCCGGCGCGCGGCCGTGCGGGATGTCGTCGTTCTCATGGGCCCTCATCGCACGACGCGGGGTCCGGGCGCGGTCAGGCGGCGAGCCGGAAACCGGTTCCGCGGGCCGTGCGGTGCGCGACCGTCGACTTGTCCCGGGGCAGCAGCAGGTCGATCTGCGAGCAGTGCAGCGCCAGGACGTTCTGCTCCTCCGCCATAGCGCGCGCCGCGCCGCTGAACCGACCATTCGTCATCACGCACGCCGTGGTCGACCCGGCGCGCTCCGCCGCCGCCGCGACGTCCGAGATCGGGAGACACGCGACGTCGCGGTCCGCCCAATGCAGGCAAACGACGACGCGCGTTCGGGCTCGGAGGAGCACGAAGTGGTCCTGATCCTGGTAATTCAGGCGCCAGCCGGCCGCCTTCAGGCACCGCAGCATCAGCGCCTCGTAATGCGCCTGCGAGGCGCTCACGCGGTCGAGGAAGGTCCAAGACGCGACCTCGGCCGGCAGGATCGACGCGAATTCCGCGCTGACCAGGCGCCTGAAGCCGCGGAACCGGACGACGGCGCGGAGCGGGCGCGAGAGATGGGCGCGATGCAGCCGGACGAGTTCCCGGTCCCAGAGCGCCTCGAACGCGACCGCTCCGCGCGCGTGGTGCTCCATCCACCGGTTCTCGATGATCAGGCGCTCGATCTGCGGTCGGATCGCGCGGCGACACTGCTCGGTGACCCGCTCCTGCAGATGCAACCAAGAGAGTAGAAGCAGGATGGCTATCACCCACAGGGCGAGGCTCGTCGCGAACATGGCGGCGGGACTTTGCGAAATAAGGCCGATGTCGCCATTTATCCGCCGCAGGAATTAAGCGGACATTGCCGGTCACATGCGTACTGAACCGATCAGTGCAAGTCTTTGGAGATGGTGAATTCTAAATTTATGTCCGCCCCGCAGCCGCTCAGGTCCGCATGGCCACGAACATGCTCCGGCCCTGCTGGTGATAGTAGCCGCTCTCCATCGAGCCGCGGATGTCGTGTCCCAGCATGTCGTACTGCTCGTAGACCATGTCGAAGCCGCACTCCTTGAGAAGCTGGATCAGGGCCGGCTTGGTGGGCCAGAAGGAGCGCTTGTTGCTCCACGAGGTCCATTTGTGCGCCTCGAGCTGGCTCGTGTCGTCGAGATCGTGCTCGTGCATCCAGCGACCCGGCAGACCTTCGTTCTCGGCGGGCGGCGAGAGCTGGAACAGGGCCTCGTTGGTCTCGGTCGCGAAATGCGTGTGCAGGATGACCACGTCGCGGACGCATTCGGCCATGAGGCGGATGAAGGCGGCCGGCCTGTCGAGGTGGTACAGCAGTCCGCAGCAGAAGGCGGCATCGAAGGGGCCGTGGGCCGCCAGATTCCACACGTCGTCGTTGACGAAGGCGAGGCCGGGGACGCCCGTCCCCTCCTTGACCCGCAGGCAGTTCTCGAAGTTGGAGCGGCGCACCTCGACACCGGTGGCGCGCATCCCGGCGCGGGCGAATTCGAGCGTGTAGCCGCCCTCGAGGCAGCCCAGATCGACGATCGACCGGCCGGCCAGCCTGTGCCCGTAGAACAGCCGGAGCGAGCGCAGGGCCGCCTGGGTCCAGGGGCTGTCGGCGATCAGCCAGCCCGCCTCGGGCAAGGTCTCGGACCCGTCCGCGAGGCGGATGTTGTGTGCCGTGAACGTCATGCCGACTCCCCACGCCGCCCACTCGTGCCGGGCAACGCCTTCGTCCGTCTATACGGGCGGCGGCCGATCGGTTCACGCGCTTTGTCGTTTCGCCCGTATCGAACGGTCGACCGGCGGGATGGGTCAGGTCGGCGCGACCGCCGCCTCCACGGTGCGGCCGGGCACGCGATGCCCGCGACGGGGCCCGTCGAACGGCGTATGTAGCCGCCCGATGGATCCGTCCTCTCACCATCGAGCCGGCCGGCGACCCGCTGGATGGGTCGGCTTCGCGCGCAGCTTCCTCGTCTGCGCCACCCTCATGGGCATGGCGCTGATCGGCTTCGTGGCCGCGGTCGATCCCTACGGACTGAGGGCCGCGCCCGGGCATCCGCCGGGACCGATCATGGATGCCAATCAGCGGCTCTCCTATCCGCAGATCGCCCGCGGGGGGCCGTTCGACGCGGCGGTCTTCGGCACCTCGACGGCGCGACTGCTCGACCCGCAGGCTCTCGACGCGGCCTTCGGTGTCCGGTTCGCCAATCTGGCTGTGAATGCCGCGACGCCCGACGAGCAGGGTCGGCTCGCCGCGCTGTTCCTGGCCCGCCGGCCGATCCGCGCGGTCCTGTTCGGCCTCGATGCCCCGTGGTGCGCCGCCGATCCGCCGGCCCGGACCGCCCATGCCTTTCCCGACTGGCTCTACGCGGACCGCGTGCCCGGCGATGTCCTGCGTCAGGTCAGCCTGCGCTCGGTCACGACGGCCGTCCGGGCCGGACTCGCCGATCTCGGGCTGACGCGGGCGCGGATTCGCGGAGACGGCTACGCGGTCTTCACGCCGCCCGAGGCGCGCTACGACCTCGCACGTGCCCAGGCCCATATCCGCGCAGGCCGCGTGGACTCGGCGGCGGCGGACGCCCCCGAGCTGCCGATGCCGGCCCTCGACCGCCTGGACGATCTCCTCGGTCGCGTGCCCGCCGAGGCCCTGAAGATCGTGGCCTTCATGCCGGTGCATGCGGGGGCGCAGGGTTCACCGGGATCGGCGGCGGGCCGTCGCGAGGAAGCCTGCAAGGCGCGCGCCGCGGCGATCGGGAAGCGCCGGGGCGCGGTCGTGGTGGATTTTCGCCGGATCTCGCCGCTGACGACCCGGGACGCGAATTACTGGGACGCGCTGCATTACCGCCTGCCCGTGGCGGCGCGCGTCGTCTCGGATCTCGCGCGCGCCGTCGCCACCGGCCGCGACGATCCGGATGGAATCTACCGGGTGCTCGCGCACCCGTGACGCCCGGTCAGGCGGCGGCGCGCTCGGCGCTCGCCCAGCCGGCGCGGGTCTCTGCGCAGTACTCCGCGTAGCGGCCGTCCCGGATCGCCGCGCGCGCGCCGGCCATCAGGTCCTGGTAGTAGGCGAGGTTGTTCCAGGTCAGCAGCATCATCCCGAGGATCTCGTTCGAGCGCACGAGGTGATGCAGGTAGGCACGGGAATAGTCCCGCGCGGCCGGACAGGTCGAGGTCTCGTCGAGCGGCGCGGTGTCCTCGGCGTGGCGGGCGTTGCGCAGGTTGACCCGTCCGTGGCGCGTGTAGGCGAGGCCGTGCCGGCCGGCGCGGGTCGGCATCACGCAGTCGAACATGTCGATGCCGCGGGCGACCGCGCCGAGGATGTCGTCCGGCGTGCCGACGCCCATCAGGTAGCGGGGCTTGCCGGCGGGCAGGTGCGGCTCGACCGTCTCGATCATGGCGAACATGATCGCCTGCGGCTCGCCGACGGCGAGGCCGCCCACCGCGTAGCCCTTGAGATCGAGATCCGTCAGCGCGCGGGCGCTCTCGACGCGCAGGGCCGGCACGTCGCCGCCCTGGACGATGCCGAACAGGGCCCGTCCCGGCTGCTCGCCGAACGCGACGCGGCAGCGCTCGGCCCAGCGCAGCGACAGGTGCATGGCCTTCTCGATGGCCCCGTGGTCCGCCGGCAGGCGGACGCACTCGTCGAGCTGCATCTGGATGTCGGAGCCGAGCAGACCCTGGATCTCGATGGAGCGCTCCGGGCTCATGTGATGCGCGGTGCCGTCGATGTGCGAGCGGAAGGTCACGCCCTGCTCGTCGATCTTCCGCAGTGCGGAGAGCGACATCACCTGGAAGCCGCCGGAATCGGTCAGGATCGGCCGGTCCCAGTTCATGAAGCGGTGCAGGCCGCCGAGCCGGGCCATGCGCTCGGGGCCGGGCCGCAGCATCAGGTGGTAGGTGTTGCCCAGGACCACGTCGGCGCCGAGATCGCGGACCTGACCGGGGTACATGGCCTTGACGGTCGCGGCCGTGCCCACCGGCATGAAGGCCGGGGTCCGGATCTCGCCGCGCGGCGTCCCGATCACGCCGGTGCGGGCGGTGCCGTCCCGGGCCAGCAGGTCGAAGCGGAAGTGTGCGCTGTCGGTCATGGGGTGTCCGCGCCCGGGCCTGGGTAGAGCAGGCTGGCGTCGCCGTAGGAGTAGAACCGGTACCCGGCGGCGATCGCGTGCGCGTAGGCCGCGCGCATCGTCGCGAGACCTGAGAACGCCGAGACCAGCATGAACAGCGTCGAGCGCGGCAGGTGGAAATTGGTCACGAGTGCGTCGACCGCGCGGAACCGGTAGCCCGGCGTGATGAAGATCTCGGTGGGTCCCGAGAAGGGCGCGAGCGTGCCGTCCGGTCGGGCCGCGCTCTCCAGCAGCCGCAGCGCCGTGGTCCCGACCGCGACGATCCGGCCGCCCGCGGCCCGCGCGGCGTTCAGGGCCTCGGCCGTGGCGGCGTCGAGGATGCCGATCTCCGCGTGCATGCGGTGGGCCTCGGTATCTTCGGCCTTGACCGGCAGGAAGGTCCCGGCGCCGACATGCAGCGTGACGTGGTGGCGCCGCAGACCGGCGGCGTCGAGATCGGCCAGCAGCGCGTCGGAGAAGTGCAGGCCGGCCGTGGGAGCCGCGACCGCCCCCGGATTGCGGGCGTAGACCGTCTGGTAATCGGTGGCATCGCGGTCATCCGTGGCGCGCTTGCCCGCGATGTAGGGGGGCAGCGGCAGGGCACCCTCCGCGGCGATGGCCGCTTCGAGGTCGGGCCCGGCCCGGTCGAAGGCGAGGACGATCTCCCCGGCCTCGGCCTTCTCGAGAACGGTCGCCGCCAGATCGCCGAAGCGCAGCGCGTCGCCCGCCGCGAGCCGCTTGGCCGGACGCGCGAAGGCGCGCCAGCGGTCGGGGGCTTCCCGCAGATGGAGCATCACCTCGGTGCGCTGGCCGGGAGCACCGGGCCGTGTGCGCACACCGTTCAGCCGGGCCGGGATCACCCGCGTGTCGTTGAAGACCAGGGCGTCGCCGGCCCGGAGGGCCTGGGGCAGGTCGCGCACGGTCCGGTCGGCCAGCGGCGCGCCGGGTCGGACCACGAGCATCCGCCCGGCGTCGCGCGGCTCGGCCGGGCGGAGGGCGATGCTGGTCTCCGGCAGATCGAAATCGAAGAGGTCCACGCGCATCGCCGGCTGCCTGCACCGAACGGCACGCGGTTTCAACCGCGGAACCGCCGGGGAGCGCGTCCGTTTCCAGCGTCACCGAGACGCGAGGCTCCCGATCCATGCCCTGGTACGCCGTTCGCCCCCGTAACGCCGCCGATCCTCGCTGGCCGCTCCCCGGCACGTCCGAGATCGTGCTGAAGGCCGAGGATCCCGACACCGCCCGCGCGAAGTTCGAATCGGCCTACCCGAGCCAGCCCTTCGGCAGCCCCGGAATCCCGGTGCCGAATACCGGCGCCGGCAGCTTCCGCGGCGATCCGGACGCCCTGGTCGTGGCCGAGACGGGCGAGCCGCCGGCGCCGCGGGGGAGCGACGCGTGACGCCCCGCGGTCGCCCCCGGCGGGTCACCCTCGACGGGCAGCTCCTCGGGTACTGGGAGCGCGAGGCCGCCCGGCTGGAGACCCTCGCCGCCGGAGCGCGCTTCGCCTGGCAGCGCCGTCGCTTCCTGCGCAAGGCGGAGGCCGCGCGCGCCAAGGCGGAGCCGAGCCGGCGGCGCGAGGCCGCCCGCGACAACGGCGGCGCGTCGGAGACTTAGCCGCGGCTAACACGTTTTCGGCGGCGTCGAACCTTTGCCGTGGCCTTGGCCGCGGCCGGTGCCGTATGGGCGCGGCGTCACCCCAACGGCGCGAACCATGGACCGCACCCAGAAAGCCGCCCTCTTCAGCGCGGGCATCGGCCTCGCCGTCACGGCGATGAAGTTCTACGCGGCGTGGCTCACCGGCAGCCTCGCCCTGTACTCCGACGCGCTGGAGAGCATCATCAACGTGGTCGCCGCGATCGGCGCCTTCGTGGCCCTGCGGGTCGCCGCGCGCCCGGCGGACGAGGACCATCCCTACGGTCACCACAAGGCCGAGTTCTTCTCGGCGGTGATCGAGGGTGCGCTGATCGTGGTGGCGGCGCTGCTGATCCTGCGCGAATCCTATTTCGGGCTGCTCGCCCCGAAGCCCCTCGACGCGCCCGCGGTCGGCCTCGCGATCAATTTCGCGGCCGGGATCGTCAACGCGGTCTGGGCGGCGGCACTGATGCGCTGGGGAAGGCGGTGGCGGTCGCCGGCCCTGATCGCCGACGCGCGCCACGTCTTCGCCGACGTGGTCACGTCCTGCGGCGTCCTGGCCGGCGTCGGCGCCGTGGTGGTGACGGGCTACCCGGTCCTCGACCCCGTGGTGGCCGGGCTGGTCGCCATGAACATCCTGTGGTCCGGCTTCCGCATGGTCCGGGAATCGGTGGACGGCCTCATGGACAGGGCCGCCCCGGCCGAGATGGTGAGCCAGATCCGGTCGCTCATCTCCCAGCACGGCGAGGGCGCGCTGGAGGCGCACGACGTGCGCACGCGCTCCGCCGGTCAGGCGACCTTCATCGACTTCCACCTCGTCGTCCCCGGCGCGATGACCGTCGAGGATTCGCACGCGATCTGCGACCGGCTGGAATCCGCCCTGGAGACGACGATCCCCGGGGCGGTGGTGACCATCCACGTCGAGCCCGGCGAGGAGGCCAAGGCGCGGGGATTGCCGGTGCTGTAGGCGCCGGTCAGCTCCAGGCGTGGAGCGGCGGGTTCACGCCGTTGAGGGCGTGGTTGCCGACGATCGCGTATTTCCAGCGGACGGGATCGTGCAGCGTGTGCGTGCGCGCGTTCCGCCAGTGACGGTCGAGATTCTCGGCGGCCAGAGTCGAGCGGGTCCCCGACAGCTCGAACAGCTTGTTCGACGCCGCCAGGGCGACCTCGGTGGTCAGCACCTTCGCCTCGGCGACCGCGATCTGGGCCGCCGCGACCGTCTCGGCGTCCGGCCGCGCGACGGCCGCGTCGAGGATGAGACCGGCCCGGTCGAGCAGCGCCTCGGCGGCGTGCTGCCGGATGGTCAGGTCGCCGACTGCCTGGATCGTGTAGGGATCGTCGGACGCCCGCTCCATCCCGCTGTCGATCCAGGGGCGGGCCTTCTCGCGGACGAAGCCGATGGTGTCGTCGAGGGCCTCGCGGCCGATCCCGGCATCGACCGCGGCCTGGATGATCTGGAACACGGCGCCGTCGGCGGTCGGCGCCGCGTAGCCCTTCCAGGCCGGCACCAGATGGGTCTTGGGCACGCGCACGTCGTCGATCAGCACGGTCCCGCTCGCCGTGCCGCGCTGGCCGAAGCTCGACCAGTCGTCGATCACCGTGAGTCCGGGCGCGTCCCGCTCGGCGATGGCGTACCAGGCGCGTCCCTCGGCATCGAGGGCGACGATCGGGACCAGGTGCGCGAGGAGGGCGCCGGTGGCGTAGAACTTCCGGCCCCGCACCACGACGTGGTCGCCGTGATCGGTGAAGCGCGTGTCGAAATCGGCCGCCCGCTTGGTGCCGCGCTCCGAGAAGGCGTTGCCGAACCGCGTTCCGCGCAGGACCTCGCCGAACAGCAGGTGCTTCTGCGCCTCGTCCGACACCGTCCGGATCGCCGCCAGGATGCCGAGATGGTTCTGGGCGATCTGGGCGATGGCGGGATCGGCGGCCGCCACGATGGCGATGACCTGCGCCAGCGTCCGGTACGAAACCTCGGGGCCACCGTAGGCGCGCGGCACGTTGATCGACCAGAGGCCGCTCTGCGAGAAGGCGTCGAGCTCCTTGAGCGGCCGCACGGCGTGGCGGTCCCGCTCCGACGCGCCGGCCCGGAACTCGGCCGCGAGCCCGTGAGCCACGGCCAGCGCCTCGGCGTCGTCACGGATCACGTGGGCGGGTGAGGGCGGCCGCGCGGGGCCGGGAGCGCCCGGGCGGTGCTCCGGCTCGAGCGTGCGCGCATCGACGGCGATGTTCATGGCTCACTCCGATCAGTCGGGGTACGGTTCGGCGGGCGGCGCTCAGGCGGCCTCGGCGCGCCGGTCGCGGGCGGCCTCGAGGGCGCGGACCCGCGGGATCACGTGCGCGCCGAAATACGCGACGTCCTCCTGGAAATGCAGGAAGGCCAGCAGGGCGAGGTTCGCTCCCGCATCCTTCAGCGCCAGGATCCGCTCGGCGATCTGGTCGGGCGTGCCGATCAGGTTGGTCTTGAAGCCGTCGTTGTACTGGACGAGATCCTCGAAGCTCGACTTGGCCCAGTTGCCTTCCCCTTCCGGCGAGGCCTTGCCGGCATTCTTGACCTCGTGACCGAAGGCCTTCACGGCGTCCGGGTCGGCGTTGTCGATGATCTCCTGAAGGACGGCGCGGGCCTCCTCCTCGGTGTCGCGGGCGATGACGAAGGCGTTGACGCCGATCCGGGGATGATTGCCGGTCTCGGCCGACTTGGCGCGGATATCGTCCACCTGGGCGCGGATCGTCTCCGGCGTGCCGCCATTCGTGAAGTACCAGTCCGACACGCGGGTCGCCATGTCGCGCGCGGCGCGCGACGAGCCGCCCTGAAAGATCTCGGGCAGCGGCTGGGCCGGCTTCGGCTTCAGCGTGTAGTCGCTGTAGCGGTAGAAGTCGCCGCGGAAGGTGAAGCTGTCCTGCGTCCAGATCCCGCGCAGGCTCCGTATGAACTCCTCCGACCGGCGGTAGCGCTCGTCGTGGTCGAGCCAGGGCTCGCCGATCGCCCGGAACTCGCCCGAGAACCAGCCGGAGACGATGTTTACCGCGATGCGGCCTTCGGTGAGTTGCGAGATCGTGGCGATCTGCTTGGCGGCGAGGGTCGGATGCCAGGGACCGGGCAGGAGCGCGGCGATCACCTTGAGCTTGGTGGTCGCGGCCAGCAGGGCGTGGCTGAAGGCGACCGATTCGTGCTGGTACTCGGCGCCGTAGCCCGCGGTGAACCGGATCTGCGTCAGCCCGTAATCGAACCCTGCCTCCTCGGCGATCTGCGCCAGCTTCCGATTGTACTCGGCGTCCCAGCTCGTGCGCTGGGGGATCTTGCTGATGACAAGCCCCCCGGAGACGTTGGGCACCCAGTAGGCGAAGCGGATCGGCTCGCGCGCCGCCGCGTCGGCGATATGGCTGGTCATCCGGCGTTACCTCAGTTGCACGGCGGTCGGGCGCCGTGTCGTCTTCGGATGATCGCCGCGAACTGAATACACTATGCAGAACGCGACCGATCGCTCAAGAACACTGAAAGTATTCCGGGGCGATGGCCGTCGGTCAAAGGAACGGGTTGCCGTTTTTAAGCCGATCTCGGCGAGACTCTTCTTCGCCGAGATCCTGCGCGCGCGGCTTTGTCCTAGGCGGCGCGGGCCGCGGGCGAATCGTGCAGGCGGCGCCACGCGAAGACCGAGAACACGCCGATCAGGCAGGCGGCGAGGCCGAACCACGTGAATGCGTATTGCAGGTGGTTGTTCGGCAGGTCGACCCGGAGCTGGCCGCCGCGCGGCCACGTCGTCTGCCCGGGAACGGCGTCGGCCTCGATCAGGTAGGGCTCGACCGTTCCGAGGCCGCGCGCCGCCGCGATGCCGCCGATGTCCCGGTTGAACCACTCCCCGCGGGCGGGATCCGGTTCCGGCACGAACATCGCGCGGGGCTCGCTGGCGCGGAGAATGCCGGTGACCGTCGTCGGCCCTTCGATCAGGCCGTCCCGGCGGTCGCCCTGCGCCTTCAACTCCGTGGGGACGAAGCCCCGGTTGACCAGCACGACGCCGCCGTCCTCCCGGCGGAATGGCGTGAGCACGTAGAAGCCCTGGAGGGCGCGGCCCGGCGTCTCGCCCGGCGCCAGTCCGTGGACCAGGGTCTCCCGGTCGTTGAGGAACTGACCGCTGATCCGGACGTGCCGGAACTCGTCGCGCGCCGGATCCCAGGCCGCCGCGGCCGGCGGCGCCACCGGCTCCGCGCGGCTCTGACGTACGATCCGGGCGATCAGGTCTTCCTTCCAGGCCCTGCGCTCGAGCTGCCAAGTTCCCAGCCCCAGCAGGATGGCCAGGGCAACCAGCGAGGCGAGCCCCGGCGCGACCAGGTCGCGCCAGCCAGCGCGGTGCGGTCCGCTCGCGGTCACGGCTCGAAGCGCCCTTGCTCCGCCCGGTTGCTGAACTGCAGGGCGATCAGCAGGCCCTTGAGGGGCCGCACCAGGATCAGGCTGAGCCCGACCGAGAGGGTCAGGGCCACCAGGGCGTGGACCCAGATCGGCGGCTCGTAGGTGATCTCCAGCCAGAGGGCGAGACCGACCACGATCAGGCCGACGATCGACATGACGAAGAACGCCGGCCCGTCCGCGGAGTCGAAATGCGCGTAGTCGAGCCCGCACGCCTCGCAGGAGGGGCGCAGGCTCAGGAACCCTTTGAACAGGTGACCCTCACCGCAGCGCGGGCACCGGCCGCGCAGGCCGGTCGGGATCGGCGGAGGCGGCGAGTAGGTTCGGTTGTTCACGGGCACACTCCAGACCTGTTCCGTGCGGGACCCCATCGACCCGGGCGCGGGCCGCTCTCGTCGATACGGGGTTCGCGCGGCGTCGGAAACGCAGAAGGGCGGCCTGAGCCGCCCTTCGCAGATCCGCCATGCGGCGACGGGATGGTTCCGCTCAGTGAGCGCCGCCGCCGTGGAAGACCCCCGAACCCCACACGTAGATGGCGGCGAACAGGAACAGCCACACGACATCGACGAAGTGCCAGTACCAAGCGGCGAACTCGAAGCCGAGGTGCTGACGCGGGGTGAACTGGCCCGCGTAGACGCGGAACAGGCACACCGCCAGGAAGATCGTGCCGATGATGACGTGGGCGCCGTGGAAGCCCGTCGCCATGAAGAAGGTCGACGAGTAGATGCTGCCCGAGAAGCCGAACTCGGCGTGGCTGTACTCGTAGGCCTGGCAGGCGGTGAACAGAACGCCGAGGATGATCGTCAGCCACAGGCCGTACTTCAGGCCCTTGCGGTCGCCCTCGATCAGCGCGTGGTGCGCCCAGGTGACGGTGGTGCCCGAGGTCAGCAGGATCAGCGTGTTCAGGAGCGGCAGGTGCCAGGGATCGAACGCCTCGATGCCCTTCGGCGGCCAGACACCGCCGGTGAACTCCACGCGCGAGACCTGGATCGGGTCGGCGGTGTAGAGGGCGGCCTCGAAGTAGGCCCAGAACCACGCGACGAAGAACATCACCTCGGAGGCGATGAACATCATCATGCCGTAGCGGTGGTGAAGCTGGACGACGCGGGTATGGTCGCCGGAATTGGCCTCGTGCGCGACGTCCTTCCACCATGAGAACATGGTGTAGAGGACGCCGATCGTGCCGGCCCCGAAGATGTAGGGACCGGGAGCCAGGGTGCCGATCGTGAGGCTCTTCATCCAGAACACGGCGCCGAACGCCATGAGAAAGCCCGAGAAGGCCCCGATCAACGGCCACGGGCTCGGATTCAGGATGTGGTAGTCGTGATTCTTGGCGTGCGCCTCGGCCATCGTCCCGTCGCTCCTCACCCTCGCGCCCTGCACCGTTCCCGGCCTAACGCTGTTCGTTGCTTGCCCTAGGCCGGGCGCGGCACGCACCACACCCAAGCTTGCTCGCAGCTTTAGTCGCTGCGGCCCCGTGTTGTCACGGGTCCGCAATCAGAAATCGCCCTTCGTTCCCGAGGAAGACGATTTCGCCACCGCCGCCTTCACGGGCTGACCGTTCTTGGAGGCGAAGTACGTGTAGGACAGCGTCATCTCCGAGAGATGCGCGGTGTTCGAGTCGTCCCGAACGGCCGGATCGACGTAGAACACCACCGGCACGTCCAGCGTCTCGCCCGGCTGGAGCGTCTGCTCGTTGAAGCAGAAGCACGCGATCTTGACGAAGTAGCCACCCATCAACCCGGGCTGGACGTTGAAGGTCGCCACACCCGCCGAGGGCGTGCTGCCGGTGTTCTGCACGCGGAAGAAGACCGTCTTGGTCTCACCGAGCTTCGCCTCGACGCTGCTCACTTCCGGGATGAATTTCCAGGGCAGCCCCGGCGCGACGTTGGTGTCGAAATGGACGACCATGCTGTCGTCGGTCCGCGCCGCGGAGGCCGAGAGGGCCGGTCCCTGCCGGGGCGTGCCGTCGTAGCCGGTCGCCTTGCAGAAGGCGTCGTAGAGCGGCACCGACGCGAAGGCGAGGCCGATCATGCCCACGGCGAGACCCGCGCAGGCGAGGGCGGTGCGCGTGGCGGCCCGGTTCGATCCTGATGGAGGAACTGTCATCGGGAGCGCCTCAGAGCGGCCGGGTCAGGATCTGAGGGCCGAGCTTGACGATCGTCAGCACGAAGAACAGCAGGACCCAGGCTCCGAGGGCGAGCGCGATCGCGATCGAGCGCTTGCGGCGGCGCGCCTCCTGCTCGGGCGTGAGCGGCCGGTACTGGATCTCGGGATCCGCCATGGCGCTCAACCCAGGACCGGGCGGAACAGGCCGAAGCTCTGCTCGGCCAGGAGCGCCGAGAACAGCGCGAACAGGTAGAGGATCGAGAAGCCGAACATGCCCATGGCGGCGCGCCGCTCGGCATCGCCCTCGCGGTTCCGCAGCACGCGGATGCTGAAGGCCACCATGCCCAGGCCGCCGACGAGGCCGACCACCGCGTAGACGAGGCCACCGAAGCCCAGAGCCACTGGGACGAGGCCGAGGGGGGCGAGCAGCAGCGAGTACCACACGATCTGGCGGCGGGTGGAGGCCGGGCCGGCGACGTTCGGCATCATCGGGATGCCGGCGCGGGCGTACTCGTCGGCTTTGATCAGGGCGAGCGCCCAGAAGTGCGGCGGCGTCCAGATGAAGATGATGGCGAACAGGATCAGCGACTCGACGCCGACCGAGCCGGTCACCACCGCCTGCCCGATAACCGGCGGCAGGGCTCCGGCGGCGCCGCCGATGACGATGTTCTGCGCGGTCGCCCGCTTCAGCCACATCGAGTAGACCACCGCGTAGAACACGATGGTGAAGGCGAGGAGCGCGGCGGCCAGGAGATTGGCGGCGAGCCCGAGCACCACCACGGAGGCGACCGAGAGGAACAGCCCGAAGCCCAGTGCTTCCTGGGAGGTGATCCGGCCCGACGGGATCGGCCGGGTTGCGGTCCGACTCATGACCGCGTCGATGTCGGCGTCCCACCACATGTTGAGGCAGCCGGACGCACCGGCGCCGACCGCGATGGCGAGGAGCGAGATCGCGCCAATGGCCGGCTGCACATGGCCCTGCGAGACCACCATTCCGACCAGCGCGGTGAAGATCACGAGGACCATCACCCGCGGCTTCAGCAGGGCGAAGAAGTCCGGAACGTCGCCGCCGGCAATCGTGAGGGCCGGGGCCGGAACGTCCGGTCCGATCGTGTTCGTCAGGCTCGTCATCGCGTCTGCCGCTGCTGTGTCGGCGCCCGGCCGCGCGCGTCACGGCCGAGTCGTGTCTCGAAATCGACGTGTTCCAAGGATCGGCGTGAGCGGGGCCCGGGACTTCTCCCTCGGCCCGTGCGGGTCGCCCTCATCGCTCGCCCTTGCCGGGAGGTCGGCCGACCGGCCTCCGGGGAAGGGCGAGGGCCGCGGACGCGGCCCTCGCGGGATTTCTATCAGTGCGCGCCCGGCTCGTCGACGATGCGGGGCAGCGTCTCGAACTGGTGGAACGGGGGCGGGGAGGAGAGCGTCCACTCGAGGGTGGTGGCGCCTTCGCCCCACGGGTTGTCCGCGGCCCGCTCCTTCGAGCGGAAGGCGAGGATCACGCCGATCACGAACACGAACATGCCGAGCGCGAAGATGTGGCCGCCGTAGGTCGACACCTTGTGCCACTGGGCGAATGCGTCCGGGTAGTCGGCGTAGCGGCGCGGCATGCCGGCGAGGCCCAGGAAGTGCATCGGGAAGAACAGGACGTTCGCGCCGATGAAGGCCAGCCAGAAGTGCAGCTTGCCGGCCCATTCGGGGATGATGTGACCGGTCATCTTCGGGAACCAGTAGTAGACACCGGCGAAGATGATGAACACGGCCCCGAGGGACAGCACGTAGTGGAAGTGTGCGACCACGTAGTAGGTGTCGTGCAGGTACTTATCGACCGCCGAGTTGGCCAGCACGACGCCGGTGACGCCGCCGACCGTGAACAGGAAGATGAAGCCCACCGCCCAGTGCATGGCGGCGGTGAAGCGGATGGAGCCGCCCCACATGGTGGCGATCCACGAGAAGATCTTCACGCCGGTCGGGACCGCGATCACCATCGTGGCGAACACGAAGTAGGACTGCGTCTGCAGCGACAGGCCGACCGTGTACATGTGGTGCGCCCACACGACGAAGCCGACGACGCCGATTGCCACCATGGCGTAGGCCATCGCGAGGTAGCCGAAGACCGGCTTGCGCGAGAAGGTGGCGATGATGTGCGACACGATGCCGAAGGCCGGCAGGATCATGATGTACACTTCGGGGTGACCGAAGAACCAGAACAGGTGCTGGTACAGGATCGGGTCACCGCCGCCGGCCGGGTCGAAGAAGGTCGTGCCGAAGTTGCGGTCGGTCAGCAGCATCGTGATGGCGCCCGCGAGCACCGGCAGCGAGAGCAGCAGCAGGAACGCGGTGACCAGCTCGGCCCAGGCGAAGAGCGGCATCTTGTGCAGCGTCATGCCCGGGGCGCGCATGTTCAGGATCGTGGTGATGAAGTTGATCGCGCCGAGGATGGAGCCCGCGCCCGACAGGTGCAGCGCGAAGATCGCGAAGTCGACGGCCGGGCCGGGATGGCCGGCGGTGGAGAGCGGCGGGTAGACGGTCCAGCCGGTGCCGGCGCCGGACGCGCCGGGCGCGCCCTCGACGAACAGCGAGCAGAGCAGGGAGCAGAAGCCCGCCACCGTCAGCCAGAACGAGATGTTGTTCATGCGCGGGAACGCCATGTCGGGCGCGCCGATCATGAGGGGCACGAACCAGTTGCCGAAGCCGCCGATCAGCGCCGGCATCACCATGAAGAACACCATGATGAGCCCGTGGCCCGTGACGAACACGTTGTAGGTCGCGGGGTTCGAGAAATACTGCAGGCCGGGCGCCTCCATCTCCATCCGGATGCCGAAGGAGAGGAACGCGCCGATGATTCCGGCGCAGAAGGCGAACAGCAGGTAGAGGGTGCCGATGTCCTTGTGGTTCGTCGACAGGAACCAGCGGGCGAAGAACGACGGCTTGTGGTCGTGGACCTCATGGGCCCCGGCATGGGCTGCGGCTGTAGCCATGGATTCGAATGCCTTGTGGATCTGATGGGGTCTGTTCGATCAGCCGGGGCTCAGCGGGCCTCGGCGAAGCTCGTGCCGTTGTCGATGCGGGCGTACTTGGTCTTCGCCTCCTTCAGCCAGTCGGCGTAGGCCTGCTCGCTGACCACGCGGACCACGATGGGCATGTAGGCGTGGCGCTGGCCGCACAGCTCGGAGCACTGGCCGTGGAAGGTGCCCTCCTTGTCGGCCTTGAACCACATCTGGTTCAGGCGGCCGGGGACGGCGTCGATCTTGAAGCCGAAGGCCGGCATCGCCCAGGAATGCAGCACGTCGGCGGCGGTGACCTGGATCTTCACGATCTTGTTGACCGGAACGACCATCTCGTTGTCGGTCTGCAGCAGGCGCGGCTGCTTGTCCTCGTCGATGTTGGCATCGAACGTGAAGCCGCCGCCGGCCTCGGTCTGCGGGTACTCGTAGGACCAGTACCAGGCGTGGCCGACGACCTTGACGATCATGTCGGCCTTCGGATCCGAGAGCTGCGTGCGCAGCAGGCGGAAGGACGGGATCGCCACGGCGACCAGGATCAGCACCGGCACGATCGTCCAGGCGACCTCGATGGCGGTGTTGTGCGTGGTGCGCGACGGCGTCGGGTTCCGCTTCTCGCCGAAGCGGTAGACGCACCACAGGATGAGCCCGAGGACGAACACCGATATGGCGAGGGACAGCCAGTGCAGGCCGATCTCGAAGTTCAGGATGTCGCGCGCGTTCTCGGTGACCGGGATCTGCCGGTCCATCTCCCACGGCACGGGCTGACCGAAGCCCGCGGCCTGCGCGCCGGATATCGGGAAGAGCAGGGCGCCGAGAGCGGCGAGGCTCCAGAGTGACCGGTTGATCGTCCGCACCGTCCGCATCTGCCTCTCGTGGCTCCCCTGAAACTGTCTGGCTGCCGCCGGACCTCCCCGTCTTGAACGCGTGCGGGATTGTACCGACGTGACGGAGTACCGGTTGTGTCACCCGGCATTATCCGACCGGCGCTTCAGACCACAAGGGCCGGCCACGTGCAACCGCACAAGCGTCGCATCGCGCGCTTTCCCGCCAGTTGACGGCGCCTCGTGGCGTCGGCGCACTAGGGCCCGGCGAAATCGTTCTCCGTCGCGTCGCGCCGGGGATGAAGCGTCGCGACGCGTTCGTGCCACGCCTGCGGAGTTCGAGATGTCCACCCAAACCGGCAGCCCCACCTCCGGTCCTCTGCCCTGCGCAGTGCCGGCGCCGATGCAGGTGATGACCTATACGGGCTCGGCGCCGAGGCCGGACACGCGGGCGCTGGCCGTCGAGGCGCCGGTCAACCTCGTCTACGGCAGCGTGCCGCACGCCGTGATGATGGCGACGCCCGCCGACCTCGAGGATTTCGCCTACGGCTTCAGCCTGACGGAGGGCATCGTCGACAGCGCGGAGGAGATCCGCGCGACCCGGGTGGAGACGGCGTCGGACGGTCTGCGCCTCCACGTCGAGCTCGCGCCGGGCCGGCTCCGCGAGCATCTGGCGCGCAAGCGCGCCATCAGCGGCCGCACCGGCTGCGGGGTCTGCGGCATCGAGGACTTGGCGCAACTGCCGCAGGCCGGTAAGCGGGCGGACTCCGAGGTCCGGGTCGGGCTGCCCGCCATCGCCCGCGCCCTGTCGAATCTCGACAGCGCCCAGCGTCTCGGCGCGGAGACGCGCGCGGTCCACGCCGCGGCCTGGGCGCGCCTCGACGGCGGCCTCGCGGCTGTGCGCGAGGATGTCGGCCGCCACAACGCTCTGGACAAGCTGATCGGCACCCTGATGCGGACCGGGACGCCCGTGGACTCGGGCTTCCTGGTCATCACCAGCCGCTGCTCGTTCGAGATGGTCGAGAAGGCCGCGCGGCTCGGCGCAGCCGTGATCGTCGCTATCTCGGCGCCGACGTCGCTGGCCCTCGACCGGGCCCGGTCCTACGGCATGACGCTGTGCGCCATCGCGCGGGCCGACACCGTGACGGTTTTTACGGGAGCCGAGCGGCTGACGGACGGCGCGTGACGCGCCGGTTCCGTCCGCCGAATTTACTCAGCCTGGCCGGGGACGATGGTCGCGCCGCCGATCACCCGAACCGGCTTCTTGTCGGTGGGCGGATCCTTCCAATCCTTCGCGGCCGGCTTGGCCGTCTCGGCCACGGCGGCGTCGGCCGGCTTCGAAGGCGCGGCGGGTCGCGCAGCGGGAACCGGGGCCGGGGCCTTCTCGATCGCCGCCGCCTTGGTCTCGGGCGCGGGACCCGCGTTCGGATCCGCCTTGGCCGTATCGGCCGGCGGGAGCTTGGGGGCCGGTGCCTCGGGAGACGTGCGGGGCGGCGGCTTCAGCTCTGGCGTCCGGGCGAGCGCTCCGCGCGCGACCCGCTTTGGCGGAGCGTTGGGCGGAGCGGTCCGGCCGACGCTGTCGGGATTAACACCTTCGGGATTGGCCTCGGGCCGCAGGGCCTCGGTGCCCGGCCGGCGCTGGGGCCGAGCCACCGGACCGTCCTCGGGCGGGACGGGACGCATCGCGCGGCGGGGCACGACCTCGTCCTCGGTCCAGCCGAAGCCCGGTGCGGGTCGCTCCAGCCGAGCGACGGTCTCGGGCGCACCGATCGGCCGGCGGCCCACGATCCCGCCCGTAATGGGATCGACGAACAGCCGGACGGGCGCGCCGGCGGGACCGACGGCGTCGACCACGTAGACCCGCCCGTCGAAGCGCGGGCGGCTCAGGCCGCTGAACCCGCGATCTGCGAGGCGCCAAGCGACGACGCGAGGCGGAAGGACCTCTTCCTCGAAGGCGAATTGCGCGCGCGCCCCGCCCGATGCGCCCAAGAGAGCGAGCGCCGACAGGCACGCGGCGCGAAGCGTCCGGCTGATCGGGCGTGGGAGGCGCGCAGCGGCTCTGCTCGTCATCGTCACTCTTGTGCGTTCTGGGTTTGGAGACCCGGCAGAGTGTCCGGTTCGTGTCCGGTTCCGGCATGGTCCGGGCCGGTAGACCCGGACCTCGACCATGCCGGCGAGGTCGTTGCCCCGCATGCCGCTTGTGCTCGGCACGACCCGTAGAACCCGCGATTCGGGCGAGATTGCGGAGGCGCGGAGGCGGGTCCCGGCCCGTCATCCAGAGCGGCGACACCGTCGCGGCCTGCAGTCTCTTGCTGAAAACATTTCAATCTGGCAGTTTCGCGACTTAGGACAGCACAACTGTCCCATCGGCCGTGCATCCCGGCCGTCGCCGTCTCGCGCGCGGGCGAGAAGTTTCGGCAGACGGACACGGGCGCGCCAGCGCACCGCTCTCCGAGCGGTCCGGGTCCTCGATGAACGCAGGCCGACGGACGTGTCCTCCCGGACCGGCCGGATGGCCTGCGGCAAGAGGCCGGGCGCGTGGCGCCGACGGCTTGCGGGCATGAAACATGCTCGCGGGTTCTTGGCTGCGGACGGGTTCGAGGGAAGGACGAGACGAAGCATGTCACAACGCAGACCCGCCGACGAGTTTGCTGCGTCCACGGCCCTGGCTGCCGCCCCCCGCGGCGGCGCGATGCCGCTCATCGTGCGCGACCCCGCCCTCCCGAAAGCCCAGGGTTCCTACGATCCGGCCCGCGAGCGCGACGCCTGCGGCGTCGGCTTCATCGCCGACATGCACGACCGCCGGACCCACGCGATCGTCGAGCAGGGCCTGAAGATCCTGGAAAACCTCGATCATCGCGGCGCGGTGGGCGCCGATCCCAAGATGGGCGACGGCTGCGGCATCCTCACGCAGATCCCGCACGGCTTCTTCGCCGAGGAGTGCTCGCGCCTCGGCTTCGAGCTGCCGCCGGCGGGCTCGTACGCCATCGGACAGTTCTTCATGCCGAAGGCGGAGGAGCCGCGGGCGATCATCCAAGAGATCGTCGAATCGTCCCTGGCCGCCGAGGGCCTGCCGCTCCTCGGCTGGCGCGACGTGCCGGTGGACCCGGAGGATCTCGGCGACGCCGTGAAGGCGACCGAGCCGCACCACCGTCAGGTCTTCATCGGCCGGCCCGCCTCGGTCACCGACCAGGACGCGTTCGAGCGCCGGGTCTACGTCGCCCGCAAGGTGATCTCCAACAAGGTCTACGGCCTCGACGATCCGCGGGTGAAGGAGTTCTACCCGGTCTCCGTGTCGACCCGGACCATCGTCTACAAGGGCATGGTGCTGGTCACGCAGCTCGGCGGCTACTTCCTGGACCTGAAGGACGACCGCTTCGTCTCGGCGATCGCCCTTGTCCACCAGCGCTTCGCCACCAACACCTTCCCGACCTGGCGGCTCTCGCACCCCTACCGGATGGTCGCGCATAACGGCGAGATCAACACGCTGCGCGGCAACGTCAACTGGATGGCGGCCCGCCAGGCGAGCGTCGATTCCGACCTGTTTGGCAACGACATCTCGAAGCTGTGGCCGATCTCCTACGAGGGCCAGTCCGACACCGCCTGCTTCGACAACGCCCTCGAATTCCTCGTGCAGGGCGGCTACCCGCTCGCCCACGCGATGATGATGCTCATCCCGGAGGCCTGGGCCGGCAACCCGCTCATGAGCGAGGAGCGGCGCGCCTTCTACGAGTACCACGCCGCCCTGATGGAGCCGTGGGACGGTCCCGCCGCCGTGGCCTTCACCGACGGCCGCCAGATCGGCGCCACCCTCGACCGCAACGGCCTCCGCCCGGCACGCTACATCGTCACCGACGACGGCCTCGTGGTGCTCGCCTCCGAGATGGGCACCCTGCCGATCCCGGACGAGAAGATCGTCCAGTCCTGGCGCCTGCAGCCGGGCCGCATGCTGCTGATCGACCTGCAGAAGGGCCGCATCGTCTCCGACGAGGAGATCAAGGGCGAGCTCGCCGCCGCGCATCCCTACGCCGACTGGGTGAAGAACACCCAGATCGTCCTGGAGGACCTGCGACCGGTTCAGCCGCGCGAGTCCCGCGGCGACGTGAGCCTGCTCGATCGCCAGCAGGCCTTCGGCTACACGCAGGAGGATCTCAAGCTGCTGATGCAGCCCATGGCCGTCACCGGCCAGGAGGCGGTCGGCTCCATGGGCACGGACACGCCGCTCTCGGCCCTCTCCGAGAAGTCGAAGCTGCTCTACACCTACTTCAAGCAGAACTTCGCGCAGGTCACGAACCCGCCGATCGACCCGATCCGCGAGGAGGCCGTGATGAGCCTCGTCTCGTTCATCGGGCCGCGGCCGAACCTGCTCGACATGGAGGGCGCGTCCCGGCGCAAGCGCCTGGAGGTCCGCCAGCCGATCCTCACCAACGCCGATCTAGAGAAGATCCGCTCGATCGGCCATTTCGAGGATCGGTTCGACACCAAGACCCTCGACATGACCTACCCGGCCGAGACCGGCGCGGCGGCCATGGACGGGGCGCTCGACCGCCTCTGCGACCGCGCCGAGGCGGCGGTGCGCGGCGGCTACAACATCATCGTGCTCACCGACCGGGCGGTCGGGCCGGATCGGATCCCGATCCCGGCGCTGCTGGCCACGGCGTCCGTGCACAATTACCTGATCCGCAAGGGGCTCCGGACCTCGGTCGGCCTCGTGGTCGAGTCGGGCGAGCCGCGCGAGGTGCACCACTTCGCCTGTCTCGCCGGCTACGGCGCCGAAGCGGTGAACCCGTACCTCGCCTTCGAGACGCTGCTCGACATGAAGGACGAGTTCCCGCCGGACCTCACCGACGACGAGATCATCTACCGCTACATCAAGGCGATCGATAAGGGCCTGCTGAAGGTGATGTCCAAGATGGGCATCTCCACCTACCAGTCCTATTGCGGCGCGCAGATCTTCGACGCCGTCGGTCTGAACTCGACCTTCGTGGGTCGCGACTTCTTCGGCACGGCGACGACCATCGAGGGCGTCGGCATGGCGGAGATCGCCGAGGAGACCGCCCGCCGACACCGCGACGCCTTCGGCGACGCGCCGGTCTACCGGAACGCCCTGGATGTCGGCGGCGAGTACGCCTACCGCCTGCGCGGCGAGACCCACACCTGGACGCCCGACACGGTGGCGACGCTGCAGCACGCGGTGCGCCTCAACGTGCCGGAGCGCTACCGCGAATACGCCGAGCTGGTGAACCGCCAGGAGCACCAGCTGAAGACGCTCCGCGGCCTGTTCCGCATCAAATCCGCCGCCGAGCTCGGTCGCGCGCCGGTCCCGCTGGACTCGGTCGAGCCGGCCTCCGAGATCGTCAAGCGCTTCGCCACGGGCGCCATGTCGTACGGCTCCATCTCCAAGGAGGCGCACGAGACGCTCGCCATCGCGCTGAACTCGTTCGGCGGCCGCTCGAACTCGGGCGAGGGCGGCGAGGAGGTCGAGCGGTTCAAGCCGCTGCCGGACGGGCGCTCGCGCCGGTCCGCGATCAAGCAGGTCGCCTCCGGGCGCTTCGGCGTCACGACGGAGTACCTCGTCAATTCCGACATGATGCAGATCAAGGTCGCGCAGGGCGCCAAGCCCGGCGAGGGCGGCCAGTTGCCCGGCCACAAGGTCGACGCCAAGATCGCCAAGGTCCGCTACGCCACCCCGGGCGTGGGCCTGATCTCGCCGCCGCCGCACCACGACATCTACTCGATCGAGGATCTGGCCCAGCTGATCTTCGACCTGAAGAACGTGAACCCGTCGGCGGACGTGTCGGTGAAGCTCGTCTCCGAGGTCGGCGTCGGCACGGTCGCGGCCGGTGTCGCCAAGGCGCGCGCCGACCACATCACGATCTCGGGCTTCGACGGCGGCACGGGTGCGGCGCCGCTGACCTCGCTCAAGCACGCGGGCGGACCCTGGGAGACCGGGCTGGCCGAGACCCAGCAGACGCTGGTGCTCAACAACCTGCGCGGGCGCGTCGCCCTGCAGGCCGACGGCGGCATCCGGACGGGGCGCGACGTGATCATCGCGGCGCTGCTCGGCGCCGATCAGATGGGCTTCTCGACCGCCCCGCTGATCGCGGCCGGCTGCATCATGATGCGCAAGTGCCACCTGAACACCTGCCCGGTGGGCGTCGCCACCCAGGACCCGGTGCTGCGCAAGCGCTTCAAGGGCACGCCGGAGCACGTGGTGAACTACTTCTTCTTCGTGGCCGAGGAGGTGCGGGAGATCCTCGCCTCGCTCGGCTTCACGAAGCTGGAGGAGGCGGTCGGCCGCTCCGACGTGCTCGACAAGGTCGAGGCCATCGCTCACTGGAAGGCGCGCGGGCTCGACTTCACCAAGCTGTTCCATCGGCCGAAGGTGGCCGAGGGCACGGCGATCCGCCACGTGGAGGTGCAGCACCACCCGATCGACACGGTCCTCGACCGGCGCCTCATCGAGAAGGCGCAGCACGCGATCGAGACCGGCGAGCCGGTGGTCATCGCCGACACCATCCGGAACTCGGACCGGGCGGCGGGCGCGATGCTCTCCGGCATGGTCGCCAAGGCGCACGGCCACGAGGGCCTGCCCGACGACACGATCGTGGTGAAGCTCGCCGGCACGGCGGGCCAGAGCTTCGGCGCCTGGGTGGCGGCCGGCGTGACCGTCGAGCTGACTGGCCACGGCAACGACTACGTCGGCAAGGGCCTGTCGGGCGGCAAGCTGATCATCCGGCCGAGCGACGCGCTGAAGTCGCCGCAGGACAGGACGATCATGGTCGGCAACACCGTGCTGTACGGGGCGATCGCCGGCGAGTGCTACATCCGCGGCTCCGCGGGCGAGCGCTTCGCGGTCAGGAACTCCGGCGCGATCACGGTGGTCGAGGGCATGGGCGACCACGGCTGCGAGTACATGACCGGCGGCGTGGTCGTGTCGATCGGCGAGACCGGGCGCAACTTCGCGGCCGGCATGTCGGGCGGCATCGCCTACGTGCTCGATGAGGACGGCTCGTTCTCGGCGCGCTGCAACCTGTCGATGGTCGACCTGGAGCCGGTCGAGGAGGAGGACGACCTGATGCGTCGTTTCCACCAGGACGGCGACCTAGAGACCAAGGGGCGGGTCGACATCCTGGCCGACATGTCCGGGCACGACGAGGAGCGGCTGACGCAGCTCATCACCAACCATCTCAAGTACACGGGCAGCCCCCGCGCCAAGGCGATCCTCGACGACTGGAGCGGCTACCGCACCAAGTTCGTGAAGGTGATGCCGGTGGAGTACCGCCGGGCGCTGCGCGAGATGGAGATGGCGCGGATGCCGGTGGCCGCCGAGTAGGCGGCTTCCTGAGACCGGGCGGGCTCCCGCCCGGTCACGCACCCACACGAGACGACGACGCGGGCAGCGCAGTCAGAGACTGGCCGGCCCAGGGGCTGACCAATGGGCAAGATCACAGGCTTCCTCGAGTTCGACCGGCAGGAGCAGAAGTACCAGCTCGCCGCCGACCGAGTCCGGCACTTCCGCGAATTCACGCTCCCGCTCGACGAGCACGACCTGACGAAACAGGCCGCGCGCTGCATGGATTGCGGCATCCCGTTCTGCCACGGGCCGACGGGCTGCCCGGTCCACAACCAGATCCCGGACTGGAACGACCTCGTCTTCCAGTCGGATTGGGAGGAGGCGTCCCGCAACCTCCACTCGACGAACAATTTCCCGGAGTTTACCGGCCGCGTCTGCCCCGCGCCCTGCGAGGAGGCGTGCACGCTCAACCTCGAGAACCAGCCGGTCGCCATCAAGACGATCGAGCAGGCGATCGCCGACCGCGCCTGGAACATGGGCTGGGTGAAGCCCGAGCCGGCGCAGACCCGCACCGGCAAGCGCGTCGCGATCGTGGGCTCCGGACCGGCCGGTATGGCGGCGGCGCAGCAGCTCGCCCGCGTCGGGCACGACGTCCACGTGTTCGAGCGCGAGCCGAAGGCGGGTGGCCTTCTCCGCTACGGCATCCCGGACTTCAAGATGGAGAAGCGCCACATCGACCGGCGCGTGCGCCAGATGGAGGCCGAGGGCGTCGTCTTCCACTACAACCAGAACATCGGTGTGACGAAGTCGGTCGACGAGCTCAAGGCCGAGTTCGACGCCGTGATGTTCTGCGGTGGCGCCGAGGATCCGCGCAACCCGCAGCTTCCCGGCCAGGACCTCGAGGGCGTCCACTACGCGATGCCCTACCTCGTCCAGTCGAACCGGCGGGTGAGCGCCGAGCCGATGCGCGGCAACGGCGAGCAGCCGATCCTGGCCGCGGGCAAGAACGTGGTGGTCATCGGCGGCGGCGACACCGCCTCCGATTGCGTCGGCACCGCGTTCCGCCAGGGGGCCCTGTCGGTGACGCAGCTCGACATCCGCCCGCGCCCGCCGGAGCGGGAGGACAAGCTCACCGTGTGGCCCTACTGGCCGACCAAGATGCGGACCTCGTCCAGCCAGGCGGAAGGCGCGGAGCGCGAGTTCCAGGCCGCGACCCTGCGGCTCGAGGGGAACAAGAAGGGCCAGCTCACCGGCGTGGTCTGCGCCCGCGTCGATGCCAAGCGCCAGCCGATCGCCGGCACCGAGTTCGTGCTGCCGGCCGACCTCGTCTTCATGGCGATCGGCTTCGCGGGCTCGGTCCAGAAGGGGCTGCTGGAGCAGTCCGGGGTCGGCGTCGACAAGCGTGGCAATGTCGAGGCGAACGAGGACGACTACCGCACGTCGGACGCGAAGATCTGGGCCGCCGGCGATATGCGGCGCGGCCAGTCCCTGGTGGTCTGGGCGATCCGCGAGGGCCGTCAGGCGGCGCGCGCCATCGACGAGATGCTGATGGGCGCGAGCGTCCTGCCGCGCTGACGGCCTGCTGAGAGCGCGCGAAGGGCCCGCCCGGCTCAGCCGGGCGGCCAGCGGAAATCGTCGGCTCGGCCGGGCTGCGGCATCGGCGCGTTGCCGCGCAGCAGCGTCCGCTCCACGGTCCCGGAATTGTCCGGATCGCGCGGACGCCCATTCAGCAGCGCGCCGCCGGGCGACACCTCGCTCCGGCTCAACGGTACCACGGGGCCGGCCGCGGGCTTCACCGGGAGCGCCGGCACGCCGGGCGGCTCCGGCAGGCTCGGCAGCATCGCGGTGATCTGACGATCGATCGCCGCGGTATCGGTGGCCGGCGCGGTACCGTCGAGGCTCGGCCCGGGTGTCGCGGGCGGTGCGGTCGGCGCCACGGTCGCGGTCGGCGACGGCTCGGCCGTGCCCGGCACCGCGCCCATCAGCCGCTTCAGCTCGACATCGGCGAAGTGGGCCAGCTTCCGATCGCCCGCCTTGGTGAAATGGACACCGTCCGCGGTACGGAGCTTGGCGATCTGGCCTTCCGGATCCGGGCCCGACGCGGCGTACCGGTCTCGGTCGTCGACGAAGCCCGGCCAGATATCGACGTAGGTGCCGCCGGCCTTGGTAACGGTGTCCCGGACGATGTCGTTCAGGGAAGCGAGGTCCCGGCTCAGGGACTCGCTCTGGACCGGCGGCAGCCCGACCCAGATCAGCGGGATCTTGCGGTCGGTGAAGACTTTCGCCAGCGCCTCCACCCGGGCGCGGTAGAGGGCGCGCCAGCGGTCCGTGAGGGGATCGGCCGTCTCGTCGCCCTCGCGGATCGGCTGCCGATCGTTGGCGCCCAACATCACCAGGGCGTAGCGCACCTTCGCGTTGCTCTGGAGGTAGTCCTGCGCGACCTTCGGCCAGTCGACCACGTCCTTGCGCACCAGACCGCTGTCGCCCTTCGCGCGGTCGATCACGGCGACGTCGGCATTGTCCTCGAACACGTCGTCGAGGCCCTTGGCGAGATGGTCGGCGAGGGAATCGCCGAAGACGGCGATCTGGACGTTCGGCTCGGTCTTGGCGACCGCGGGCTTCGGCGGTGTCGGCGCCCGGGCCGGACGGACCCGCCGCTTCACGGCGGGGGGCGGACGCTGCGCCTCTCCGGTCGCGTAGGGATTGGTTCGCTGGCGCGGGGCCCGGTAGGTGCGCTCCGGCTGCGGCGCCACCGGCTGCGGCCTGTCCTCCCAGGGCCAGTAGAACTGGCGCGGCGCCTCCTGCTGCGGCGCGTAGCGGGGCTGGCGCCCGGACGTCCCGTCGTCGCGGTAATAGGCGTCCCGCGGCCGCCGGCGCGGCGGCGCCTGGTAATAGGTGCCGCCCTGCTGCTGCTGGTAGCTGTCGCCCCACTGCGCGCGGGCTGGACCGCCCCCGAAAGTCGACACCTCCGCGAGCCCCAGCAGGACCGAGAGCCCGAGGATGAGGGGGCGTTCCGAAGGACGCCGACGAGCGAGGACCATGCGCATCCCGTACGCTTTACGCCGAACCGGGCCCGTTCGGACCGCGGCCACTATAGGTGGAAGCCGCGCGCGGGTCTAAACCTCTCGCCGGGCTCAGCGTCGCGGCGCTGCCTTCCCGGCCACGCGGGCGAGCAGGGCCGGCGTCGCGTACCCGTCGGCTGGCAATCCCACGCTGATCTGATAGCGCCGCACCGCCTCGCGCAGCTTCGGGCCCGCGCGTCCATCCGTCGGCCCGTCGTAGAAGCCGGAAGCCGCGAGGCCGGTCTGCAGGGCGCGGAGGCCCGGCCCGTCGAGGCGGGCTCCGGCGGGCCACGGCGCGGCCAGCGGCGGACCGCCGGCGAGGCGGTCGGCAAGGTGACCCACCGCCAGCGCGTAGGAATCCGATGTGTTGTAGCCCCGGACCACCTCGAAATTATCGGTGATCAGGAAGACCGGCCCGCCGAGGCCTCCGGGCAGGAACAGGCTGGCGCGCCCGGCCCCCGGCAGCGGCTGCCCGTCGGTGCGGCGAACGCCGCGCTCGGCGAAGCTCGCGAGATCGCCCGCGTAGCGGCTCAGGTCGAACTCCTTCGGCAGGCGCACCTCGTAGCCCCAGGAGAAGGTCGGATTCCAGCCGAGATCCTTGAGATAGGCGGCGATCGAGGCCAGCGAATCCGCCGCGCTGGTCCAGATGTCGCGCCGGCCGTCGCCGTCGAAGTCGACCGCGTGGGCCAGGTAGGTGGAGGGCAGGAATTGCACCTGACCCATCGCGCCAGCCCAGCTGCCGCTCATCCGGTCGGGCGCGATGTCGCCGCGCTGCAGGATCGTGAGGGCGGCGAGGAGCTCGTCGCGGAACAGGCTGCCGCGGTGCCGCGCCTCGGCGAGCGTCGCCAGCGCCCGGACGGTCGGGACGCTGCCCGCACTCGCTCCGAAATCCGATTCGACGCCCCAGAACGCCATCACCACCGGACCCGGAACGCCGTAGCGGGCCTCGATCGCCGTCAGGGTCGACGCGAGGGTGGCGGCGCGGTCGCGGCCGCGCGCGATGCGGCCGGCCGAGACCGCGCCGACGAGGTACTCCCAGACAGGCCGACTGAACTCGCTCTGGCGGCGGGTTCGCGCCAGGATTCCGGGATCAGGTCCTGTGATCCCGCGGAACGCCGCGTCGAAGGTCGCGGCGGAGACGCCCCGCGCCGCCGCGTCCGGACGCAGGGCCTCGACGAACGCCCGGAAGGCGTCCTCGGCGCGGGCCGGGCCGGTCGCGAGGCACGCCGCCGCGGCCAGGATCCATCGACGGGAATGCATCCGGTCAGATCCGATTGCGCTTCTCCAGGCGTTCTTCCCAGGCGAGGGCTTGGCCGACGATGGCGTCGAGGTCGTCGTGCCGGGGCTGCCAGCCTAGGCGATCGCGGATGCGCGCCGCCTCGGCGACGATTTGGGCCGGATCGCCGGCCCGGCGCGGGCACAGCCGCACCTCGAAGTCGCGGCCCGAGATCCGCTTCACCACCTCGACGACCTCGAGGACCGAGTAGCCGCGCCCGTAACCGCAGTTCAGCGTCAGGCTCTCGCCACCGGAGCGCAGATGGTCGAGGGCGAGGCGATGCGCCTCCGCGAGGTCCGAGACTTGGATGTAGTCGCGCAGGCACGACCCGTCCGGGGTCGGGTAGTCGGTCCCGAAGACGTCGAGCCGGGCGCGCTGGCCGAGCGCCGCCTGCGTGGCCACCTTGATCAGGTGCGTGGCGTTGGGCGTCGACTGGCCGGACCGTCCCTCCGGATCCGCGCCGGCGACGTTGAAGTAGCGCAGGACCATGTAGGAGAAGCCGTGCGCCGCGGCGGCGTCGGCGATCATCCACTCGCTCATCAGCTTCGAGCGGCCGTAGGGATTGATCGGCTTCAGCGGTAGGTCCTCGGGAACCGGCGAGGCCTCGGGCTCACCGTAGACGGCCGCGGTCGAGGAGAAGATGACATTCTTGACGCCGGCACGCACCGACGCCTCGATCAGCGCGCGGGTCTTCACCGTGTTGGCGAGGTAGTAGCCCAGGGGGTCGGCTACGGATTCGGGCACGACGATCTTGGCCGCGAAGTGGGCCAGGGCATCGATGCGGTGCTGCAGGATGGTCTGCGTCACGAGGGCCTGGTCGGCCACGTCGCCGACGACGAGCTTCACACCCTCTGGGACCGCCCAGTCGAAGCCGGTGGAGAGATCGTCGAGGACGACGACCTCCTCATGGCCGGCGTCGAGGAGCGCCAGCACCATGTGGCTGCCGATGTAGCCGGCACCCCCCGTCACCAGAACCGCCATCTCGCCCTCACTGCCGCCATCCCGGCAACTGCTTACGCCTTTGCAGACGGGAAATTTACGCCCCGCCGCCTCATACTAACGATGTACATGCTTGCGACGGCTCGCGTTAAGCTATCTCACTGACCGCACAGCTGACCACGTCGTTCCATCCAGTTCCGGGGTTACCGCTCGATGAAACCGATCCGCAAGGCCGTCCTCCCCGTCGCGGGCCTCGGCACGCGCTTCCTGCCCGCCACGAAGGCGGTCCCGAAGGAGATGCTCACGGTCGTCGACCGGCCCGTGGTGCAGCACGTCGTCGACGAGGCGCGCGCGGCCGGGATCGAGCACTTCATCTTCGTCACCGGCCGCGGCAAGGCGGTGATCGAGGACCATTTCGACATCGCGTTCGAGCTCGACCACACCCTTCAGGAGCGCGGGAAGACGGCCGCCTATGAGGAGCTGAAGAAGGACCTGCCGAAGGCCGGCCAGACCAGCTTCACCCGCCAGCAGGCGCCGCTCGGCCTCGGCCACGCGGTGTGGTGCGCCCGCGAGATCGTCGGCGACGAGCCGTTCGCGGTGCTGCTCCCCGACATGCTGAGCCGCGGCTGCATGCAGCAGATGCTGGCCGCCTACGATCGCCACGGCGGCAACATCATCGCCGTCGAGGAGGTGGCGCCCGAGGAGACGCACCAGTACGGCATCGTCAGCGTGGGCGAGACCTACGGCCAGTCCTTCCAGATCACCGGGATGGTCGAGAAGCCCAAGCAGGGCACGGCGCCGTCGAACTTCATCATCTCCGGGCGCTACATCCTCCAGCCCGAGATCTTCGGGATCCTCGAGCACGGCAAGAAGGGCGCGGGCGGCGAGATCCAGCTCACGGACGCCATGATCGACCTGATGGAGAAGCAGGCGTTCTACGGCATGCGCTACGAGGGCCGGACCTACGATACCGGCTCGAAGCTCGGCTTCCTCACGGCGAATCTCGCCTACGCCCTGGAGCGGAACGATCTCGCAGGACCCCTGCGGGCCGAGATCGAGAAGCTGCTTAAGAGCCAGGGCTGAACGGCGCTGCGGGCGCGGATCCGATCACCGCGCCCCGCTAGGCGACACGTGCGACCGCATCGGTTCTCGCTCTCGTCCGAGCTACGCCTGCACGCGGCGACGCGCGGCGGCCAGCGAACGCGCTTCAGGTATGCGCGCAGAGCGGCCGCGGCGGGCGAATTGCGCTTGCTTCTTGTGCGGCGCACTTTAGTTTGTGCGTTGCGAGATCGCGATGGCGTCGCGGTCTCGCTGCCCTTCTTGGGCGTTTCCTCCCTAGACTTCGGGCCGCTCCTTCGGGAGTGGCCTTTTTTCTTTCCGGCATACCGCCGCTCTTCCTCGTGAACGGTCGGGGCAGCGCCCCTATTCCGCGGCCATCCGTCGGGGGACGAGATCGTCGAGGTCCTTGGCGACATCGGCGACGACGCCGCGCAGCGCCTCGACCAGTGCCGGGAAGCCCGCCGTCATCGCGAGGCTGGCCTCGTTCATGTAGAGACCCCGGTTCAGCTCGATCTGGAGCGCGTGGCGGTCGAGGTTCGGCTCGCCGTAATGCTCCGTGATGAAGCCGCCGGCGTAGGGCTTGTTGCGGACCACGCGGAAACCCCGGGCCCGGAACGCGGCCTCGAATCCGTCGATCAGGACGGGTGCGCACGCCGTGCCGTAGCGGTCGCCCAGCACCACGTCGGCTTTCATGTCCGGATCGCGGCCGAGGCTCGAGGACGGCATCGAGTGGCAATCGACGAGCATGCAGTGGCCGTGGGTGCGCGCCGTGCGCTGGACCAGTCCGCGCAGCGCGCGATGATACGGCTTGTACAGGCTCTCGATCCGGGCGGTCGCCTCGGCGACCGGCAGGCGCCGGGCGTAGATCTCCTGGCCGTCGGCGACGACCCGGGGCACGGTCCCGAGACCGCCTGCGACGCGCATCGACCGGGTGTTGGCGAAGGGCGGCAGGCGCCCCTCGAACATGCGCGGGTCGAGTTCGTAGGGCTCCCGGTTCACGTCGAGGAAGGCGCGGGGGAAGTTGGCCCGCAGGAGCGGCGCGCCCAGTCCGACGACCGATCCGAACAGGCGGTCGACGTGGGCATCCTCGGAGCGGCGCAGGGTCAGCGCGTCGAGCCGCGAGGCCGCGATGAAGTCGGGGGGGTAGACGGCCCCGGAATGACCGGTATTGAAGACGAAAGGCAGGGTGTGCGCCGCGGGCTCGTCGACCACGAAGGCCGGGGCAAATCCGAAGGCGTCTGGCTGTACCGGTTCGGTTGCAGTCATCGGCTGGTGGACACCCCGGCGGTTGAACGAGGACGGCAGGCGCTCACTGTGGTGTGCGATCGATCGCCTGTCCACTCCGCACCGGCGGCCGACGCAGTCGCCCGGGAGACACGCGGCGGCGGCTGCGCGCTCCATCCTAACACCTTGTTTACCATCGCCTCCCTTTATGGGATCAACTTCTCGACTCGAAGGCTCGGATCCGGCCGATGAAAATCCTGCTGGCGGAAGACGACAACGACATGCGCCGGTTTCTGGCCAAGGCGCTGCAGAACGCGGGCTACGATGTCCTGTCCTTCGACAACGGCCTCTCCGCCTACAACCGGCTGCGCGAGGAGCCGTTTGAGCTGCTGCTGACCGACATCGTGATGCCCGAGATGGACGGCATCGAGCTGGCCCGCCGCGCCACCGAGCTCGATCCCGACATCAAGGTGATGTTCATCACCGGCTTCGCGGCGGTCGCCCTCAACCCGGATTCGAAGGCCCCGAAGGATGCCAAGGTCCTGTCGAAGCCCTTCCACCTCCGCGATCTCGTGAACGAGGTCGAGAAGCTCCTGGCCGCCTGATCCTGCCGGTGCTTCGTCGACGGCGCGCGCGCGTTGCCCTGTGACCACACGGGCATAGGCAAGGCGCGCTCCGCGCTCCTATATGTCCCGAGTTCACGCGCGGGACGACGATCGCGATGCAGCCGGTCACAATCTACACCACGGCCTGGTGTCCTTACTGCTCGGCGGCCAAGAGCCTGCTGAAGGAGAAGGGCGTCGCCTTCCAGGAGATCGACGTCGAGCGCGTGCAGGGCGCCCGGTCTGCCATGGTCGAGCGCGCCGGCGGCCGCACCAGCGTGCCCCAGATCTTCGTCGGCGCCACGCATGTCGGCGGCTGCGACGACCTCTACGCCCTCGACCGCGCCGGCAAGCTCGACCCGCTGCTCAAGGACACGGCCGATGCCTGAGCCCCGCTTCACGGCTGCCTGCGTGCAGATGCGGTCGGGGCGCGACCCGGCCGCCAATCGCGACGCGGCCGTGGCGGGCGTGCGCGAGGCGTCGGCGCGGGGCGCGGCCTACGTGCAGACTCCCGAGATGACGTCCCTGGTGGAGCGGAGCCGCGAGCGTCTGTTCGCCCACGTCACCACCGAGGAGCAGGACCCGACCCTGGCGGCGCTCCGCGAGGCCGCGCGTCAGACCGGAACGGTCGTCCAGATCGGCTCGATCGCGGTCAGGGCCGGCGACAAGATCGCCAACCGCGCCTACCTGATCGGCGCCGACGGGGAGATCCTGGCCTCCTACGACAAGCTGCATCTCTTCGACGTCGACCTGCCGAGCGGCGAGCGCTGGCGGGAATCCGCGACCTATTCCGGTGGCGCCTGCGCGGTGCTCGCCGAGACGCCGTGGGCCACGCTCGGCCTGACGATCTGCTACGATATCCGCTTCCCCGCGCTGTACCGCGCCCTCGCCGAGGCGGGCGCCGACGTGCTGACGGCCCCCGCCTGCTTCACCCGGCAGACCGGCGAGGCCCACTGGCACGTCCTGCAACGGGCCCGGGCCATCGAGACCGGCGCCTTCGTGATCTCGGCGGCGCAGGGCGGTCGGCACGAGGACGGGCGCGAGACTTACGGCCACTCGCTGATCGTCGATCCCTGGGGCCGGGTCCTGGCCGATGCCGGAGGGGACGAGCCGGGGATCATCCTGGCGGAGATCGACCTCGCGCAGGTCGCGGAGGCCCGGGCCCGCATTCCCTCGCTGCAGCACGGCCGGCCCTTCACCGTCGAGCGCGTCGGTCCGCGGACTCGGGCCGCGCAGTAGTCATCACAGCAAGCAACAGAATGATCCGGTACAGTCTCGTCTGCGATGCCGCGCACGGCTTCGAGAGCTGGTTCCCGTCCTCCGATTCCTACGACACGCAGGTCACGCGCGGCCTCGTGACGTGCCCGGTCTGCGACAGCGCCAAGGTGAGCAAGGCCCTGATGGTGCCGAGCGTCGCCCGCACGGATCGGGAGCGCGCGCCGCCGCCGATTCCGAAGGCGGAGGCGCCGGTGACCATGATCGCCGAGCCGGAACGTCAGGTGCGGGCGATGCTGCGCGCGCTCCGGGAGCACGTCGTGGCGAATGCCGAGCATGTCGGGGCGCGCTTCCCCGAGGAGGCGCGCAAGATCCACTACGGCGAGGCGGAGGGGCGTTCGATCTACGGTGAAGCGAGCCCCGCGGAGGCGCGGGCCCTGATCGACGAGGGCATCGAGGTGGCGGCGATTCCGGTCCTGCCCGACGACCGGAACTGATCGGCCTCGCCGGTCCGCGCGCGTCAGGAACGCAGCGCGGCGGTCCCCGCGAAGGAGGCCAGCACGGCCGAGATCGCGGCGCTCCAGCCGGCGAGCGACACGCCCAGCACCCGGAGCGCGGCCACCGAGCAGTCGACCACCTTCGTGGTCTGCAGGCTGTTGAGGAAGTCGCCGACCTGGCCCGGATTGGCGCCGGTGCCGCCGCCGCAATCGGCGGGTCCCGGCCAGAAGCCCCATTCCGCGCCGGCGTGGTAGACCCCGATCCCGGCCCCGTAGAGCAGGCCGAGGGCCGCGAGCCCGAGGGCGATCCGCGCCAAGCGCTCCGGCAGGAACAGGGCCAGCAGACCCAGCGGCACGGCGGCGTAGTAGGGCAGCCGCTCGGTCAGGCAGAGCTTGCACGGCGCGTAGCCGTACCCGTACTGGAGGACGAGCGCGGCCCCGACGGTGAGGGCGGAGGCGATCGCGAGCCAGAGGCCAGCGGTCTTGAGGCGCAGGGCAGCCGCCGTGTTCATCGCTACAGGATCACCTTGAAGAGCAGGAAGCCGAGGACGATGACGGCGACGGAGATCGCCGCGACCGCGTTCAGGTGCCGGTCGAGCACACCGCGGATCTGGACACCGTAGCGGCCGAGCAGTCCGGCGAGAATGAAGAAGCGGGCGCCGCGGGTCACGATCGACAGGATCGTGAACCAGAACAGGCTGTAATGCGCGAAACCCGACGTGATCGTCACGAGCTTGTAGGGGATCGGCGTGAGCCCCTTCAGCAGGATCACCCAATGGCCGTAGCGCGCGTAGGAGTCCTGGAAGGTGGCGGCCGAGTTCTGCAAGCCGTAGAGGCGGATGAGCCACTCACCGACGGAGTCGAACAGCAGGGCTCCGATGGCGTAGCCGACCAGACCGCCGAGGACCGAGGCGACCGTCGTGATCGTGGCGTAGAACCAGACCCGATCCGGCCGGGCGACCGCCATCGGGACGAGCATCACGTCCGGTGGAACCGGAAAGAAGGAGCTTTCGGCGAAGGCCACGGCACCGAGCGCGTAGGGCGCGGACGGCCGGTCACTGAGGGCCAGGATCCACGCGTAGAGCCGGCGGAGCATTCAAGGTCCCGGATTATGAGATCGGCCGCCCTTTGAGCATAGGCGCCCCGCCTTGGCCAGATCGCTGACCGACGCAAAACAACACTTGGCCGGAGCCGCCGACCTATGCGAAGAGCGCTGGCACGCGGGTATGGCGGAATTGGTAGACGCGGGCGACTCAAAATCGCCAGCCGCAAGGCGTGGGGGTTCGATTCCCTCTACCCGCACCAATGTCTTTTTATCTAACGACGACAACGACTTAGCAAATCGATGTCGTCGAGTTAGGCACGCCGGATAGGCACAAACGGCGCGAGCGCCGCCGACCCGTGCCGGTTTGTGGGTCAAGCCGAATCACCGGTTATCCCCAGCGAAGACGGAATTTGACCTCCTGATTTGGGGTGAGGTCGAACGCGTGCTTGAAGACGTTCCGCCGCCGCGAGGTGATGCCGTTGGCCCAGAGCCACGCCAGCACCTCGGCGGCGGGCGCGTCAATTTCGCGGGCGCCGCCGCCGGTCGGTGTGACCTGACAGGTCTCGAACCGTGGGCCGTAGCTCGCGAACGGCCGAGTGTCCCGCGCGTGGTCGATCAACACGTACTCGGTCATCGTCCGCACCACCGCATGCTGAAGGCTATGGCCGCCGTCGCGTCCCGGAAGCCGACCCGGATGTCGCGCGAATCGCTCCGGACGTTCTGCATGAACCAGTGGACGGCGTAGGCGGCGCCCGCGATGCCGACGTTGTAGTCCAGCCACGCCAGGACGGCGCTGTGGATCCCAGGCGGCCCATGGATCGTCCGCCGGGGGTGCTCGCCCTCCATCGGTTCGAGCCCGTAGACCCGCGGGTGGTCGAAGAGCGGGACCTCGACGACGTGCGCCCATCGGTCGAGCCAGTCGGCGTCGCGGGCCGTGTACTGCGTGCGGTCGGCGTGAACCGGGGCCTCCTGGCCGGTCGCGGCGAGCGAGGCCGGGTGCACCGATCCCATCGACGGGCGGAACATGGCCCGGTGCATCCGCTCGACGGCCGCGCCGACAGCCCCCGCGAACGGGGCGCCGGGGTTCGCGACCGGACCCGTCGTGGGCTTGCGAGCAACCTTGGCCATCAAACCCACCAAGTTCCCCGTAATGTGGTTCTCGTTCTTAATTCCAGAGCTATTACGGGAAAGGTCAGTCAAAAGAGAAGAGGCTACCGAGGAAGAGGAATCCGCGGTCTGACGCGATTCACGACGAATCAGATCCTGAATCCAAGGTTTGAAACGGTACAGAAGCGGCGGATTCCGCTTCTGAAGACGGTGATTCCAGCGCCAGAGCTTCCCGTCCCGGCGCGGCGCAAACACCTGCGGGATCACCTCGATGATCTCATCTTCAAGGAGCGTCTTAATCGCGCCGCGGATTTTGCCCTCGGTCAGGCCCAAGCTTTGCAGGAAGGGGTCCATCTTCAGCCCATCCTGTCCGCCGCTATCGGAACCTCGGACGAGGTGGAAACCCTTCTTGGTCCGGTGCCAGAGGTTGCTGGCGACCGTCCAGCGGAACATGTCGATCACCGCGTTGCGGTTCTTACGATGGCCAATGCGCTGTCTGACCGCGTCCATCAGGCGCGGCGTGAGGGCGTTGGCCCATGTCTCTTCATCCACCTGCTGCGTTCCTAAGTAGAACGCCGCGCGCAGCCGCCATCACCCGCTCTTGCGGGATGGTCCGGGACAGACTATCAAAGGGATGCGAGTCTCTTTGGTAGTCCATCAGTTTGATGGCAGAGCCCGGTTCCCGAAAGGGGGCCGGGTTTTCTGCGTCTACGGCATGTTGCGTCCACGTCTGAGCCGCCGACAGGAGTCGGCACGCTCCGGGATGCATGCGGTCGCAGCGGGCGTCAAGTCTATCGGCTGCGTACGTAGGGATTCGAGCGCCATAATACGCTGAATCGCAATGTAAATCGAATGGCTAATCTGTCAAGGAAGCTGTGATTGCGGGATTCGATAGGGATTCACCGATGCGGATTCGATGGAATACCTGGAACATCTTGCGGCGCTAAGAGGCGGGCGTCTCGGGTCGAGCTTGACCGTTCGGCAAGGGTTCGCGGGCATGCTGGCGGGCATGAGTACCGATTTGCCACTTCCGCAGAAAACGGCCGTCCTGGTCGTCAATTGGTCCTTCGACGATAGCGGCACTACATCGCCGTACGACTTCGCGGTGGTCGGCAGCGCGGACAAGGGGCTGATGAACTTCCGAGAGATCCCCGCAGCGCGAGCCTGGGAATTCCAGGATTGGCTCATCGCTTGGGACTGCGACAACGGCTACCGTTACGATGACTGGATGTATCGGGAGCACCCCGAGTATTTTGCCTACAACATCGATCACCGAATGTTGATGGATCTTCAGATTAATTGGTTCGAGCCTCAGTAGTTGGCCCTGATCTTGCCAACCAGTTCCCGCCACTACTTGGGCTTTTAAAACCGCCTCGTCGGCGCCGAGGGCCACCCCTCGCGCATCCGCCGGTAAATCTCCTCCCGATCCGCCAAAACTAACTGACCGGCGTTTCCGTACGCGAATCCAACTGGCGCAGGGGTCGTAGGCGTCACAGCCTTCACGCCCTCCCGCTGGATCGTGAGCCGATCGATCTGCGCAGCCTGCTCCTGGATGGTCATCTCCAGGGCGGCGATGTGGGCAAGGAGCGCGTCGAGTTCGTCGGGGGTGATCATCCTGAGATTTATCAGGACCAACGCATCCGGTGATCTAGGCAGGCCGCGGGCGGTCGGCGCGACGCGCGGCTTACAGCGCAAAGTTGAACGACTTCTCCAGCGTCTTCGCCATGTCCAGTAACTTTATTATGTCGGCTCTCAGCGTGCGCAACTCGGGCAGGTTCATCTTCACGCCTTCCGGCATGACACGTCGACTGCCTGTGTACGCTCCTATCGCTACCGGCTGCTTCGGCCAGTTACCTGTCGACCGCAAGACGAAATGAGTCCCGTCAACAAATCCCCATTGCCCATGCGTGATCAAATCGCGTCTGACTGAGACCGCTTCGATTGCAACCAGAAGCTCCTTCAGGGCCTCGGTGTCGTAGGTGACTTTCTTATACTCGGCCAGATCGCGGATCATCTCGACCTACTGCTTGGGGCGCGGCGCTCGAATCGCGATACGGCCGAGGGCGGCATCCAGGCCCAGCAGTTCCCACGACATGGCCTCCAAGTGCCCTTCGAGATGTGCCCATGCTACTGTGATGCGCCCGATTTCTCGGCTCATGGAGGCTGGGACCTGACGCAGGACCTTGCCCTGAACTGTCTTCGCGAAGGCCGCCTTTGCCATGAATGATGCCACTGCCCCCGATCAGATAGGCGTTGAACTGACTGGATCCGAAGATGGCAAGCAAGCGCAGCATCCTGCCAGTGCTCCGGTTGAGGCTTCTCCTCGGACGGGCGCGCTGACCCGCGACGACATCGCGACCACCGCTATCAACCCGAAGATCGCTGAGGCGGTGCTCGCGCAGGCAGAGAAGCTCCACGACGGCCTGATCGCCGACATGCGTGCGATTCAGGCAAAGGGCATGGCGCTCTTCCCCACGTTTACGACGGCAGCCATCACCGTGTTCGGTGTCGCGGCCTACCTGTTCAAGGACACTTCCACTGGCCTGAGCCCGTGGCCGTTCTTGACCACAGGCGTCGGGTTCGTCCTCGGCTGCATCGCCTTCGTGGTTGTACAGGCGTCGGGTCGATACGGATCAAACGGCAGCGACCCGAGCAACTGGCTCGCGCCGGGTTGGCTCGACGCCAAAGAGGATCATACTGCCAAGTTTAACGCGTATCTGATCTTGCAGTACGTCGATAAAATCAAGGCCAGCATGAAGGCGAATAAGAGGAAGCGACGCTTCCTCCAGGGCGGCATGTACGTGGGCATCGCCGCCCTGGTCGGTGGAGCAGCGTGGTTGCTATTTCTTCTCTACCGCGCGCGGGTCTGAATCCCGCGCCATCGTCACGTTGTGATCCTGTGGCGGCGGCGGCGGAGGAGGCGGCTCCTTCGCAGGCTCCTGCGGCTTCGAACCCTGGTCCCCGTCATCGGTCATCTGGTTCTCCTTCCGGTCGAGCGTGCCAGATGAATCGCGTTCCGATCAAGCGCCTCGTGCGGCGTTTACCCGCCCAGTCAGCCTTGGCGGTGGGCCTGTCCGAGCAAATCGCGCGCGCATGAGATCGAGCGCCGTGATTCTTGAACAAATCGTTAAACGACCGGTGAATCGCGTTAATGTAGGCACTAAGCATAGTCGTGAATCATTTTGACAAGATGTCGCGGGGGTATGAATCGACTTGCACAGGGATTAATACGGCATCAGATCCATAGGATGTCTATGCCCCCGACCAAGACTTACACGCACAAGCCGCGCGACCTCGGACCGTTCCCGGACTTCAGGGAGATCACCGGAATCCAGTGCGCGTTCGTCGACAACGGCAAGCCGAAGACCCAGAGCGGACGCCGCAGCAACGCAGTTCAGTACAAGATGATCGTCGAGATTTACACCAAGCCGCCGGAGCGGCTGCTCAAGTCCGACCCGCAATTCAAGCGCAACGTCGAACTTCGCGGGCCGAATGAATTCCTGAAGCTGATCGAGGACCAGTGCCGCAAGGGCCTGATCCCGCAGGCGTATCACGACTGGCTCGCCGACGCCGTTCTGCGCACCCCGCTCGAAATCCGTGAGCGCCAGATGTACGGCCAGATCCGCGAGAACAAGGACGGGTGGCGCTACTTCCCGTTCGAGTTCGTCGTCTTCGACCAGTCGGGTGAGTCCCCGTCGCTCTACCTGTTCGCCCACCAGAACGGCGATCATCAGGTCTTGCAGGTCGACCAGTTCAACGACTACTTCGCCAATCCGCCGATCAAGCTGACCGCCTACCTCGACGTAGACGGGCAACTCAAGAAGCACAAGGATTCGAGCTAACCCATAGATATCTAGTAGGTATCTACTCGAAGAGTATCTACTAGATATCTATGGGTTTCACCTTGCGACTCGATGTCTACTTGGTCTTGCGGCGCTCGACGTATCTACTTGGGTCGGCTTCGCCTCGATGTCTACCGGTCTCGCGTCGCTCGACCGTAATGGCCGTTCAAGTCCCAGGATTCGTGTAGTGGTCGCTCCGCTCCTCGACGCCAAAGCAAAGCGGACCGATCCCGTCGAGTCGAAAGAAAAAGTTGAACCGGCGACCGTTGGCCGAAAGCAGCCAGGGCATGGGGCGATGTGCGATTTCGCACATGAGGCGTGCGATCAATAAAGAAGCTTGACGGTATGCGCTTCCACCGCGCCATGATTCGGCCGAAAGTGTTAACGGGCTGAAGAGGAGGTTCGTATGGATGACGCGATCAGGCGCGTGATGATCGGGCTCGTGGCCATGGTCATTACGATAGGGGCAACCGGAGTGATCATCGCGCGGGGGCGGGTCGAGACGGCGACGGCGCCCCTGGAAAAGATCCTCCGCGAAGCGACGTTCTAAACGTCGATACACAAAGAGCCCCGGTAAGCGCCGGGGCTTTTTTGTCTGTCCCGACGTGGGCCATGTGGGAGATGTGGGTGAGGTGGGAACCGTGGGCGGCGTAGGATCGCCCTCGGGACCCGCGACCCCGCAATCACCCGGCGATAGATATTGCCGCGCGGCCCCACGGCTTGATAACGTACACGGGTTGAGAGGTGGTCCTTCCCTAGTATCTCGACGCTTGTGGTACAGTCATTCAATTCCTGAAGCACTTGGTGGCCTCGCGATCCTACTGCGGATTTGCGGGGCCTTTATGCGCGTAAATACTTCCAGCAGACCACACCAACTGTTGGAGCGCACATGTCATCCGGTATTTTCGGCTCGTCATCGAGCGACCCCTTCGCGAACAGCTTCGGCGGACCCACGTCGATCAAGCCGAACGGAAACCCGTTCGCGGCCCCCACCGCGTCCACCGATCCCTTCGCGCACGTCCAGGGCGGCCCCACCCCGATCCAGCCTTTCGCCAACCCGTTCGGGACCGTCCAGCCCCAGACCCACGCGCATCCGTTCCAGCCCCAGAACATGGGCCAGCCCGGCGGTGGTCAGAAGGCGTCCGGTGGTCAGCAGAGCGGCCAGCAGGGACAGAGCCCCTCCAGATGGCCGGGAAGCTCGGTGGCATGGCCCAGCAGTTCTTCGGTGGTGCGAACGGCCCCGACGGTCAGGTGAGCCCGAACGGCCAGTACACGGCCAACCCCCAGGCCCAGCAGCCCCAGGGCATGGTGATGGCGCCCTCGAATCCCAACGCGGGCTGGGCACCGAACCAGAGCCAGCCGATTACACAGGCCCCGATCACCACCACGATGCTCAACAACTTCCAGCAGCTACCGACCGGCGGCCTCGACGGTGGCATGGGCAACCTGGGGAGCTTCCTGGGCGGTCTGTTCTAGCTGGTCCGCGGCGCTGTTACCGGTTCGCCAGCCTTCGACGGCAATACAAAATGCGTTACACAGCCGGGCCGCGTGCCGCTGGAACCACCTCATGGCTGAACCGAAGAAGCTACCGCCCATCACGAGCGCATTCGGGAAAGTGTTTAGGTCCATTCGTCGCCGCGAGAAGTTCTTATCGCCCCCGGTGGCGGAACTGGGGGACAAAGTATTCGATGCAATGGTGGTTGCGGCCATAGCTAAGTGCGTCGATTATAATGTTGCCGTCAATCGCTCCAGAAAGCATCGAGACGAGCATTTTATGTTCGTCAGTGGCCTTCGAGGCATCTGCGAAGATCTTATCTCCTTGGCCTACATTAGCAAAAATCTTCCGAACAATAAGTCTAGGCTGATGCACTGCCTGATGCAGCGATCGCTTGCGGAAGGGATTAGAACACAAGAGAAGTTCTTCAAAGCCAACAATCCATTTCAAATCGTAGTCGCACACAATAAGAGGATTGAGCATGATCCGGTGATTAGTGCCAGACAACAGGTTCGAGATATTTGGGCAGAATATGGAAGCCCGCGAAGGGATGGGCCAACCGTGCGGGAGATGGCGGATGACATCGGCTTGCTCCACACATACGAGTATATCTACTTCGCGGCGTCTAATTTCGTGCATTTTAATCCGGGGCCCCTGCTTAAAATGGGCTGGGGACCAAACGAAGGACCGTTCGCCTTTTCGGCGAAAAGTATGAGCGGTTACTACAAAATGCTGTCTAGCTTCTACGGTTCGATCCTCTTCATTGCCTACCAATCGGCGTTTCCGGAATCGTTCACAACCGATTGCGCGAAGGATGTCGAAGTCTTGCTGGCTCTGATCGAAGCGATGAAGAGATGGCCCGAAATTGTCACGTTCGAAGAATTGAACATGCGAACGCCGGTTTATCTTCTCACGCACGCAATGCGACAAGCCGTACCGGAAGAGGGCAAGCCTGCGGGCGGTATCCTGGCAGAGATCAGGGACTTAGGATCGCGCCTCGGTAACGGGTGAGGGCCTTGCGGCGCGGCCACTGCGGCTTCCGCACATCCTGCACTTGAGAGCACTGGGGATTCACGTAGTCGTCGACCGAGACGCCGATCACCCGCGGCGTTCACGGGCTGGCAGAAGGTCGTGAAGCTCGCGCGACGCCGAGCGGGCCTGTGGGGTGGCTGTGAGGTTGCGTGATATGCTGTCTGACCCTGTGCTGTAGATTCTTGGTCCGCCGTGTCCTCAAACTCTCCTGGTTTTGATTGGTGGCTCCTCGTTGTAGTTCCCGCCCTCGTAGCCATAGCCACCTACTACTTCCAGAAAATCCTGGACCTCACAGCAATCAGCGGCTTTCGCAGTTTCAGCCGTCGCGCAATGCACGTGCATCTATACCGCTACAAGCATGTTTTGTAGCGGGTGGTAAGAACACCTATCAAATGCGCTATCAGTAGTTGATCTGTCGGCTTGGGATCACTTGCTTCTTTGGATTTTTTACCGCCGCTGCTGGACGCCTACCCGGAAGCACCAGTACCTACGATACCACGGCCACGAATACACAGATGACGATCGGATATGTTGCGTTTGTTGCCATGATGTCCGACGCGATTTGCCTCGGAATGCTGGTGACCACACTGAACGAGTACTACAAAATTGCCAACAATCCTGTCGCCGCTGTGATGGACTTGCGCAAGCGGACTCTTGCACACGCCACTCCTGCGAACGATCTCGCCTTCGACGTGGATTACATCACGCGGCTGGCTCTGCGGATTCAGCAGCAGCGCGACAACCTTTTGCATGTCGCGCGTGACAACTGGAGCCCTGAAGAGATCGAACGGTACAAAGGGCGTTTCGACCTGGGCAAACAGCACGTCACGTGGAGTTAGCGGGCGTCAAACGGCGCCTTAACCAAATTCAGTTCCTGGTATACCAAGAAAACCCTACCGCGTTCGATTAACCAAGAACGCGCGAAACCTGGGTGGCGGACCATGCGCCGCCGCGCGGCGTGGTGATCCTGGGTGATTGAGGGCCTGAGCGATCCCCTGCAACGTGGTGATGCCGGTCGCGCGAATGTCGTTGATCGACAGCATGACGCGCGCCTTCCCGTCCTGCGCCAGGGCCTGACGCTTCGCCACAGAGGCCGCACGAGCGCCTTCGAGGTTTGTTCCGCCCAACTGCACCCCGCGGGCCTTCAGCGTCGCCAGCGCCTCTTTGGTGCGCATGAAGATGCGCTGGCGCTCGAACTCCGCGAACACACCCATGATCTGGAGCATGGGCTTGTCGGCATGCGGCATGTCGCAGGCCACGAACTTGGACGCGATGTAGCGATTCCCGCGACTCTTGCCTCTGAGAAAGGCCGCGATGAAGGCACGGGATGCCACAATCAAGGTGAACCATAACTCAACTCTAAGGCGAACGCTCGGTGTGGCCGCAGGGTGATAGACGGTTGACCTGAAGTTGGTGAAACCGGGGTGGTTGCGTTACCGGGAAGAACGTTATGTACGGTTTTGTCGTCGCTGGGATCCTGCTTTTCGTCGCCTCGGTCTTGGGAGCGCTTGCCGGGCTCGTCCTGCTGACCATCCGGGGGTTGCGTCGCAAAGGGCTCTACACCGTGGGTGGGTCGATCCTGGCCTTTCTGGTCGCGATGCCGATGATCGCCATAGGGGACGCCCCCGACCGCGAGGCCAAAGAGCTTGGCTTTGCCGATGCGGCCGATCGGACGGCCGCCTCAGCTGAGGGATTCGCCGAGCCGAAGAGGTGGGCTGAGCTGAAGGAAGCCCGCGCCGCCGAGAAGACCAGGGTGGAGCAGCATGCAGCTGAGTCACGCGCTGCGGCTCAGCGAGAGCAGGCCACGCGAGCCGTTGTTGAACAGGCAGCCGCCGCTGAGAAGGCCATCGCCGAGAAACGGGCTGAGGAAGCAAGCTGCCGCGAGGATCTTCAGTGCATCGGCGACAAGAAGCACATCGAAGCAACGTTTGCGTGCAAAAGATATGTCGAGAACCTCGCCAAGAACGACTACCAGTGGGTCGACGGCTGGTCCGAGTCCAAATTCTCTCGGTTTCGCTTCAAGGGCCTGAAGCACGACACGATCACCTACGTCGGTGACAAGATCCAGTTCCAGAACGGAATGGGCGCTTGGATCCGCCACATCTACGAGTGCGACTACAACATCGACGACAAGACCGTTATCGATGTTCGCGCGAGACAGGGGCGGCTGCCGAGCTGATCAGATCCGCTTCAGGTACCGACAAGCCTCATACGCACCGCTGTTCTGAAACGTCTCACCCAGAGGACGATAGGAGGTCTCATAGCTCTGCGCTTTGGACAATCCATCAACAGTTTCTGATTCCCCCAAGTCCTGCATGACGTACTCGCGACACTTCACTCGGTACTGCGCGTAGGTCCACAACAGGCCATGGTGCTGGCTCGGTATGATGACCTGGACGTGGATGAATCTTAGCGCGTCGTCGTCCTCCGGAATCACGTCGAGCATGACGTATGACTCCCTCGGGGGACGATCCATGTGCGTGAAAGGCTTGAAGCCTGTCGGTGAGGTGTAGGCGGACACGAGTCGATCCCGGTCTGACACCGGAGGCGGGGAGGGCGGGCGCCGCAGCCAAGTGACCGTGACAAACGCCACCGCAACACCGACCAGCGCCAGAGCGGCGGTGGTGACCTTCTCGTCCCGGCTACTCAAGGCATGAACCCTCGTTGTCGGGCATACCTTAGCGAGCTGTGGCTAACGCATGGTGGACCGAGGCGACGGCCGCTACAGAAGTTGCAGCCGGTTCACAGCCGGGTGGGAGGGCCGCGATGATTCACGAAGGCCACTATCTGGCGTTCACCCGGTTGGCTCAGGCTGAATCCGGCTGGAAGGGATCGATCCCATCCGCCTGGGTCAGAGCCTTGCCCGATTACGTCGGTGGAGATGTGCCGGAGCGCCACCTAACGCGCGTCGAGCTGCGCGCTTTCTGCCAGTCGGCCAAGAACTCCAGTGAAGCCTGCTTCGTCGCCTGCATGGCCTGGGGCGGCATGGATCGCCGCAATGGCGCGAAAGCCCTGGGCGTCAGACCGGCATTGCTCGCCACGATCGATGCGATCCGTCGCGGCGGGATCAGCCGCACAGAGGCGTACGAGCGCTTTAACAGCGCCATCGTACCGGGTCTCGCACCGGCCTACTTCACCAAGCTGATTCACTTCATCCGCCCCGAGGGTGACGGCTACATCCTTGATCAGTGGACGGGAAAATCCGTGGCCGTGCTGTTCGGACCCGGAATCATCGCGATCCGTCAGGACGGCTGGGTCCATAGGGCCAACGACGCGAGGGTATACGGCCGATACTGTGACGCCGTGGACCACCTCGCAGAGAGGATCGGGGTCACAGGTGAGGTGGCCGAAGAGATGATGTTCTCGCGCGGAGGCCGTAAGAAGCAGCCGTGGCGGCAGTACGTGATTCGGAACTGGAAAATAGAAAGGCCCCGGCTGAGAAACTCAAAACCGGGGTCTTCCTTATCCTGACCAACCGTCTCACGTTCGATAGCCAAGACCTATTCAACATACCTGCGCGGCGCGGGTCTTCAATACGCCTCTGGGGCAATCCCCAGGGGCTTTTTCGTTTACGGACGTGCCTCTAGGCAATTGAACAACCACGTCTGCGCGTCTCTGCGGTGGCTCCAGATGCCGGTCCAGACCAGAGCGTGATTGGTGCGATTGTACTCGAAGGCGAAGGCAGACCCGAACCGAATTCCGCCGCCGTATATCGTTGAGCTATCAGCTGCGATCGAAAGGCGATCTCCGGCCGCCGTCGTCCCTGCCTTCCCGTTCAGGTAGGTCCACTCTTCGCGTAGGCCGGAGCTGATCATGTCCACGCGCTGATTGTCGACATCGAGAAGAGCAACGTCGACGTAATCAAACTTCTTGTAGCCCGAGTCCGGACCTGTGTACTTGATCAATTCGCACTTTAGACCGACCGGCAACGCCCAGGCGGGCACCGCGCTCAGGGGGAACAGAAGCAGGGGTAGGGACGCGAGCTTTTTCAACATGACTCGCGTTTAGGTTGAGAGGACGCCCTGCGTCTATCGCGTTGATGACACACTGGTCCAGGCACGTGAGCGTGATCACATGAGCTGGCCGTGGAAGCGCTGGAGCTTCGAATTGGCAGATCATACTGAACAGACTGCGAATGATCGGCTAGGGGCTTACGCAAACAAAGCGCAGGGTGCGGCCGACACACTAGGTCGCGAACCGATAATGGCTGGCACGGTTGAACCGCGGCGTCGTTAGCCCTCTGAGCAGGAGGGCCTTGATGGCGCGGTTTGATCTGACGGATGCGGAGTGGGCGGTGATCGAGCCGTTGTTGCCGACGGACGTGCGCGGCAAGGAGCGCGTGGATGACCGGCGGGTGCTCAACGGGATCTTCTGGCGGCTGCGCACGGGCGCGCCCTGGGCCGACATCCCGGCGCGCTACGGCCCACATACGACCTGCGGCAACCGTTTTCGGCGCTGGCGCAAGCGTGGCATCTGGGATCGGCTTCTGGACGCGGTGTCAAA
>NZ_FOMM01000010.1:0-232180 GCF_900112625.1 Methylobacterium sp. 13MFTsu3.1M2
CCATCACCGAGACGCTGCCGCGCCACGAGTTCCTGGGCGAGATGATCTCGAACCAGCTGGTCTACTACCCGACCGTGACCCGCGAGCCGTTCCGCAACCGCGGCCGGATCACCGACCTGATGGTCTCGGGCAAGCTGTTCGAGGATATCGGCCTGCCGCCGATGGCGATCGAGAACGACCGCTTCATGCTCTGCGGCAGCCCCGACATGATCCGCGACACCCGCGAGCTCCTGACGTCCCGCGGCTACGAGGAGGGCAACCACGGCGAGGCCGCCCACTACGTCATCGAGAAGGCCTTCGTCGAGAAATAGCGCGCCCGCGCAGGCCGGTTCGGCCTCAGCCCGGTGCGGTCCGGGATTCAGGCCGCGCGGACCCAGACCGCGGTGTCGTGGAAGGCCGCGCCGTCGTTGGGCGCGGCCGGCGCGGACCCGATCAGCGCGTTGATCCCGCTGCCCCCGCCGATGAAGGCCGTGCTCGGCCACAGGCTCTCGACCACGACGACGCCCGGCTGCTGCCCCTCGGCCAGCCGCGCGTGCAGCCGGACCCGGCCGCGGGCGTTGCCGACCTCGACGGCGTCGCCCGTGCCGATCCCGAGCCGGTCGCCGTCAGCGGGGTGGATCAGGCAGGTCGGCCGCCCCTCGCGGCGGAGCGACTCGGGCACGTTGGTGAAGGTCGCATTCAGGAACTGGCGGGCCGGCGGGGCGATCATGCGGAACGGGTGCTCCGCGTCGGCGGGCTCGGCCTCCGGCCAGTGATCCGGCAGGGACGGCATCCCGGCCGCGCGCGGGCCCAGTGACGCCCAGTCGGGCGCGAAGCGGAAGCGCCCGTCGGGATGGCCGAACCCGTTCAGGAAGTGGCTCTCGGCAAAGTCCGGCTGCGCGTCGATCCAGCCCTCCGCCTCCAGCCTGTCGAGGCCGCCCCAGCCGGAGCGCGCCAGGGTCGCGTCGGCGAGGTCCCGGGCGCTCAGGTGGAAGCCCGCGTGGTCCGCGCCGAGCCGGGCGGCGAGCGCCGAAAGGAGCGCGTGGTTCGAGCGGCACGCGCCGGGCGGCTCCAGGATCGTGCGGCCGGCCTGGATGTGGCTGTGGCCGCCGGCCCCGTAGATGTCGTCGTGCTCCAGGAAGGTGGTGGCCGGCAGCACGAGGTCGGCGAGCGCGGCCGTCTCGGTCAGGAACTGCTCGTGCACGGCCACGAACACGTCCGGCCGCGCGAGCCCGGCGCGCACCCGGGCGCTGTCGGGCGCGGAGACCGCGGGATTGGCCGACTGGATCAGCATGGCGCGGACCGGGGGCCCGCCCTGCAGGGCGTCGGGATCGTCGGCGAGCACGGCGCCGATCCGGCTCATGTCGAGCTCGCGCACGCCCGGCGCCCGGGCGTCGAGACCCTCCGTCAGGGTCTTGTCCCAGTTGAAGATCGCGGCGTGCTGCCAGAGGGCGCCGCCGCCCGGGTGCTGCCACGCGCCGGTGACGGTCGGCAGGCAGGTCACCGCGTGCAGGTTCACCGCGCCGTTGCGGCTCCGGGTGAAGCCGAAACCGCAGCGGATGTAGCTGCGCGGCGTGTTGCCGTAGAGGGCCGCGAAGGCCTCGATCGCGGCGGGCTCCAGGCCGGTGATCGCCGCCGCCCATTCGGGCGTGCGCGACGCCAGATGCGCCTCCAGCGCGGCCGTATCCTGCGCGTGCGCGGCGAGATAGGCCCGGTCCGCGTGGCCGTCGCGGAACAGGACGTGGAGCACCGCGCAGGCCAGCGCCCCGTCGGTCCCGGGCCGGGGCGCGAGGTGGAGGTCGGCCGCCGCCGCGGTCCCGGTGCGGTACGGATCGATCACCACCAGCTTGGCGCCGCGCGTCTTGCGGGCGCGGCTGATGTGGGTCATCGCGTTGACCTGCGTGCTGACCGGGTTGCCGCCCCAGACCACGATCAGGTCGGCCAGCGCCATCTCGCGGGGATCCGGCCCGGCGATCCGGCCAACCCCGGCGCTCCAGCCCGCGATCGCCACCGCCGTGCAGATGGTGCGCTTGCGCCGCGAGTAGCCCATCACGTGGGTCAGCCGGTGGATGCCGTCGCGCTGGACGAGGCCCATGGTGCCGCCCGAGTTGTACGGCCAGACCGCCTCCGGCCCCCAACGGTCCGCCGTCTCGGAGAAGGCCGCGGCCAGCCGGTCGAGCGCCGCGTCCCAGGAGATCCGGCGCCACGCCCCGCTGCCTTTCGGGCCGACGCGCTCCATGGGGTGGAGGATCCGGTCCGGATGGTGGACGCGCTCGCCGTAGCGGCTGACCTTCGCGCAGATCACCCCGGCCGTGTAGGGGTTGTCGCCGCCCCGGACCGAGACGACGCGCCCGTCCGCGACTTCCACGTCGAGGCTGCAGGCGGAGGGGCAATCGTGCGGGCAGACGGTCCGGACCAAGCGACGAACTCCCGTGGCGCCAGCAAGGGGAAGCAAGGACCGTGCGGTTCTGGGCCTTCCGCCGGGGGACCGCAAGGCGTGTCGCCGCCGGTCGCTCGGCGCAGGGCGCCCGACATTGCCAACAGGACGGCGATCCCCTGGACCGCCTCGGCCACGGGCGTCGCCGCGGAGGCGACCTCGCCGCCCTCCCCCGCGCAGGGTCTGCGCGCCCGCGGACCGCGCGCTCAGCTCACCGCGTCGAGGGACGTCTGCGCGATGCGGAACGCGAGCTGCTTGAGGGCGACCGCGCACGCGTTGGTGACGTGGAGGCGGGCCAGCTGCTCGGCCTTCGCGGCGTCCCGGGCCCGGAAGGCCGCGACGAGGGCGTCGATCTCGGCGAGGCTGTGCGGCAGCCGCTCGGGATGCATCAGCGATGTCGCGCGCAGCAGGTTGATCCGGGAGTAGAAGCCGCGAAGGGTCTCGCGGACCAGATCGTTCCCGCAATGGCTGAGCATCACGTCGTACAGGACGCCCTTGGCGCGCAGGACGCGGTCCGTGTCGCCGCTGCCGGCAGCCTCGCGCAGATCGCCGGCTGCGCGTCCGAACTCGGCGATCGCCGCGTCCGTGGCCTGGGTGGCGAATTCGTGCGCCGCGTAGCCCTCCAGCACGGCCCGCAGCGCGTAGAGCTGACGCGCCTCCTCCACCGAGATCGAGGCCACGACCGGGCCGCGATGCGGCACCGTGTGGACGAGCTTCTCGGCCTCGAGCCGGCGCAGGGCCTCGCGCACGGAGGCGCGGCTGACGCCGAGCCCCTCGCACAACTCGCGCTCGATCAGCCGCTCGCCGGGGGCGTAGACGCCCGACGTGATCGCCTCGCGGACGGCGTCCTCGACCTTTTGCCGGAGCGTGTCCGGCTGGATGGCCCTGATCTTGTTCATTGCTGGGGATTCGGGGATCATTGGCGAGCCGAAGCGGTGGCATGGCGCAGCCTCGGGTGGCAAGGCGTGCCCCGGCGCGCGTCGGTCAGCCCCGGCCCCGCGCGGCCAGTTCGTCGCGCAGGATCGGCGCGGCCAGTTCCGCGCCGTGCATGCCGATCAGGCTGACAATCTCGAGGACTTCCATCAGCTCCTCCTTGGTCGCCCCGTAACCGAGGGCGTTCTTCATGTGCATCTTCAGGCCCGGCACGTAGAGGTGCGTCGCCGCCGCGTCGAAGGCGCAGTAGACGAACTCCTTCATCTTCGGCGTGAGCACGCCGTGGCGCCAGGGCCAGCCCGAGAAGTCGAGGTAGCCCTCGAACAGGTCGGGATCGAGTTCGAGGAGACCGTCCCAGAACGCGTGCCAGTAGCCCCGGTCGCGGGTGAAGTCGGATTTCAGCTGCTCCTGCCGCGGCGTCAGCGGCGCGGGGCCGCTCCGCTGCCCGGCCTCCTCCAGCACCTCCAGCAGCAGCGGCACGCCGATGTTGCAGGCGTGGATGCCGAGGGTCGCCGTGAGCGCGAGCACCTCCGTGATCTCCTCGGCCGTCGCGCCCGCATCGAGGGCGTTGCGGATCTGGCGGCGCGTCCCGGGCGCGTAGAGGTGGGTCGCGGCCGTCGCGGCCGAGAGCGCGATCAGGGCGCGGTCCTTGGCGCCGAGATGGTTCTTGCGCACGGGGACCATCGCCAGTCGGGCCCAGGCGTCGAGGAAGCCCGGGGCCAGCTCGGCGAGGGCCGCCTGCTCCGCGTCCCAGTAACCGAGCTCGCCCTGCACGGTGTGCCGGAGGCTCTCCGGGCTCGGCGCGGGCCCGGTCATGCCGTGGCTCCGGCGTAATCGGCCTCGACCACCTCGTCCTGCCAGTCGGTCTTGCCGAGCGAGATCGCCGTGTGGAGCAGGTAGCTGTCGGCGGCCGCGCCGTGCCAGTGCCGCTCGTCCGCGGGGATCCAGACGGTGTCGCCCGCGCGGATCGGCTGCGCCTGCTGGCCCGCGACGCAGATCCAGCCCTTGCCGGCGGTGACCTGCAGGATCTGGCCCTGCGCGTGCGCGTGCCAGAAGGTCCGCGCGCCGGGCGTGAAGAAGACGTTGTTGATCATCACGCCGCCCGTCGACGGCATCACCGGATCGGCCCAGACCTGCCCGGTGAAGGTCGGCCCGCGGCTCTCGGACTTCGCGCTGTTCTCGCGGCCGTGGAAGATCTGCATCGTATCCTCTCAGTTCTCGTGTCGGTTGCCGTGGAGCCGGACGCCGCCGGAGACGTCGCCGATGGCGTCGACGACGCGGTTGGAGATGACGTCGCCGTAGCCGAGCGCCGTGGCGAGGCCGAAGCTCGCCATCGGGCCGGACGCGTTGAGGGATGCGACGCCGAGCTCGTGCAGGAGATCGGTGTAGAGCACGACGTCCTTGGTCATCAGCTTGCCGGTCAGGCCGCCTTCCAGGTAGTCGCCGTCGACGATCTTCGGGAAACGGTTCAGCGTCGCGAAGTTGACGCCGCTGGAGGCGTTCAGCACCTCCAGGAGCCGGTGCAGGTCGAGCCCGGCCTTCCGGCCCGCGACCATGACCTCCGCGGTGGCGGCGAGGCTGACCGCGTTCAGGAAGTTGTTGAGCAGCTTGGTCGTGTGGCCGGCCCCCGATCCGCCCATCACGACGACCTTCTGGGCGATCGGCGCGAACACCCAGCCCAGCCGGTCGATGACGGCGGGATCGCCGCCGACCATCAAGGTCAGCGTGCCTTTCTCGGCCGCGGCGGCGCCCCCGGAGATGCCCGCGTCGACGTAGGCGACGCCGCGCTCGGCCAGCGCCGCGGCGATGCGGCGCGTCGAGCTGGCCGAGGCCGTGCTGAGGTCGACGACGATCTGCCCGTCCCGGCAGCCCGCGAGGACCCCGCCCGCGCCGAGCACGACGCGCTCGACCACCTTGCTGTCGGGCAGGGACATCAGGACCACGTCTGTCTCACCGACGACCGCGGCGATCGAGCCCGCGTCCGTCGCGCCCCAGCGCGCGGCGGCCTCCCGGTCGGTGTCGAAGCCGACCACATCGATCCCCGCGCCGGTCAGGCGGCGCGTCATGCGGCCGCCCATGTTGCCGAGCCCGATGAAGCCGATCCGGTTCCCGTTCATGCTGCGTCCTCCGCGCGGCGTCCGGCTCAGTGGCCGGTGCCGAAATCGACGTCCTTGGTCTCCGGCCCGATGAGCGCGCCCACGGTGCCGATCAGGCCGCCGACGATGAGCAGGGCCACGGGCGTCAGCGCGAGCGGCATCAGCGCGCTCAGCCAGTCCATGTAGAAGGCGTAGAAGGACGGGATCACCACCGAGAGGCTGAAGCCGATGCCGAAGCCGGTGGCGCGGACATCCGTGGCGAAGCGCTCGTTGATGTAGGTGACGATGACGCCCCAGGGCGAGGTCACGATCACCGCCAGGAGGCTGACCAGCAGTACGCGGGTGCCGAACGCCATCTCGGGCGTGACGGTCAGCGTGTAGAGGATGTACGCGCCCACCGTCGCGATCAGCGGGCCGACGATCACGAAGAACCGCCGGCGGCCGATGACCTGCCCCAGCAGGCCGGAGCCGATGTAGCTGAAGAACAGGATCGTGTAGCAGATCATCAGCGTCGCGGTCAGCGCGAAGCCGTTGAGGTGCAGGGTCTTCACCAGCAAACCGGTCGGCATGTAGATCGTGATGATGTTCTGCGTCGTCCAGAAGCCGGTCATCAGCAGCAGGACCTGCAGGAGGTCGCGCCCGCCCTTCCCGGAGAACAGGCCCGCCATGGGCGATGCCTCGGCCTGTTCGGCCCCGGCGGCGGCCTCCTTCTTCCAGACCTCCGATTCCGAGACCTTGTGGACGTAGTAGAGGGCGAGCAGGCCGGCGAGCGCCGCGCCGACGATGAAGGGGATGCGCCAGCCCCAGACCGTGTAGGGCGACCCGGGCCCGTCGAGCGGGAACAGGTAGAACATCAGCATCGTGATGAGGTTGATGCTGACGTAGGCGGCCGGGAAGCCCGCGATGATCAGGCCGCCGACGAAGCCGCGCTTGTCCTTCTTGGAATACTCGATGGCGAGCGGCATCGCCCCGGTATAGCCGCCCCCGAGGAAGATGCCGTCGAGGAAGCGCAGCAGCACCAGCAGGATGTACGAGGCGAGGCCGAGCGTCTCGTAGCCGGGCAGCAGGCCGATCAGCAGCGTGATCACCCCGAAGCCCGCCACCGAGTAGATCGAGGCGGCCCGGCGCCCGACCTTGTCGGCGATGAGGCCGAAGATGAGCGCGCCGATCGGGCGGCCGAGCAGGGTTGTGATGAAGACCAGCGAGGCCAGCACCGTCTCCATCTGGGGAGACAGGTTCTTCGGCTGGAACATGAACATCACCGGCGCCAGCGCGACCACCGGCAGGTAGATGTCGAACATGTCGATGTATTCGGAAAAGAACGCGCCGCGGATGGCGCTCTTCCGCTTCTCCTCGATCGACTGGGACGACACCGGGCGAGCGCCCGCCGCGTCCGTTGCCAAGGCTGCCGACGTGACCGTCATGGCGTTTCCCTCCCTGTGATCGTGCCGCGCATGTTTTTGACTGCGTCGGTTCTTGAGGCGCGGGCTCGCGCCCGCGCATCGGTTCGCGGGTCAGCGCCCGCCGGCGTGTTCCTCGTCCCACGCGGCGATCGCCGCGGAGGCGGTCCGGAAGGCCGCCAGGGCCGCCGGGGCGCCGCAATAGACGAGCGCCTGCATCAGCACCGCCTGGATCTCGTCCCGGGTCACGCCGTTGTTGAGCGCGCCTTTGACGTGGACGCCGAGTTCGTGGTGCTGGTTCATCGCGGTCAGCATCGCGATGTTGAGCATGCTGCGGGTCTTGAACGGCAGCGTCTCGTCGCCCCAGACCGCGCCCCAGCAGTACTCGGTCACGAGCCGCTGGACCGGACGGTTGAACGCGTCGGCATTGGCCCAGGACTTCTCGACATGGGCGGCGCCGAGGACGGTCTTGCGGTTCTCGAAACCCTGGCCGAACAGCTCGCTCTCGTCGGACATCTGGTTCTCCTGGTCGGGGCCGAGGCGCGCGGGCGCCGGCCGCATCGCGCGGGACGGTTCAGTCGAGACCGAAGCCGATCATCGCCTTGGTCTCGAGGTATTCCTGAAGACCGGCCTCGCCCCATTCCCGGCCGTTGCCGGACTGGCGGTAGCCGCCGAACGGCGCGTGGACGTCCGGGGGCGGGTAGTTGATGTGGACCTGCCCACCGATGAGCCGCCGCGCCACGGCGCGCGCCCGGTCGCGGTCCCGTCCCTGCACGTAGGCGGCGAGCCCGTAGCGCGAGCCGTTGGCGATCGCGATCGCGTCGTCCTCGCTGTCGTAGGCGAGGATCGACAGGACCGGGCCGAAGATCTCCTCCCGCGCGATGGTCATGTCGGGGGTCACGTCGGCGAAGATTGTCGGGCGGACGTAGAAGCCGCGGTCGAGGTGGTCCGGCCGCTCCGGGCCGCCGGCGACGAGCCGCGCGCCCTCCGCGATGCCGGTGCGGATCAGCCCGACGACGCGCTCGTACTGGGTGCGGTTGACCACCGGGCCGAGATCCGTCTCGGGGTCCGCGGTCGGGCCGAGCCGGAAGCCCGCCGCCGCCTCGGCCGCGATGGCGGCCGCCTCGTCCATCCGGGCCCGGGGCACGAGCATCCGCGTCGGGATCGAGCAGGACTGGCCGGAATTGGTGCAGCAGGCCGCGACGCCGCGCCGGACCGCTTGATCGAAGTCGACATCCTCCAGCAGGATGTTGGCGGACTTGCCGCCGAGTTCCTGCGCGACGCGCTTGATGGTCGGGGCCGCCGCCCGGGCGATCTCGATCCCGGCGCGGGTCGACCCGGTGAACGAGACCATGTCGATCCCCGGATGCGCGGCGATCGCGGCGCCGACGCCGGGGCCGTCCCCGTTCACGAGGTTGAACACGCCCGGCGGCACGCCCGCGTCGTGCAGGACCTGCGCGAACAGCATCGCGCTGACGGCCGAGTACTCGCTGGGCTTCAGCACCATCGTGCAGCCGGCCGCGAGCGCCGGGGCGATCTTCACGACGATCTGGTTGATCGGCCAGTTCCAGGGGGTGATCAGGCCGCAGACGCCGATCGGCTCGCGCCGGATCCGGGTGGTGCCGCGATCCTCCTCGAACGCGAAGCGCTCCATCACCGCGATCAGCGCGTTGAGGTGCGCCGGGCCCCGCGCCGCCTGCCCCTTGCGCGCGAAGCCGATGGGCGAGCCCATCTCCTGCCGGATCGTCTCCGCGAAGATCTCGAACCGCTCTTCGAAGAGCGCGAGGATCCGGCGGAGGAGCGCGACGCGTTCGGCGGGCGCCGTCTCCGAGAAGGCCGGGAAGGCGGCGCGGGCCGCGCGCACGGCCCGGTCGACATCCGCGGCATCGCCGAGCGCGAGGGTGCCGAACGCCGTCTCGGTGGCGGGGTCGATCAGCGGGAACGGCCGGGCCGAAACCGGCTCGACCCAGGAGCCGTCGATGTAGAAGCGGCTGAGATCCGGGAGCGCCATCGTCTCAGGCTCCTTCGGCCAGCAGGCGGTACATCTCGGTGTGGTCGGCTGCGGGCCCGACCTCGGCGGCGATGGCGTGCCAGGCCTCGATGCAGTGCCGGCCGAAGACGAGCGGGTAGTCGACCGATCGGGCCAAGTCCCCGGCGATGCCGAGATCCTTGTCCATCAGCTTCAGCGAGAAGCCCGAGGCGAAGCTGCCGCTGAGCATGAACTGCTTGACCTTGTTCTCGGAGGTGTTGCTGCGCCCGGACGAGGCGTTGAGCACGTCGGTCATGGCCTCCGGCGCGATGCCGAAGCGCTGCGCCACGTGGAGCGCCTCGACGGTGGCGAGCAGGCCCGCGGCGGAGACGAAGTTGTTCAGCGCCTTGGCGGCGTGGCCCGATCCCGCTTGGCCGATATGCAGGACGGATGAGCCCATCGCCTCCAGCACCGGCCGCCAGCGGGCGAGGAGATCCGCCTCGCCGCCGACGAGGATCGCGAGCGTGCCGTCCACGGCCCGCCGCACGCCGCCCGAGACCGGCGCGTCGAGATAGCCGAGCCCCTTCCCGGCGAGCGTCTCGCCGAGGGCGCGGGAGCGCACCGGCTCCGACGAGCTCATGTCGATCACGGTGGCGCCGGCCGGGAGCGCGTCGGCCCAGCCCTCGTCGAGCAGCACCGCCTCGACGATGGCCGAGTTCGGCAGCATCGTGATCAGCAGGTCGAGTTCGGACGCGTTCTCCCGCGTGAGCGTCGCCGCGCCGAGATCCCGGGCGAGCGCGTCGGTCCGGCCGGCATCCGCGTCCAGCAGGCGGAGCGCGTGCCCCGCTCGGGCCAGGCACCGGCTCATGGGATCGCCCATCATGCCGAGGCCGATGACGCCGATGGTTCTCTGTTCCATGCCGTGAATATCCCTCTGGGCGACGGCCGGACTGGCCCGGCGCCGCGTGTCCCCGTCAGCGCAGGGCGGAGAAGTCCGTGGGGGCGAGGAAGGTGTTCTCGATCCGGGCGACGATCGGCCGGTCCTTCTCGGTCTCGGCGCGGGCGGCGATCCAGTCGGGATCGGCCTGGAAGGCGTTCCAGCGCGCCTCGCGCTGGGCCATGTCCTCCCACTTGAGCAGGTAGGTGAGCGCGTGGTTGTCGGGACCGACGAGCGTGGTCCAGAAGCCGACCTGCTCGATGCCGTATTTCTGGAAGAAGCCGAGCGTGGTGGAGCGGAACCGCTCCAGCAGGGCCGGCAATCGGGTCGGGGCGCAGTAGTAAACGCGCATCTCGACGATCATGGAATCCTCCGGTCAGTAGGTCGGTGAAGCGGTCGGAGGCAGGTCGACGCGCGCGATCCAGCCGGCGACATCCGCGGACGCCGGCGGGTAGATCGCGAGAACCTGCGGATCGTGGCCCGGGACGATGTGATCCTCGGACTCGGCCAGATGCCGGACCGTCCGGTAGCCCTCGAACATGTCGCCGACATTGTAGACGATGGGATAGGCGAGCCGGCGACCGATATTGGCGTAGAAGTGCGCGGCGTCGGAGGCCAGTACGACCCAGCCGCGCGCGGTCCGGACTCGGACGATCTGCAGGCCGTCCGAATGGCCGCCGACCCGGTGGAGGGTGATCCCCGGATACAGCGTGTCGGTCGTCTCGCGGAAGCGGACGCGGTCCTCGAACAGGCGGTCCACCATCGCTTTCACGTCCTCGGCGGCGAAGGGGTGGCGGACCTCCGGATGGCACATGCACCGGCCGGTGCAGAACGCCATCTCGCGTTCCTGGACGTGGAAGCGGGCCGTCGGGAACAGGTCGTGGTTGCCGGCGTGGTCGTAATGCAGGTGGGTCAGGACGACGTCCTCAACCCGCAGCGGGTCGACGCCGATCCGCGCCAGGCCCTCCTCGACCGGCCGCACGATGCTACGGCCCCGCTTCGTCGCCATCGCGCGGTCGAAGCCGGTATCGACGACGATCGTCCTGCCACCGCCGACGACGACCCAGACGAAGTAGTCGATCGGCATCGGGCCGTCGTGGATGTCCCCGCCGATGAAGTTCTCGCGGGCCATACGGTGATGATGCGCGTACTTGATCGCGTAGATCTCGTAGATCTCTGCGTCCATGCGGGCGTTTCCTTCGGGCGGCCGGTTGACCCGGCTCATCCTCGCGGATGCCTCTCATCCGCGGGCCGAATGGAGCACATCGTCCGACAATCTGTCAATCTGGCAAAATCTGGTCCGCAACCGCCGGTCAGGCCGGCGCCCTCGGGCGACGCATCGCGAAGCCGAACACCCACAGGGACAGGCCGAGATTGATCGCCGCCACGGCCAGCATCACCTCCAGCAGGGGCAGCAGGCCGAGCCGTTCGGCGACGTAGCCGCAGGCCAGGGGCGTGATCGCCTGGCCGAGGAGCGGGAGGCGGGCGAGCCGGCCCATCGCCGCCGCGTACTGGCCCTGTCCGTAGAGCGCCAGCGGCAGCGTGCCCCGCACGACGGTGCGCATGCCGTTGCCGGCGCCGTAGAGTACCATCGCGAGCCACGCCAGGGACGGGATCGTCGCCAGCAGCAGGAGCCCCAGCCCAACGCTGGCGCTCGACAGGAGCAGGGACCAGGCCGGGTGGGCGCGGCGGCCGAGGGCCAGTTCGACGACGCGCACGCCGACCTGGGCGGGACCGATCAGGCCGGTCAGGGCCACCGCGGCGGTCGCGCCGACGCCCAGCGTCTGCAGCAGGTTGAGCAGTTGCACCGAAGTGGCGGTCATGATCATCGCCGCCATCGTGAAGGTCACGGCGAGCAGGCGCTCCGCCGGCAGGCGCGCCGCTTCGGTCGAGCCGGTCGGCTCGTAGGGCCGGGGCGCCGCGGCGGGCTCGACTGCGCCCCGGCTCCGGGCCGGCAGCGCACAGGCGAAGAGTGGGACCACGAGGGCGACGGACAGGATCGCGTAGGTGAGGCAGGCCCCGCGCCAGCCGACATGATCGACCAGGAACTGCGTGGCGGGCCAGCAGAGCGAGACCGCGAAGCCCGACGAGATCGCGATCTGGGTCATCGCCCCGCGCGCGGCGGCGCCGTAGGCTTGGCCGATCGCCGCGAAGAGCGGGTCGTAGAGCGCGGCCGACATGCCGAGGCCGGCGACCATCCAGGCGAGCAGGAAGACAGGGAGGGACTGCGCGACCGCCATCAGCACGAGGCCCGCCGCGATGATCGTGGCGCCGGCTACGAGGACCGGCCGGCCGCCGTGACGCCGGATCATGCGGCCGACGAACGGCGCCGGCAGGCCCGACACGAAGATCGCGAGCGAGAGCGCGCCCACCACCATCGCCTGCGGCCAACCGGTCTCGGCGACGATCGGGTCCGAGACGACGGCGGTGAGGAAGAACGTGCCGCCCCACAGGACGATCTGCGTGACGCCGAGGGCGACGTTACCGGCGATGGTCGGACGCGGCTGCGTATCGGGCGGCTCGGAGCCGCGCGCGGTTGGGGCGCCGGGCACGATGATGATGTCTCCACGTGGTCGTCTTCGAGGCTGCAGGGCCCCGAGCCTCACTAGCGCGCTACCGGGCCGAGCAGCCCCGCAATCCTCGATCTGCAGCCGTGCGCGGGGTTCGGAGGTGACGGCGGGCTCCACGGCGACCGGCCTCAGGGCCGCGATGGATCCTCCGGCAGGAACCGCGCCACCGCGTCGTGGATCGTCGCGGCGATCTCCGCTTCCCGACGCTCGAATTCGTCGAGCAGGCCGGACACGGCGACCGCCAGCGGGCGGCCCTTGCTGTCGATGCGCCGGGGCAGCGGGACCGCGATCGAGCCGGCGCCCGGCGTGACGAGCCCGCGGGAGAGGAAGTGCCCGTCCCGCCGCAGCCGCGCCAGGTTGGCCAGGACGGCCGCGACCGCGATCGGCGGCTGCTCGGCCGGCGCCTCCGCGTTCGTGCGGCGGACCAGCGGACCGATCTCGGCCTCCGGGCTGTCGGCGAGGAGCGCGGTGCCGGTCGCCGACCAGACGACGAGGCGGCGCGTCCCGGGCGGAACGTGGAAGCGCATGGCGGTGCGCGCCTGCAGGACGTGGACGTACTGCGAGAAGATCGCGTTGCGCGCGGCGAGGATCACCGTCCCGCCCGTGCGCTCCGACAGGTGCTCGAGCATGCGCACGAGGCTGCCGTCGCGCACCGGTCCCTTGTCGAGCCACGCGCCGAGGAGCGCCACCCGGGGCGACGGCAGGAAGCTGCGGCTCGCCGGGTCGTAGTCGAGATAGCCGAGCCGGACGAGGCTCTTCAGGAGCACCGACGTCGAGGATTGCGGGACGCTCAGCCGCTCGGCGATCTCGGAGACCCTGGCTTCCCGCTGGATCTCGTCGAACAGCTCCAGGATCTGAAGCACCCGTCCGGCGGACTTCACCAGGGCCTCATCCGAACCGGCGGGATCGGCCCCCACCGTCAGGTCGGTGGACGCGGTGCCCCGCGGAGCAATGCGCTCAACCATGACGCGACGCGCGAAACGACAGTCCCGGAGGCCGCACAGCTCGAAACGGCCCTGGTCGCCCACGCGCGGATCCGTGGTGATCGCGGCGCATCGCAGGCACGTTCCCTCCTCCGCCGCGCCAACAGCCCGCGCCGCTCGCCGGCACTATAGATCCGGCATGCCCGGCGACTCCCATCATATATGTGATATTCCTCAGCATATGGGCGATGGCGGTTGATGCCGGGTGCGGGCTCTGCCCTACTCGTGTGCGGTGTCGGACTCGTCTGATTGACCGGCACCGGGAGACCGCGCGGCAAGCGCGGCCCTGCTCGGGAGGAATGCCGATGTCGCTCCGCCACGCGGCCGTCGCCGCGCGCCTCCTCGCCGCCGCGCTGATGCTCCCGGCCCTCGGCGGGGCGGCGCGGGCCGAGACGGCCTCTGTCCGCATCGGCCTGCAATACGGCCTCGTCTACCTGCCGGTGATGATCGCGCAGAGCGAGGGGCTGTTCGACAAACGCGCCAAGGCGGCGGGGCTCGACGGATTGTCGGTCACGCTGACCCGCTTCAGCGGCTCGACGGCGATGAACGACGCGCTGCTCTCCGACAGCGTCGAGCTTGGCACCCTCGGCTCAGCCGGTGCCCTGATCGCCTGGGACAAGACCCGCGGGAGCCAGCAGATCAAGAGCCTCACCGCCCTGAGCTCGGTCGTCTACACGCTGTTCACCGGCAAGCCCGGCGTGACCGCACTGAAGGACTTCACCTTCGGCGACAAGATCGCGGTCCCGGCCTTCAACTCGCCTCAGGCGATCCTGCTGCGGGTCGCGGCGGCCCAGCAGCTCGGCGGATCGGCCAAGGCCGACGCGCTGATGGTAAGCCTGCCCCATCCGGACGCCACCGCGGCGATGCGCGCCGGACAGGGCATCGCCGGCTACTTCGCGACGCCGCCCTTCACCCAGGTGCTGCAGGCGGATCCGAAGATCCGGACGGTCATGACCTCGACCGGCCTGATCGGCAGCGGCGACATCACCGCCGCGACCCTGAACGCGAAGCAGGGGTTTGTCGACGCGAACCCGAAGGTCGCGCAGGCGATCCGCGCCGGGATGGAGGATGCGGTGGCGCTGATCCGCAGCGACCCCAAGCGCGCGGCGTCGATCTATCTCGCCTCGGAGCAGGTTCAGATCGACCGCGCGCAAGTTGAGGCGATCCTGACCGACGGTTCCATCGTCTACGACGTGGCCCCGAAGGGAATGGTCGCCCTCGCCAAGGCGATGGCGACGCAGGGCTTCCTGCGGAAGGTGCCGGGCGACTGGCAGGAGATCTTCTTCCCCGGCCTCGAGGGCCGCGACGGCAGCTGAGCGCCGGGGATTCGGCGCCGCCAGCCCGTCCCCCCGCTCAGAGAGCCCCGATGCACAGTTTCCGCTTCCGCGCCGAGCCGCTCCCGCCCGAGGCCGAGGCCGCCCGCGCGTCCGTCCGCGCCTTCCTCGACGCGGAACGGGCGGCCGGGCATTTCGTCCCGCACCGGACCTCGTGGACGACCTTCGACGCCACCTTCAGCCGGCGCGCGGGGGCCGCGGGCCTCATCGGCCTGACGATGCCGGAGGCCTATGGCGGCCACGCCCGCTCCGGCCTCGTCCGCTTCGTCGTCACCGAGGAGATGCTGGCGGCCGGCGCGCCCTGCGGCGCGCACTGGATCGCCGACCGCCAGTCGGGCCCGCAGATCCTGAGGCACGGCACCGAGGCGGCCAAGCGGGCGATCCTGCCGCGGATCTGCCGGGGCGAGTGCGCCTTCGGCATTGGCATGAGCGAGCCGAATTCTGGCTCGGACCTCGCCGCCGTGCGGACCCGGGCGGTGCGCGACGGCGACGATTGGGTGATCAACGGCTCCAAGATCTGGACGACGAACGCCCATCAGGTCGACTACCTGCTGGCCCTGGTTCGGACCGGGGAGCCCGGGCCGGACCGCCACGGCGGGCTGACCCAGTTCATCATCGACATGGCGACCCCCGGCGTGACGGTGCGGCCGATCCTCGACCTATCGGGCCATCACGAGTTCAACGAGGTGTTCTTCACCGATCACCGCGTCCCCGACGCGATGCGGGTCGGCGCGGAGGGCGCGGGCTGGGGCCTCGTCACGGAGGAACTCGCCTTCGAGCGCTCGGGGCCCGACCGGTTCCTGTCGGATTACCGGCTGCTCGTCGAACTCGTCGACCGGATCGGGCCGGAACCGGACCGGTTCCAGGCGGTCGAGACCGGGCGGATGGTGGCGCAGCTCACCGCGCTCCTCGAAATGTCGGCCTCGGTGGCACGCCTCCTCGATCAGGGCGTCGTGCCGGGCGTCGAGGCGGCGCTCGTCAAGGATGTCGGCAACCGCTTCGAGCGCGCGGTGCCGGAGATCGCCCGTCGGCTGGTGCCGGTCGAGCCGAGCCTCACCGCGCAGGGCGACGCCTTCCGCGAGGCGCTGGGCGGCGTGACCCTGCGGGCACCGTCCTTCACGCTGCGCGGCGGCACCCGCGAGGTCCTGCGCGGCGTCATCGCCCGGGGGCTGGGGCTGCGATGAGCCGGATGGACCACGCCGAGGCCGGCGACGCGGTCGACGGGATCGACGGGATCGTCCTCGATCAGGTCGAGCGGCTGCTCGCCCAGCACCTCACGCCGGCGCTGCTGGCCGCCTGCGACGGGGCCGCGGGCGCGGCCGCCTGGCCGGCGGATCTCTGGACGGCGCTCGCCGAGAGCGGCCTGCCGCTGGCGCTGGTGCCCGAGGCGGAGGGCGGGATCGGTCTCGCCGCCACGACCGCGGCCCGACTGATCCGGCGTTGCGGCCGGGCCGCCCTTCCCCTGCCCCTGCCGGAGACCGTCGCGGGCGCGGCGCTCTGGGCTGCCGCGGGGGGACAGGTGGCCGAAGACGCCCTGTCGCTGGTCCCGGGCGGTGGCCCCGTGCGGATCGCGCCGCACGCGGAGGGGTTCGTCCTGGACGGCCGGGTCGCGCAGGTGCCGTGGGGCGGTTCGGTCGCGGCCCTGCTCCTCGACGCCGTCGACGCGGCCGGCATCCCGCACCTCGTGCGGATCGCCGCGCCCGGGACGCTCCGCGACACGCACCACAACCTCGCCGGCGAGCCGCGTGACACCCTCGATCTGACCGGCTGCACCGTCGCGGCCGCCGACGTCCGGGCCGCGCCGGGCTGGGCCGCCGGAGCGGACGCGCCGTCCGTCGAATCCGTCGGCGCCTGGGTCCGGGCGCAGCAGATGGTGGGCGCCCTGGAGACCTGCCTCGGCTCGGCCCTCGATCACGCGCAGGAGCGGCAGCAGTTCGGCCGGCCGCTCGCCAAGTTCCAGGCGATCCAGCACATGCTGGCCGAGGCCGCGGGCCACGTCGCGGCCGCGACCGCGGCCGCCGATCTCGCGGCCGCCTGCTGGGGTGACCCGCGCTTCGTCCTCGCCACCGCCATCGCGAAGGCGCGCTGCGGCGAGGCGACGGGCCACGTCGCGGCGATCGGCCACCAGATCCACGGGGCCATGGGCTTCACCCAGGAGCACCCGCTCCACCGCGCGACGCGGCGGCTCTGGTCCTGGCGCGACGAGTTCGGATCCGACGCCCTCTGGCAGGAGCGGATCGGGCGCGCGGTCTGCGCGGGCGGCGGCGCGGCCCTCTGGCCGATGCTGGTCCGCCTGCGCGGCGGCGCCGGGTGACAGGGGAGACAGGCGTGCCGGATCACTCCGCCGAAACTCACTCCACCGAGACGAACACGGCCGGCCCGCTCGCGGGCGTGCGAGTGGTCGACCTGACCAGCGTGATCATGGGGCCCTCGGCGACGCATATCCTGGCCGATCTCGGGGCCGACGTGATCAAGGTCGAGACGCCGGAGGGCGATTCCTTCCGGCATTACCGGCCGGCCCGGGGCGCCGGGATGGGCGGCAACTTCCTGCACCTCAACCGCAACAAGCGCAGCGTCCGCCTCGACCTGAAGCGGGCGGCGGCGCGGGCCGCCCTCGACCGGCTGATCGCCACGGCCGACGTGTTCGTCCACTCGATGCGGCCCGACGCGATCCTGCGCCTGGGCTACGGCTACGAGCGGGTGCGCACGCTCAAGCCCGACATCGTCTACTGCGGCGCCTACGGGTTCGGGGCCGATGGTCCCTACGCCCACAAGGCGGCCTACGACGACCTGATCCAGGCGGGCTCGGGCCTCGCGGCACTCCAGACCGCCGCCTATGGCCAGCCCGGCTACCTGCCCACGGTGCTGTGCGACAAGATCGCCGGGCAGGCCATCGCCTGCGCGATCCTCGCCGCCCTCTTCGAGCGCCGGGCCGGCGGCGGCGGGCAGGCGGTCGAGGTGCCGATGTTCGAGACCATGGTGGAGTTCAACTTCGTCGAGCACATGGTCGGCTACGCCTTCGAGCCGCCGCTCGGTCCGCCGGGCTTCAACCGGGTCCTGAGCCCGCGGCGCAAGCCCTACCGGACCCGGGACGGCCACGCCTGCATCCTGCCCTATTCCGACCGGAACTGGCGCGACTTCTTCATCCACACCGGCCGGCTCGAGTTCGTGGACGATCCCCGCTTCGCGCCGCTCGCCGTGCGGGTGGAGAACATCGAGATCCTCTACGCCCTGGTCGAGGAGGAGGCGCCGCGCCGGACCACCGCCGAGTGGGTGGCGTTCTGCGACTCGGTGAGCATCCCGTGCATGCCGGTCCTCGGCCTGGAGGACCTGCCGGAGGACGCGCACCTGAAGGCGGTCGGCTTCTTCGGCAGCGCCGAGCACCCGAGCGAGGGGCGCTACCGCACCATGCGCCGGCCGGTCTCGTTCAGCGGCAGCCGCTTCGCGATCCGCCACCACGCCCCGCGGCTCGGCGAGCACACCGCCGAGGTCCTGGCCGAGGCCGGGCTCGAACCGGCCGAGATCGCCGCCCTGATGGACGCGCCGGACAAGCCCGACACCGCGCCCCTGGAGGCCGCCCGATGAGTGCTGAAGCCGAGACACAGGACGCCGGCGAGGACCTGCTGTTCTCCGTCGCCGACGGGGTGGCGACCATCACGCTGAACCGGCCCGAGCGGAAGAACGCCTTCACCTTCCCGATGATCGAGGCCTGGACGGAGGCCCTGCAGCGCTGCCGCACCGACGCGGCGATCCGCGTCGTGGTGGTGACCGGCGCGGGCTCGGCCTTCTGCAGCGGCGGCGACATCGTCGAGATGGGCGAGCGCCTCGACCAGCCGCCGGCACGACGCAAGGAGGAGCTTTACGGGCGGATCCAGCGCATCCCGCTGACGCTGGAGGATCTCGACAAGCCGGTGATCGCCGCCCTGAACGGCGTGGCCACCGGCGCCGGCCTCGACCTCGCCCTGATGTGCGACCTGCGCTTCGCCGCCAGGAGCGCCCGCTTCGCCGAGACCTACGTGAGGGTCGGCCTCGTCCCCGGCGCGGGCGGCGCCCATTTCCTGCCCCGCCTTGTCGGGACCGCGAAGGCGCTGGAGCTGTTCTTCACCGGCGATTTCGTCGATGCCGACGAGGCCCTGCGGATCGGCCTCGTCAACGGCGTCCACGCCGACGCGGACCTGATGCCGGCCGTGGCGGCGCTGGCGCGGAAAATCGCCAAGGCGCCGCCGCTGACGCTGAGCCTGATCAAGCGCGCGGTCTACCAGGGCATGCGCAACGACCTGCGCACCAACCTCGACCTGATCTCCTCCCACTACGCCGTCGTCACCGCGACGCCCGAGCATCGGGAGGCCGTGCAGGCTTTCATCGGGGCGCGCGACAGGACCTGACGCGTCGGGGCCCGGTCCCATTGCCGCCCGCATCAAGAACGAAACGTTTGTGCGGGCGACATCTTCCCCCCGGCGTCGCACTTTCGCGCTTGTCGCCACCGCGCTCACCTGCAAGTCTATACAAAATTCAATCCGCGCAAAGACGCGGGCTCAGGTCTGGGAGGACGTGATGACGGCTCGGATTCTCGGTGCGCTCGTGTGTGCACTCGCCCTAGCGGCCCCGGCCGCGGCGCAGACCCCCATCGTCATCAAGTTCAGCCACGTCACCACCACCGACACGCCCAAGGGCCAGGGCGCCGAGCGGTTCAAGCAGCTCGCCGAGGAGCGCACCAAGGGCGCGGTCAAGGTCGAGATCTACCCCAACAGCACGCTCTACAAGGACAAGGAGGAGGTGGAGATGCTCCAGCTCGGCGCCGTGCAGATGCTGGCGCCGTCCACGAGCAAGTTCGGGCCCCTCGGCGTGAAGGAGTTCGAGGCCTTCGACCTGCCCTACATCTTCCCCAACGAGCAGGTGCTGCGGCGCGTCCAGGACGGGCCGATCGGCCAGGGCCTGTTCAAGAAGCTCGAGACCAAGGGGATCAAGGGCCTCGGCTACTGGGACAACGGCTTCAAGATCCTCACCGCCAACAAGCCGATGCACGCCCCCGAGGACGTGAAGGGCTTGAAGTTCCGGATCCAGTCCTCGAAGGTTCTGGAGGCGCAGTTCAAGCAGCTCGGGGCGCTGCCGCAGGTGCTCGCCTTCTCCGAACTCTACCAGGCGCTGCAGACCGGCGTGGTCGACGGCCAGGAGAACCCGCCGTCGAACGTGACGACCCAGAAGCTCAACGAGGTGCAGAAGCACGCCACGCTGACCTATCACGGCTACATCGGCTACGCGGTCATCGTGAACAAGGGCTTCTGGGACGGGCTGCCGGCCGACATCCGCACCACGCTCGAGGGCGCCATCAAGGACGCGACCGCCTACGAGCACGAGATCGCCGACAAGCAGAACGAGAAGGCGCTCGCCGACATCCGCGCCACCGGCAAGACCGAGGTGTACACGCCGACCGAGGCCGAGAACGCCGCGTGGCGCAAGGCCCTGGCGCCGGTCCAGCGCGAGATGGCCTCCCGCGTCGGCAAGGATCTGGTCGCGGCGCTCAACAAGGAAGCCGAGGCTGCGCCGAACAACTGATCCCGCCGCCGCGTCCGGACCGACCATGTTGCTGAAACTGCTCGATCGGCTCGAAGAGGTGCTGATCGGAACCCTGATGGCGGCCGCGACCGTCATCACCTTCGCCACGGTGGTGCACCGGTTCCTCTCCGGCATCCCGGCGCTGCAGGACTACACCGACCAGATCGACTTCGGCTGGTCGCAGGAACTGTGCATCTATATGTTCATCTGGGTGGCGAAGTTCGGCGCGGCCTACGGCGTGCGCACCGGCATCCACGTCGGCGTCGACGTGCTGGTCAACCGCCTGCCGCCGGGCGCGCGCCGGGTGATGGTCCTGGTCAGCCTCGCGGCGGGCGCGCTGTTCACCGGGATCGTCGGCACGCTCGGCACGAACTTCGTCTGGCGCATCGGCCACACCGACCAGACGACGCCCGACATGGAGATCCCGGTCTGGATCGTCTACCTCGCGATCCCGCTCGGCTCCTACCTGATGTGCTTCCGCTTCCTGCAGGTCGCGTGGAGCTACTGGAAGACCGGGCACCTGCCCGCCCGCGATCACGCCCATGTCGACGGCGTCCCGACCGTCGAGGGTGTCGACCCGATCCAGCTCGGCCGCGAGGGAGGCCCCGCATGAGCGGCCTGATCATCTTCGGGCTGCTCATCGCCCTCATGCTCACCGGCATGCCGATCTCGATCGCGCTCGGCCTGACGGTGCTGACCTTCCTGTTTACCCTCACGCAGGTGCCGATCGAGAGCGTCGCGCTCAAGCTGTTCACCGGGATCGAGAACTTCTCGATCATGGCGATCCCGTTCTTCATCCTCGCCGGTAACTTCCTGGCCCATGGCGGCGTGGCGCGGCGGATGATCGCCTTCACGACCTCCCTCGTCGGGCACTGGCCGGGCGGCCTCGGGCTCGCGGGCGTGGTCGCCTGCGCGCTGTTCGCCGCCGTGTCAGGGTCGAGCGTGGCGACCGTGGTGGCGATCGGCTCGATCATCCTGCCCGCCATGGTGGCGGAGGGCTACCCACGGCGCTTCGGCGCCGGGGTGATCACCACCTCGGGGGCGCTCGGCATCCTCGTGCCGCCCTCGATCATCCTCGTGCTCTACGGGGTGTCGACGAATTCCTCGATCGGCAACCTGTTCCTCGCCGGTGTGATGCCCGGCATCGTCCTGTCGGCCATGCTGGCGAGCGTCACCTTCGTCATCGCCAAGCGCCGCGGATATCCGCGCATGCCGAAGGCGTCCTGGGCCGAGCGCCTGCGCGCCTTCCGCGAGAGCGCCTGGGGCCTGTTCCTCGTGGTGATGGTGATCGGCGGCATCTACGCCGGCATCTTCACCCCGACCGAGGCGGCCGCGACGGCGGCCGTCTACGCCTTCGTCATCGCGGTGTTCGTCTACCGGGACCTGAAGCTGTCGGACGTGCCCCGCGTGCTTCTCGCGTCCGCCAACATGAGCGCGATGCTACTCTACATCATCACCAACGCGGTGCTGTTCTCGTTCCTGATGACGTCGGAGAACATCCCGCAGACGATGGCGGCGTGGCTGATCGCCATGAACTTCAGCCCGCTGGTCTTCCTGCTCGTCGTCAACATCATCCTGCTGATCGCCGGCAACGTGATGGAGCCGTCCTCGATCCTGCTGATCATGGCGCCGATCCTGTTCCCGATCGCGGTCAAGCTCGGGATCGACCCGATCCATTTCGGGATCATCATGGCGGTCAACATGGAGGTCGGCCTGTGCCACCCGCCGGTCGGGCTCAACCTCTACGTGGCGAGCGGGATCGCCCATATGGGCATCTCCGAGCTGACCGTCGCGGTGCTGCCCTGGCTCCTGACGATGCTGGCCTTCCTGGTCTTGGTGACCTACTGGCCCGCCCTGTCCCTGTGGCTCCCGCGGGCGCTCGGGGCGATGTGACGGCCTGACGACCGGCGGAAGGATCCGATCGTCACGCTCGGCGCCGGGACGGCCGCTCCGGGCGCCCGTCCCGATCGCACCGGCACGGGCCGGCAGGAAGCCTGAGCATCCCTGCCGTGCCCGGAAACCGCCGCTCAGGCAGGCTGCGCGACCGCGGTGCTGCTGTGCCGCAGGGTCAGCGACAGGCAGACGATCGCGAGGACGCAGGCGGCCAGCAGGAGAATGAAGCAGCCGTTCCAGCCGTAATGGTCGGTCGTGTAGCCGACCAGCGCGCTCGCCGCGACGGAGCCGCCGAGATACCCGAACAGGCCCGTGAAGCCCGCCGCCGTCCCGGCCGCCTTCTTCGGCACGAGCTCGAGGGCCTGAAGGCCGATCAGCATCACTGGCCCGTAGATCAGGAAGCCGATGCAGATCAGGGCCGCGAGGTCGACGCCCGGATTGCCCTCGGGATTGAGCCAGTAGACCAGTGTGGCCGCCATGACGCCGAACATGAACACCACGCCCGTCGCGCCCCGGTTGCCGCGGAACAGCTTGTCGGACAGCCAGCCGCAGAGAAGGGTACCGGGAATGCCGGCCCACTCGTAGAGGAAGTAGGCCCATGAGGTCTTGTCGACCGAGAAGTGCTTGGCCTCCTTCAGGTAGGTCGGCGCCCAGTCCAGCACGCCGTAGCGGAGCAGGTAGACGAAGACGTTGGCGAAGGCGATGTACCAGAGCATCCGGTTCTTCAGCACGTGCTCGACGAAGATCTCGCGCGTGGAGAACTCGCGCTCGTGGTTCGCGTCGTAGCCGTCCGGATAATCGTCCTTCCAGGCTTCCACGGAGGGCAGCCCGCAGGATTGCGGCGTGTCGCGCATGGTGATGAAGGCGAAGACCGCGACGCCGAGCGCCACGGCGGCGGGCACGTAGAACGCCGCGTGCCAGTCGTTGAACCAGGCCAAGCCGAGCAGGAAGAGCGGGCCGATCAGGCCACCGCCGACATTGTGCGCCACGTTCCAGACCGAGACGACGCCGCCGCGCTCCTTCTGGGACCACCAGTGCACCATCGTGCGGCCGCTCGGCGGCCAGCCCATGCCCTGGAACCAGCCGTTGAGGAACAGCAGCACGAACATGATGCCGACGCTGGAGGTCGCCCAGGGCACGAAGCCGAACAGGAGCATCACCAGCGCCGAAAGCACGAGGCCGATCGGCAGGAAGTAGCGCGGGTTGGAGCGGTCGGAGACCATGCCCATCAGGAACTTGGACAGGCCGTACGCGATCGCGACGGCGGAGAGCGCGGTGCCGAGCTCACCGCGGCTGTAGCCCTGCTCGACGAGGTAGGGCATTGCCAGCGAGAAGTTCTTGCGCAGCAGGTAATAGCCCGCATAGCCGAGAAAGATGCCCGCGAAGATCTGCCAGCGCAGCTTGCGGTAGGTCGGATCGACGCGATCCGTCTGAATGGGTGGCCTGTGGGCCGCGGGAGCGAGAAAGCCGATCATGGCGCGCCTTGGTGCTTGAGACCGCGGATGGACCCGGGCTCATCCCGGGCGCATCTCGGATTGGACGGGGTGCTGAGGTGCAGCGCTCAGCGTCGCGCCGTATCGGCGCGCCGACGCGCGATCCGCGCGTCCGGTCTCGACCTGTGGCGATGGTGGACGGCATGGTCCGGTCGCGGCATCGTTTCCTCCTGTGATGCGGCGCCTCTCCGGCTCGGCCGGGTCGCCGTCTCTCGGTCTCGCAGCGTCCTTGCCGGTCTCAGACGGCGGCGGCCATCGCGCCGTCGGTGCGGCCGGTCATGGCCGCGATCCGCGCTCGGAGCGCCTCGACCTCGTCGGGCGAGAAGGCGAGACCGAGCTTCGACCGGCGCCAGAGAACGTCCTCGGCGGTGCGGGCCCATTCCCGGTCCATCATCCAGCGCAGCTCGCCCTCGTGGAGGCCGTGTCCCAGATCGGGTCCCAGATTCGAGGCGATGCGCAGCGCGTCCGTCCCGTAGGCGGCCACCATGCGCTGGACCGTGGCGGCGCCGAGCCGGGGCGCGGCGCGGGCGAGGCGCGCCTCGAGCTCGGCCACCCCGTCCACCGGGAAGTCGCCGCCCGGCAGTGCGGCGCCTCCGGTCCACGAGCGGCCGCGCGCCCCGAGGCGCTGACCGATCTCCTTCAGGGCATCTTCGGCCAGCTTGCGGTAGGTGGTGATCTTGCCGCCGAAGATGTTCAGCACCGCCGCCTCGCCGGCCGCGCCGTCCGTCTTCAGCACGTAGTCGCGCGTCGCCTCCTGCGCCGCGGAGGCGTGATCGTCGTAGAGGGGGCGCACGCCCGAGAAGGTCCAGACGATGTCGTCCCGGCGAAGCGGCGTCGCGAAGTACTCGCTGGCGGCGCTCAGGAGATACGCGGTCTCCTCCTCGGTGATCGCCGCGTCGGCGGGATCGCCGGAGAAGTCACGGTCCGTCGTGCCCACGAGCGTCGTGTCGTTCGCGTAGGGGATCGCGAAGATGATGCGCCCGTCCGCGTTCTGGAAGATGAAGGCCCGGTCGTGGTCGTAGAGCTTGCGCGTCACGATGTGCGAGCCCTGCACGAGGCGCACGTGCTTGGCCTCGCTCCGGCCGAGCGGGCCCTGGATCACCCGGTCGACCCAGGGGCCGGCCGCGTTGACGAGGAAGCGCGCGGCGATCTCCTCCTCGCGGCCGGTCCGAAGCTCGCGCCGGACGATGCGCCAGAGATCGCCCTCGCGCCGGACCGAGACGACGCGGGTCCCCACCGCGATCTCGGCGCCCCGCGCCTCGGCGTCGCGCGCGTTGAGCACCACCAGGCGCGTGTCGTCGACGCGCGCGTCCGAGTACTCGAAGCCGCGCCGAAACTCGGATTTGAGCGGGGCGCCGATGGGGCCGGAGAGGTCCACGGGGCGCGTGCCGGGCAGGCGCTTGCGGCCGCCGAGATGGTCGTAGAGGAACAGGCCGATCCGCAGCAGCCAGGCTGGACGCAGGCCCGCGTGGAGCGGCAGGACGAAGCGCAGCGGGCGCACGATGTGGGGCGCGATCCCCCAGAGCACCTCGCGCTCGGCCAGCGCCTCCCGCACGAGGCGGAACTCGTAGTGCTCCAGGTAGCGCAGACCGCCGTGGATCAGCTTGGTCGACCATGACGAGGTGCCGCTGCCCAGGTCATTCTGCTCAGTCAGCGACACCGAGTATCCCCGGCCGGCCGCGTCCCGCGCGATGCCGCAGCCGTTGATCCCCCCGCCGATGACGGCCACGTCGAACGTCCGCATGATCCTCCCCCTCTCGTGCCGCGGCGTCGGACGCGCGGCTGCGAAAGCAGAGGAATTGAATACGAAACCAAAGGAAAGTCAATCGAAACCGATACGCTCAGCGACCGGTTTCGACGAGCCGCACTCCGGACGCGCGGCACAGGTCGCGCAGGGTGTCACTGGGGCAGCGATCGGTCACGAAGGTGCCGACCTGGCTGAGCTGGGCGAGCCGGACCGGCGCGCTGCGCGCGAACTTGGTGGAATCGGCGACCAGCACGACGTGGCGCGCGTTGGCGATGATCGCCTGCGCGACCCGGACCTCGCGATAGTCGAAGTCGAGGAGGGTCCCGTCCTCGTCGATCGCCGAGGCCCCGATCACCGCGAAATCGACCTTGAACTGGCGGATGAAATCCACCGCCGCCTCCCCGACGATCCCCCCGTCCGAGCGGCGGATCAGGCCACCCGCCACGATGCACTCGATCTCCGGGCTGGGCCGCAGGGCGAGCGCGACGTTGAGGTTGTTGGTGATCACCATGAGGCCGGAATGGCTCAGCAGCGCCCGGGCAACGGCCTCGGTGGTGGTGCCGATATTGATGAACAGCGAGGAGCGGTCCGGGATCAGGTCGGCGGCCGCGCGCGCGATCGCCGCCTTCTCGGGCGCCGCGATCGCGTTGCGTGCCTCGTAGTCGAGGTTCTCGGCGCCCGCGCCGAGCACCGCCCCGCCGTGGATGCGCGAGAGGAGGCGCGCGTCGCAGAGGTCATTCAGGTCCTTCCGGATGGTCTGCACGCTGACCGCGAACCGGCCGGACAGGGCATCGACCGAGACGCGCCCCTCGGTCCGGGCGACGTCCATGATCGCGTTCTGACGCTCCGAGAGCATGCCTTCAGACCTCCGCGCGGCGAAAACGAAACCGGTTTCGGTGCGAACGCGCGAACGATGCCGAAAAGCGAAGGCGCGCTCTGAACCGGCCTTCACGCCTAGCGGATTCACCTCCGGGAGGAAACGTCCGGACCCCGCGGCCCGGCCCGGCGGATGTTGACGATGCGCGCCCGCGCGTCGACAAGCGCCGCGATGGAACGGTTTCGGTATTCGCATCGATGACGCGCGCGGCCGTCCCGCAGAACTGGTCTCCGGTCGGAGGCGGGGATCTCGGCGACCTGATCCGCGGTCATGACTGGGCGGCGACGCCGCTCGGGGCCATCGCCTCCTGGCCCGCGCCCGTCCGGACCATCGTCCAGACCCTGCTGCTCTCGCCGGTCCCGACGGTGGCGATCTGGGGAAGCGACGGGATCTTGGTCTACAACCGGGGCTACGCGGAGGTCTGCGGCCCGCGCCATCCGGAGGCCCTCGGCGGGCGTCTCCTGGAACTCTGGCCGGAAGCCCGCGCCTTCAACGCGCACGTGATCGCCAGCGGCCTGGCCGGTCGGCCGCTCAGCTTCCGCGCCCAGGAACTGGAGCTCTGGAGACACGGGCGTCCGGAGACGGTCTGGATGGACCTCGACTACACGCCCATCCTGGACGACGACGGGACGCCGATCGGCACGCTCGCCACGGTGCGCGACATCACCGAGCGCGTCCTCAGCGAGCGTCGGATCGCCGAGAACGAGAGCCGCCTCGGCTTCCTCGACCAGCTGGGCCAGGCAACCGCGAACGCCCGCGACGCCGGCACGATCCTGGAGATCACCACGCGCTGCGTCGGCGCGCACCTGAACCTGTCGAATTGCGCCTACGCCGACATGGATCCGGACGGCGACGGCTTCACCATCCGCGGCAACTGGCACGTGCCGACGGCGCCCTCGATCCTCGGGCATTACAGCCTCGCCGATTTCGGCGCCCTGGCCGTCCAGGAACTCAATGCCGGCCGGCCGCTCATCATCAACGACAACGCCGCCGAGCTCGCCCCGCATGAGGCCGAGGCCTTCCGGGCGATCGGGATCGCGGCCACCATTTGCATGCCGCTGGTGAAGGACGGACGGCTCGCCGCCCTGATGGCCGTCCACCACGCGCGGCCTCACCGCTGGTCGCGCGCCGAGCTCGCGCTCATCCGCGAAGCGACCGAGCGCTGCTGGGCGCATATCGAGCGTGTCGGCGCGGAGGCGAGCCTGCGGCTCAGCGAGGCGCGGCTCCGCGCCCTGGTCCACGCGACCTCCGACGTGGTCTACCGCATGAGCCCGGACTGGCAGGAGATGCGCCAGCTCCACGGCCGCGGCTTCCTGTCCGACATGGCGGAGCCGAGCGTGCGCTGGCTCGACCGCTACGTCGATCCGGCCGACAGGCCCGAGGTCATGGCCGCCGTCAACGACGCGGTCAGCCGCAAGGGCCTGTTCGAACTCGAGCACCGGGTCCGGCGCGCCGACGGCGGCGTCGGCTGGACGCTGTCGCGCGCGGTGCCGCTGATCGATCGGCACGGGACCGTCACCGAGTGGTTCGGGATGGCCAGCGACGTCACGTTCCGCCACGAGGCCGACGCGCGGCTCAGGGAGAGCGAGGCCCGCTTCCGCGCCATGGCGGACGACGCGCCGGTGATGACCTGGATCACCGACGAGACCGGGGCGTGCATCTACCTCAACCGGCGCTGGTACGAGTTCACCGGGCAGGCGGAGGCCGAGGCGCTCGGCCTCGGCTGGCTGGACGCGATCCATCCCGCCGACCGCGCCCACTCCGAGCAGGTGTTCCTGGCGGCGAACGCCGACCGAGCGTCGTTCCGCCTCGAATACCGCCTCCGGGACGGGGACGGCCGGTACCGCTGGGCGCTCGACGCCGCGTCGCCGCGGTTCGCCTCCGACGGCGCGTTCCTCGGCTATTTCGGCTCGGTCATCGACATCGACGAGCGCCGCGAGGCCGAGGCGCGGCTGCGCACGCTGACCGACGTCGTGCCGGCCTTCGTCTGGTTCGCCTCGCCGGACGGCCGCCTGCATTACCTGAACGACCGCTGGTGCGCGTATACCGGCCTCGACACGCAGGCGTCGCTGCCCGATGGCTGGATCGAGGCGGTGCATCCGGACGATCGCGCGCGGACGGCGGCGGTCTGGGAGGACGCGCGCGAGCGGGGCGTCACCTACGAGATCGAGGTGCGCTATCGGCGGCACGACGGCGCGTATCGCTGGTACATGGCCCGGGCCGAACCGCTGCGCGATCCCGGGGGGACCATCACCGCCTGGTTCGGGACATCGACCGACATCCACGACCGTAAGCTGGCGGAAGACGGCCTGCGCGAGCTGAACGAGACCCTGGAGAGCCGTGTCGCCGAGCGCACCGGAGAGCTGCTCAAGACCGAGGAGGCGCTGCGCCAATCGCAGAAGATGGAGGCCGTGGGCCAGCTCACCGGCGGCGTGGCGCACGACTTCAACAACCTGCTCACCATCATCCGCTCGTCCGTCGACTTCCTGCGCCGGCCCGAGCTGCCCGAGGCACGCAAGGCCCGCTACCTCGACGCGGTGTCCGACACGGTTGATCGCGCCGCCAAGCTGACCGGCCAGCTTCTCGCCTTCGCCCGCCGCCAGACCCTGGACCCGCAGGTCTTCGACCTCGGCGACCGGTTGCGGGCCGTGGCCGAGCTGCTCGACACGGTGACGGGCGCGCGGATCCGGGTCGTCACCGCGATCCCGGAAGTCTCCTGCGCCGTGCGCGCCGACCTGAGCCAGTTCGAGACGGCGCTGGTGAACATCGCCGTCAACGCGCGCGACGCGATGGACGGCGAGGGCACCCTCACGCTGCGATTGACCTGCACCTGCCCTCTGCCGGCGATCCGCGGGCACGCGGCGAGTGCGCGGCCGTTCGCGGCGATCGCGCTCACCGATACCGGCTCCGGCATCGCCCCGAACGTGCTGGACCGGATCTTCGAGCCGTTCTTCACCACCAAGGAGGTCGGCAAGGGGACGGGCCTGGGCCTGAGCCAGGTATTCGGCTTCGCGAAGCAGTCCGGCGGCGATGTCGCGGTCGAGAGCGTGCTCGGCGCGGGGACGACCTTCACGCTCTACCTGCCCGAAGTCGCGGCCGAGTCCGCGCCGTACGCCGCCGTCGCCCCCGCGGAGCCGGCCTCCCCCATCGGTTCCGGCCAGCGCGTTCTGGTGGTGGAGGACAACGTCGAGGTCGGCACCTTCGCTACGCAGATTCTGGAAGATCTCGGTTACGAGACCATCTGGGCGGCGAATGCCGAGGAAGCCTTGGACCGGCTCGGACCCGAGGGAACGGAGTTCGACGTCGTGTTCTCGGACGTGGTGATGCCGGGGATGGGCGGGCTGGCCCTCGCGCAGGAACTCAGGCGCCGGATGCCGCGGCTTCCGGTGCTCCTGGCCTCAGGCTACAGCCACGTCCTCGCGCAGGACGGCGCGCACGGATTCTCGGTCCTGCACAAACCCTACTCGGCCGAGCAGCTCGGACGCCTGCTCCGGCAAGTCACCGCGCGGAAGCAGGGCGCGACGGCGACGCCGTGAGCTGCTGCGGCGCGCACGCGCCCCCCCGGCTGTTTGCTGATGCAACCGGCGGTGTAAGACGGGCGCCGACGACCCGGACGGATGACGGTGCCGTTCCCCCGCGCGCGACTGACATGACGACGCCTGAACACCCATACGCGCCCGCCATTGGCGACGGCGGCCCCTTCGACGCCGACGGCCTGCGGCTGACGCTCGACGAGGCCGGCATCTGCGGCTGGGCCCTCGACATCCCGACCGGGCGCGTCACGATCCTCCCGTCCTGCATCCGCCTGTTCGGCGTGCCGCCGGACCGTCTCACCACCCTGGACGAGATCCAAGCGCGCGTTCACCCGGACGACCGCGCCGCCCGGGCGGCGGCGATCGGGCGCGCGCTGACGGACGGCGGAAGCTACGAGATCGACTTCCGCGCCGTGCATCCCGATGGACGCGTTCACTGGTTGCGCTCGCGCGGGCGCGTGCAGGCCGATGCCGGCGGCCGGCCGTGCCGGCACCGGGGCGTGGTCTTCAGCATCCACGCGCAGAAGCAGGCCGACGAGGAGTTGCGGGCGCGCGAGGCGCACCTGCGCTCGATCCTCGACACGGTGCCCGATGCGATGATCGTCATCGACGAGCAGGCGCAGATCAAGTCGTTCAGCGCGGCCGCCGTGCGCCAGTTCGGCTACGGCTCGGACGAGATGGTCGGGCGGAACGTCAGCGTGCTGATGCCGGAGCCGTACCGCAGCCAGCACGACGCCTACATGGCCCGCTACCTCCGGACGGGCGAGCGCCGGATCATCGGCATCGGCCGCGTCGTGGTCGGCCAGCGCAAGGACGGCTCCACCTTTCCCATGGAGCTGTCGGTCGGCGAGATGCGCTCGGGCGGCGAGCGCTACTTCACCGGCTTCATCCGCGACCTGACAGAGCGGAACGAGACCGAGACGCGCCTGCAGGAGCTGCAGTCCGAGCTGGTGCACATGTCGCGCTTCACCGCCCTCGGCGAGATGGCCTCGACCCTGGCCCACGAGATCAACCAGCCCCTGACGGCGATCGCGAGCTACCTGAAGGGCTGCCGCCGCCTCCTCGGACGCATGGAGGGTCCCGAGGTGCCCCTGCTCGCCGACGCGGTGAATCAAGCGGCCGACCAGGCCCTGAGAGCCGGGCAGGTGATCCGGCACCTGCGGGATTTCGTGTCGCGCGGCGAGAGCGAGCGCCACATCGAGGGATTGCCGAAGCTGATCGAGGAAGCGAGCGCCCTGGCCCTCGTCGGCGCCAAGGAGAAGGGCGTGCGCGTCCGCTTCGATCTCGACCCGGACGCGCCCCTCGTGATGGCGGTCCGGATCCAGGTGCAGCAGGTCCTGCTCAACCTCATCCGCAACGCGATCGAGGCCATGCAGGACGTCGCCCGGCGCGACCTGACCGTCGCCACGCGGGCGCTGCCCGCCGAGGGTCTGGTCGAGGTGCGCGTGTCGGATACCGGGACCGGCATCGCGCCCGAGATCGCCGAGCAGCTCTTCCAGCCCTTCGTGACGACGAAGGCGAACGGCATGGGCGTCGGCCTGTCGATCTGCCGGACCATCGTCGAGGCCCACGGCGGCAAGATCCAGGCCGGCCCCGGTCCGGACGGCGGGACGACCTTCCGCTTCACCCTGCGCACCTTCGACCGCGAGGAGATGGCTCATGTCGAGTGACGCGCCCGTGCACATCGTGGACGACGATCTCGCGGTGCGTCAGGCGCTGGCCTTCCTGCTGGCGACCGACGGGCTGACCGTCCGCGTCCACGATTCCGCGACCGCCTTCCTGGCGGCGGAGCCCGAGCGCGTCGGCTGCGTCGTCACCGACGTGCGCATGCCCGGCATCGACGGCGTCGAGCTCCTGCACCGCCTCCGTCAGCGGGGTAGCCTGCCGCCGGTCATCGTCATGACGGGCCACGCGGACGTCGCCCTCGCGGTCGCGGCCATGAAGGCCGGCGCGGTCGACTTCATCGAGAAGCCGTTCGACGACGAGGTGCTCCTCGCCAGCATCCGCTCGGCCCTGGCGCGCTCGGACCGGACGGCCAAGCGCGCGTCCGAGCGCGACGCGGTGCGGGCGCGCCTAGCCGAACTGACCGAGCGCGAGCGGCAGGTGCTGGAGGGACTGATCGCCGGCAAGGCCAACAAGGTGATCGGCCTCGATCTCGGCATCAGCCCGCGGACGGTGGAAATCTACCGGGCGAACGTCATGTCCAAGCTCCAGGCCGGCAGCCTCTCCGAACTCGTCCGCATGGCCCTGATCGCGGGGCAGACGGACGGCGACTGAGTGCGGGAGCGGTCCCGCGGGCGGCCGGTCCCTCGGGCGCCCCGGGCGCAGCATCCAAGGGCGGTGGTCCGAGCCGGAATCCGCGTCGACGCCGTCTAGGTCGTGGCCAGCATGCCTTCCCCGAGGAAGGAGCCGGGCCCCGGCACGCCGGGCAGAGCGAAGAAATAGCCGCCGCCGATCGGGCGGATGTACTCTTCGAGCCCCTCGCCGGACAGACGGTTCTGCACGGTGACGAATCCGGCGGCGAGGTCGGCTTGGTAGCAGACGAACAGCAGGCCCATGTCGAGCTGGCCGGCGGCGGTCAGCCCGCGGGAATAGTTGTAGCTGCGGCGCAGGATCAGGCTGCCCTCGGTGCCCGGCAGGCGCGGATTGGCGAGACGGATATGGGCCGCGAGCGAGATCGCCTCGCCGTCCGGGTCGGCGGCGTAGTCGGGGACGTCGCGCTCGTGTCCCTGCCGGAGCGGCGCGCCGCTGCCCTTGTGCCGCCCGATGATGGCCTCCTGCTCGCCGAGCGGCGTGCGGTCCCAGCGCTCGACGAGGGTGCGGATGATCCGCACGACCTGGTAGCTTCCGCCCGTCGTCCAGGCCGGCTCGTCCTGCCCCGCTCCGACCCAGACGTAACGGTCCATCATCCGGAGGTCCCGCACGTCGAGGTTGGCGGTGCCGTCCTTGAAGCCGAGCATGTTGCGCACGGTGTCGGCCCCCATGGTCTTCACCACGTGGGGCGGGAGGAAGCCCTCCATCTTCCAGCGCGGCGTGAGGAGGCCGGGCGTCGCCTTGATGACGTCGCGCAGGGCGTGGATGTTGGTCTCGGCGGTGTTCGAGCAGAATTGGATCAGCAGGTCGCCGTGGCACTGCGCCGGGTCGAGCGCGTCGTTGGGGAAGCGCTCCATCGGCCCGAGATGGCGCGGGCGAGCGCGACCCAGGCCGAACCGGTAATCGAACAGGCTCGCGCCGACCGAGACGGTGGCGGTGAGATTGTCCGGGAGGATGGTCGGCCCGAGGATGCCGGAATTGCGCGGCGGGAGCTGCGGGTGAAGATCGGGCACGGCACCGCCGCGCGTCAGGAAGGCGAGGCGCTCGGTGAGCGTCCGGAACAGGTGGGGCAGCTCGCCGCGCCGCTCGGCCAGCACGTCGAAGGCGACGTACAGGGCGGCGGCCGGCTGCGGTGTGACGATCCCGGCTTGGTGGGGGCCGTAGAAGGGCTGAGAGACGAGCGTCCCCTCGGTGGCGGTGGTCGGCGTCGCGTCCTCGGCTCGGGCGGGCCCGAGGAGCGCGGCCGCGCCGAGGCCGCCGAGAAACCGGCGGCGGGTGGGAACCGGTGAAAGGAAGCGCATCGTCGCTCGGCAAAATCTGGTCGCGCTGCCGCCTTTAGCCACGAAGAGAGGCCACAGCGCGGCACCTCGGCAATGATATCAGTCTAGACCGAGCCGGCCACGCAGCGTCGACAGATCTTCAGCCAGAAGGGTGATGGGCCCCTTCAGGGCGTTGCGGTCCCGGGCGGTGAGGTTGTCGTAGCTCTGGAAGCCGCCGTCCGGACTGCGGTAGCGCGCGAGCAGGTCCTCGACTCGCTTGTAGCTGCGCTCGACCCGGGCCACGAAGTCCCGGTCCGTCAGCAGCGGCCGCAGGAGCGTGAACACCACCTTCGAGCCCTCGATATTGGCCTGGAAGTCCCACAGGTCGGTGCGGCTGTAGCGCTCCTCCTCGCCGCTGATCTTGGTGGCGGCGATCCCCTCGATCAGGGCCGAGGCCGCCCCGACCGCCCGGGCGGGCGGGATGGCGAGCGCCGCGAGTCGGTCGCGCAGGGTCACGGTCTCGGCGGTGAGCCGCTCCGCGACCTCGCCGAGCCCCTCCGTGGTGCCGAGGGTGAACAGCGCCATCTCCAGCCGATGGAAGCCGACGAAGGCGGGATCGCGCTCGCGCAGCTCGAACTCGTCGCTGCGCACGTCGAGACGCTTGATCAGCTCGGGAAACAGGGCCGCCACCGGCTCGATACGCTCGTAGGGCGCGCGCGCCGGGGCGTAGAGCCGGCGCGCCTCCGCGAGCTGCCCGGCCTGGATCGCCGCGACGAAGCGCGCGGTCTCGCGCACGAAGGCGTCGGCCTGGGCCACGACGTAGGTCCTGTAGGCCGCGAGGGCCGCGGCCAGCTCCGGCGGCACCGGCCGGGACGGCCGGGCGGGACGCGGGCTGTCCGGCATGTCGAGGGACCAGCCCGGGCGGGGATCGCCGACGCCGATCAGCGTCGCCAGAGCGAGGGCCGCGATGCGGGATCGGTCCCGGGCGAGGCTTGGAGACGCGGGCATGGGCGGCGGCGCATCGTGACACGGGGCGCGGCCCGAGCTGGCCGCATCGACCGGCTAATCGAGGCCTCACCGGCGGGCAACTGCCGACCGCGGCGGCGGTTCGCGGCGGGCCCTGGTCGACCGGCCTTCCGGCGGCCTCGCGGAGCATGATCGCGGCGCGCTCAGACGAGGAGCGGGATCACGATCGCGAGCAGGACATTCCCGCCGACGAGCAGGATCAGAGGAAGCGTCTCCATACCGGTCAGCCCAGGCAGGATCGGGCGCGGATCCCGGCCATCGCGGGCTTCGCCGGGCAGGCGGGCGCGTCCGCGGCGTAGCTCCGGGTGCCGGCCGGCTGCCCGGTGACGGCCTGCGAGAGCGCCGGCAGGTAGGTCGTGCCGACCATGATGCCGGCCGAGAGCAGGAGGCGGGCGATGACGTCGAGCATGGTGTTTCCCCTCATTCGGCCTTCGAGGACCGTTGTGCGGGGCGGCATCTACGCAAGCGGTGCTGCGGGAATATTGCGTCCCGTGTTGCTTCAGCGCTCTCGGGAAGTCATCGCGCCGATGGCACAATAACGGACTGTGTCGTCGAGGAATCAGCGACGGATCGGGGAGCGGGACGGGTGACGGGGCGCGGGACACGGTGCGCGGCGCGATGATCCGCGGGTTGGGGAGGTCCGGGATCGCGCGCCGCGTCCTCGTGGTCGGCGCGATCCCGATTCTCGTCGCGGCCGCCATCGCGCTGGGCGCCTGGATCCTGCTCTACGAGGCCGAGCGGGCCCGGACCGGCGCCGTGGTGGCGACGGAGACCGCACAGACGCTGACGTCGATGAACCGGGCGCGGGCGGATGCCGTCAGCGGCGGCACCGCGCGGCGGGACGAGGCCGAGCGACGCTTCGACGAGCGGGCCGCCACGGCGGCCGGGCAGCTCGAACGCCTGGAGGGTCTCGCGCGCACGCGCGGCCAGTCGGCTCTCGTGGCAACCGTCACGGGCGATCTGAACTCGCAGGTGACGCGCATGCGCTCGCTCCTGCTCTCCGAGCGGACCGCGAACGCGACGATCGCCGATATGGCCCGGCGGGCGGACGCCCTGGTGGCCCTGACCGACGTCGCGCGCCGGCGCCAGCAGCAGGACAACGCTCAGCTGATCGCCGTCCTGGCCGTCAAGGATGCCGAGCTGGAGCGGAACCAGGGCGTCGTCACGGCTCTCCGGGAGCTCCGGGAGGCGATCAGCACCGCGGAGCTGAACCGGGCGCGCATCGGTCGCCCGGTCTTCCCGATCGAGTTCGATGAGCTCGCCGCCGACCTGCGGCAGCTCGATGCGGTGGGCGACCGGCTGCGCCGCGTCCTGCGGGTCGACGGCGAGGCGGGGGCGGCGGACCGGGCGACAGAGCTCCTGAAGGCGTACCGCGACCGGAGCCGGACCGAGGACGGCCTCAACAGGGTGCTCTCCGAGGGCTTCGAGCTGACCCGCGCGACCCAGGCCGGCCGCGTCCTGGTCGAGTGGTGCGACCAGCTCGTCCAAGTGAACGTCACCCGGCAGAACCGGCTGTACGAGGAGGTCGCGCTCCTGATCCGTCACTCGGTCCTCTCGAACGAGGCCGAGCTCTCCGCCCAGGACATCGCCCTCACGGCCCTGCGCCTGGCCCGGCGGACGGATGCGGCCCTGGCGCGCCGGGATACTGCGGAAGCGTCGCGGGTGCTGGAGGCGGGCGCGGAGCTGTCGGGCACGTCCCGGACGCTGCTCATCCCGGTGAGCATCCGGGACGAGATGGCGGAGGCGATCGACGGGTGGCGCACGCAGCTCGCCGCGACGATCGAGAAGATCGGCGAGCAGAACGAGACCATCGCCGACATGGACAGCCGCGCCGCCACGATGAGCGCCAACGCGCAGACCTTGAGCCGGGCCTTCATCGACGATGCCGACCAGTTCGGCAGCGTGATCCGGCAGTTGCTGGTCGTGGGGGCGGTCGGCGCCCTGTGCCTGGGGATCGGCGCCGCCGCCGCGGTGGCGCGCTCGATCACCCGGCCGCTGCACGCGCTCCAGCACAGCATCGTCACCGCCGCCGCCGCGCCCGCCCCCGAGGATATCGGCCGCGACAGCCACCTGCTCACCCGACGCGACGAACTCGGCGACATCGCCAGGGCGACCAACGCGTTCCTGGAGCAGATCCGCCGCCGCGAGGCGGACCGGCGCAACGCCTCCCAGCGCGCCGACGACGCGCTCACGACCCTGCGGCAGGCCCAGGAGGACCTGATCCGCGCCGAGCGGCTCGCCTCGCTCGGGCAGCTCGTGGCGGGCGTCTCGCACGAGATCAGCACCCCGCTCGGCATCGCCCTGACCACGGCGACACAGGTCCAGTCCGACTCGGCCGCGTTCGCGCGCATGGTCGGGGACAACCAGCTCTCCCGGTCGCGGCTGACCCAGTATGCCGGGCGGATGCGGGAGGGCGCGCAGCTGCTGACCAGCAACCTGATGCGCGCGGCCGATCTCCTCTACAGCTTCAAGCAGGTGGCGGCCGATCAGGCCATCGAGGACCGCCGCCCGCTGAACCTCGCGAAGTGGATCGACGAGCTCCTGAAGAGCCTGCGCGCCCTGGCGCGGCCCGGCCGCCACGTGTTCGAGGTCGACTGCCCGCCCGATCTCGTCGTCGACACCCTGCCGGGGATCCTGGCGCAGGTCGTCTCGAACGCCGTCAAGAACGCGATCGAGCACGGCTTCCAGGATCGGGAGGGCGGCCGCATCACCATCACGGGGATCCGGTCCGGGGACGGCATCGGCCTCTCCATCGCCGATGACGGGCGCGGCATCGACGGGGCCGACCTCGGCCGCGTGTTCGACCCGTTCTTCACGACGGCCCGCGCCCGCGGCGGCACGGGCCTGGGCCTGCACATCGTCCACAACCTCGTGGTTAACCGCCTCCAGGGGCGGGTCGAACTGCAGAGCAGCGCGGGTGCCGGCACGGTGCTGCGGCTGTGGCTACCGGAGCGGCTGGCATGAGCGGCGCGACGCAACCCATCCGGCGCGGCGTCGGCCGCTCGAGGCTGCCGAGCACCGGCCTGCTCATGCCGCTGCTCGTCGGGCTACTCGTCGGGCTGCCCGCCGCGCTGCGCCCGCTGCCCGCCGCGGCCCTCACCGAGATCCAGTTCTGGCACGCCCTGGACGGGCCGAACGGCGAGCTGGTGACCCGCCTCGCCGAGACGTTCAACGCCTCGCAGCCGGACTACCGGGTCGTGCCGGTCTACAAGGGCTCCTACGCCGAGACGATCAGCAGCGGCATCACGGCCTACCGCACCGGCGCGGCGCCGCACCTGCTGCAGGTCTTCGAGGTCGGCAACGGCACCATGGCGGCCGCCGTCGGCGCCGTCAGGTCCGTCGCCACCGTGATGCGGGAGGCCGGGCTCTCGGTGACGCCCGAGGACTTCCTGCCGGTCGTCGCCACCAATTATCGGGATGCCGAGGGCGGGATGCTGTCGCTCCCCTTCAACGTCTCCTCGACGGTGATGTGGATCAACCGCGACCGGTTCCGTCTGGCGGGACTCGACGCCAAGCAGCCCCCGGCGACCTGGCCCGAGGTCTTCGAGGCCGCGCGGCGGCTCAAGGCGGCGGACGGCAAGCGGTGCGCCCTGTCCTCCGCCTGGCCGACCTGGGTGCATCTCGAGCAGCTGTCCGTCTGGCACGACCGGCCGCTCGCGACCCGCTCCAACGGCCTGGACGGCTACGATGCCGAACTCGTCTTCAACGGCCCGCTCCAGGTCCGCCACCTGCAGAACCTCGTCGACCTGAAGCGCGCGGGCGTGTTCGAGTACAACGACCGCGTCAATCGCGGCGAGAGCCGGTTCGTCTCGGGCGACTGCGCGATCTTCCTCACCTCGTCCAGCCTGTACGGCAAGGTCGCCACCGCCGCCCGGTTCGACTGGACGGTCGTGCCCATGCCCTTCTATCCCGACGTCGTGCCGGAGCCGCAGAACGCGATCCTGGGCGGCGGCTCGCTCTACGTGATGCAGGGCAAGACGCCGGACGAGTACCGCGGCGTCGCCCGGTTCCTGGCCTTCCTGATGGACGGGCGGCAGCAGGCCGCGATGTACCGGAACACCGGCTACATCCCCACCACGCGCGCCGCCTACGACGACGCGGTGGCGGAGGGCTTCTTCGAGCGGCACCCGCAGCTCCACGTCGCCGTGCAGGAACTCACCCGGCGGCCGCCGACACGCAACACCGCCGGTCTGCGCCTGGGCAACATGCTGCAGATCCGGGACATCTGGGCCGAGGAGCTGGAGGCGGCGCTCGACGGCGCGAAGGCGCCGCAGCAGGCCCTCGACGACGCCGTGGCGCGGGGCAATCAGGTGCTGCGGGTCTTCCAGCAGCGGACCAAGAAGTGAGCGTGGCCGGTCGGTCGGCCCACCCCGTCATCGCGAGCGCCGCGAAGCGACCCAGGGATGCGCGCCGTTAGTGGACGTGGCGCTGCTGGATTGCTTCGCTCCGCTCGCGAGGACGGCGCTGTCGTTGCCGTCAGCGCGGGTCGCGGAACCGTACCGTCTCGAACAGGTGGCGGCCGAGGGGATCCATCGTCAGGCCGAGCACGTCGTCGCGGAGCGCCAGATGCACCTTGGTGTGGGCCAGGGGCACCCAGGGCATCGCGCGCCGGGCGATGGCCTGAGCCTGCCGGTACAGAGCCTGGCGCGCCTCCCGGTCGCCGGTTCGGCGGGCGGCCTCGACCAGCCGGTCGTAGGCCGGGTCGCACCAGCGGGCGAGGTTGGCGCCGCCGGTCTGGGCGGCCTTGCAGCCGAGCAGGACGTTCAGGAAGTTGTCCGGGTCGCCGTTGTCGCTCGTCCAGCCGTAGAGCATCAGCGTGGGCTCTCCGCCGTACAGGGCGGCGCGGTACGCGTTCCAGGGACGCGTGACCGGGCGCGCACGGATGCCCACCTGCGCGAGGTCGGCCTGGATCATGTCGGCGACGCGCCGGCCGTTCGGGTTGTAGGGTCGGCTGACTGGCGGATACCACAGGTCAACGTCGAAGCCGTCGGCGAGCCCGGCCTCGGCCAGCAGGCGCAGCGCCTCGCCGCGGTCGAAGGGGGTGTCCGGCAGGTCCGCGTCGTGGGCCCAGATCCCGGGCGGCAGCGGCCCCTGCGCCAGGATCCCGGCATCGCCGTAGACGCCCGCCACGATCGCCCGCCGGTCGATGGCGAGGTTGACCGCGCGCCGCACCCGGACGTCGCCGAAGGGCGCGCGGGTCGTGTTGAGGGCGAGATAGGCGACGTTCAGCTCGGCCAGCGCGAGCAGCGTCAGGCCCGGCTCCGCCCGGATCGCGTCGAGGTCGCCGGTCGCCGGGAACGCCATGGCGTGGCACTCGCCGGCCCGCAGCTTGTTCAGCCGGACCGCCGCGTTCGGCGTGATCGCGAAGACGAGACCGTCGGGGCGCTCGCCCGGCTCGTTCCCGTCCGCGGGGCGGCGCCAGTAATCCGGGAAGGCGCGGTAGCGGAGGACCTGATCCGGCCGGTACCTCTCGAAGACGAACGGGCCCGTCCCGACGGGCGCCCGGGCGAGGTCGTCCGACGCGTTGCCGGCCGCGAGGGCGGCCGCGTACTCGGCGGACAGGATGGCGCCGAAGGCCTGCGCGATGTTGGCGAGGAAGGTGGTGTCGGCCTCGCGCAACCGGAAGCGGACGTGGCGCGGATCCTGGGCGTCGACGGTCTCGATCAGGTCGGCGAGGCCGAGATCGTGGAAGTAGGTGAAGCCCTGCGAGGCGCCGTCGGGCCCGGAGCGCCGCTGCCGGGTGAACGAGAACACCACGTCGTCGGCGTTCAGGGCGCGCGTGGGGGTGAAGCGCGCGTTGGCGTGGAAGCGGACGCCGTCCCGCAGAGCGAAGACGTAGGTCCGGCCGTCCTCCGAGATCGTCCAGGATTCGGCGAGGGCCGGGCGGATCGTCGTGGTGCCGGGCACGAATTCCACGAGCGTATTGTAGACCTGCCACGCGGCGTTCATCGTGGTGGTGGTCGTGGCGCGGGCGGGATCGAAGGTTTCCGGGCTGCCTTCCGAGCAGAACACGAAGGTGCGCGCAGATGCCGGGCCGTGCCCCAGGAGCAGGGCCGAGATGAAGCCGGCCGCCAGGGCGCGCTGCCCGGCGCGGTATGCCGCGGCCGGCCTCACGGCGTCCGGATCGCGCCGGTCCGCGGCCGCGCGGCCGCTCCGGCACCCTGGGCGGGAAAGTCGACCTGCACGACGGTCCCCTGGCCGGGCTCGCTGCTGACCGCGATGCGGCCGCCGAGCTTGGCGGTCACGAGATTGTGGACGATATGCATGCCGAGCCCCGTGCTGCCGGCGCTGCGGGCCGTCGTGAAGAACGGGTCGAAGATCCGGTCGAGGTGCTCCGGCGGGATGCCCTGACCGGTGTCGCGGACCTCCATCCGCACGAGGCCGCCCTCCCGTTCCGACACGTGCACGGTGATCCGTCCCGGCTCGCCCGCCCGGAACCCGTGCACGACCGCGTTCGCGATGAGGTTGGTCACGATCTGCGCGAGCACGCCGGGATTGGTGTCGATGACGAGGTCCGCGGGGCAGGCGCGCTCCACCGTATGGCCGCCCTTGCGCAGCATCGGCCTGAGGCTCGCCAGCAGGTCGTCGAGCCAGGTCGCCAGCACGACGCTGCGGCTCTCGTCGCTGACGCGGTCCACCGCGACCTGCTTGAAGCCCTGGACGAGGTCGGCGGCCCGGGTGAGATTCGTGCAGAGCAGGGTGGCGCCCTCCTCGACCCGGTCGACGAAGTGGTTCAGCCGGGACCGCGACAGCGTGCCGGCAGACAGGCCGGTGCGGAAGGCCCGCGCCTCGTCGCTCATGAGCGTCCCGGTGGTGAGCGCGATGCCCAGCGGCGTGTTGATCTCGTGGGCGACCCCGGCCACGAGCTGCCCGAGGGAGGCGAGCTTCTCGGCCCGGACGAGGTTGTCCTGGGTCCGGCGCAGCTCGACCAGGGCGACGTCCGCCTGATCCTTGGCCCGGCGCAGCGCGCCTTCCCGGCGGGTGATCTCGGAGACGAACACCGCGGTGGCGCGGGCGATGTCGCCGAGCTCGTCCCGGCGCGCCGTGCCCCGCACGGCCGCCCCCGCCGGGTTACCGGTCAGCATGACCATGTCGCCCTGGAGGGCGCGCAGCGGCACCAGGATCGAGCGGGCGACGAGGATCACGACCAGGGCGCCGAACAGCAGGAGCCCGGCCGCGCCGGCGAGCAGGATCCGCTGGATGACGATGCCGGACCGGTCGGCGTCCTCCACGAAGGCGTCGTTGAGCGCCTTGGCGCTGTCGATCATCGTCGCGGCGAGCCCGTCCATCGCGACGATCATGGCGTTCTGCTGCCGCAGGCCCCCGATGGTGGTGGTGAGGCGCCCGCGCCACCCGTCGAGGGCCTGGACCATCTCGGCCTGGATCAGCGGCGAGATCGGCAGCGAGGCGGCGCTCCGGGCGAGGCGCTCGCCCTCGTCGCGCATCCGCTCGGCGAGGGCCGCGTCCCGGTGCAGGAGGGCGCCCGCGGTGCGCGGCCCCAGCTTGAGGGTGCCGATCGCGACGTTCTGGGTGGCGCGCTCGATCTCGTTGGCCTCCACGGAATAGGCCAGCAGCTGCGCCACCTCGTCGTGCAGGCTCTCCTGGCCGGACGTCTCGATCTTCAAGGTGCGCTCGATCCAGGCGTCGAGCTTCGCGCGGAGGTCCGGCTTCCACCCCGCCGTCTCGGCGGTGAGCGCGTCGAGGGCCTCCGCGTCGGCGTCCCGGCCGTCGGCCCGCAGCGCCGCCGCGAGGTCGCGGCTGGCGGCGCGGAAGAGGCCCTGCGCGCGCGGGCCGTCGCCCTCCGAGACCGCCGCTCCGGCGGGGCCGGCCGCGGGCGCATCGCTCCGGGCCGCGGCCTGGGCGGCGAGCACGGCGCTCTCCGCGCTCCGGGCTCGCAGGGCGTTGAGGCGGGCGACGAGGCCCCGGGCGACCCGCAGCGCCTCGACCTTCTCGGCCGTCGAGCGCGCGAGGTCGGCGTTCGAGGCCTGCTGCCGCAGGCGCGCCCGGTCGGTGAGGTCGATCAGGGTGTCGGCCCGCTGCGTCATCTCGCGGATCAGGCCGTCATTCTCCCGGGTCCGGCGGACGAAGGCGTCCATCTCGCCCTGGTAGCCGGCCAGCGCCCGCTCTACCGAGGCGGTCCGCGCGCGCTGCTCGTCGATGCGGGCGAAGCCGGCGAGCCGGCCGAGGCCGGCCTCGGCCCGTGCCGTCAGGCTGGCGAAGCGCTCGGCGTAGGCGGGCCGGTCCTGCGCGTCCGCGGCGGCGTACTGGTCGCGGACCAGGCGGGCGGTGGCGATGTCGTGGTACACGTCGGCGGCCAGGACCGCGCCGCGCCGGGCGCGCTCCTCCTGCGCCAGGAGGAGCCAGCCGGCCATGGCGATCGCGCCGGCGGCGAGGATCGGCACGCCACCGACCAGGGCGATCTTGGGTCCAACCCGCATCCGCGTCCCGACATAGGGGTCCGGCAGCAACTTAAGGCCGTGCCGGAGAGCGGTGCAATCGGGCGGCGCTCCGGCGACCGGATCACCCGGTGTCCGCGCGCAGTCTTCGGTCGATGCCGCCCGCCCCGTCATCGCGCGCGCAGCGGAGCGACCCAGAACTGCGCGTCCCCGGCCGATGTGGCGCCGCCGGGTCGCTTCGCTGCGCGCGCAGAGACGGCGTCGAAGCCATCCGCCACGGGCGGTCTCAGCGATGTCGGGATCGGGGCGGCCGCGGGTCCGGGCCGGCCAGCACGGCATCCTGCGCGTCACGCGCGCGATCGCGCGGCGCCGGCACGCCGAACCGCTCGGCGCAGGTCGGCAGGCGCCGCGGAGCGCGTTCTCCGGCGCGCAGCATGCGGCGCAGCGCACCGAGCAGGTCGGGATCTTCGTCGGCACCGTGGTCGTCGCGGAAGTGCGGCATGGCGGTTCGCGCCCCTCACCGACGGCCGGGCGCGGCGTCGACCGCGATGAGCCGGACGCGACGGCCCGCCGGGTCGCCGACCGGGCCGGCGCCCGCGCAGGCGCCGGGCGGGTACGGCCAGGCCGCCCCGCCACAGGCGGCGCCGTCACGGGCCGCCGCGGAGGCTTTTGCGCCCCCGCTGGCCTGCATCGGCACCGTGCTGGCCGCTTGGGTCCAGCCGACGAGCGCCAGGACGCAGAGCGTGCCGAAAGCCGCGGCCGACGAGGTACCGATCACGTGTCGCATGGCCCGTCCTCCGGGCACCTCCGGCCCTCGGTCCTGCCACGCTGATAGGGACGCTCCGTACCGCGGATATTGCTTCCAGCCAGATCTGGAGCGTGAATTGTTGCGTCACCCCATCACGACGCAACATTGATCCGGGTCGCATCAGTCTCCCTCGGGGCGGAATATGTATCCGAGGCCCCGCACGGTGCGGATGTAGCGCGGATTGCCGGGGTCCGGCTCGACCTTCTTGCGGATGCGGTTGATCCGTACGTCGATGGCGCGGTCGAACGCGTCCGGGTCGCGGGCGTCCGCGAGGTCGAGCAGGCGCTCGCGCGAGAGCGCCCGCCGCGGATTGTCGGCGAACGCCTTCAGCAGGTCGAATTCCGAGCGGGTGAGCGCCTGCTCCAGACCGGCATCGTCGCTGAGGCGCAGGGCGTCGAGCTCCAGCCATTTCGTGCCGAACCGGATGCGGCGCCCGCTCACGGGAACCGGGGCCGGCGCGGCGGTCGGCGTCTGCACGCGGCGCAGGACCGAGCGCACGCGGGCGACCAGCTCGCGCAACTCGCAGGGCTTGGGCAAGTAATCGTCGGCCCCGAGCTCCAGCCCGACCACGCGGTCGATCGCGCTCGCCGTGGCGGTGAGCATGATGATCGGGATCGCGGTCCGGGCCTTGAGGTCGCGCACGATGGAGAGCCCGTCCTCCTCGGGCATGTTCAGGTCGAGCACGATCAGGTCCGGGCTGTGGCCGGCGAGGTGCTCCCGCAAGGAGCGCCCGCCGTCGCACAGGACCACCGAGAACCCGTGGAGCTTCAGGTAATCCCCGACCATCTCGCGGGTCGCCGCCTCGTCGTCCACCACGGCGATCGACGGGATCGCCGCACCGCCGCGGGCGGCGCCGGGGGCGGGGCTGTCTGGTATGGTCATCGCAGCGGTGCGCACTTTCCGGGTTCGCTCTTGAACGAATGCAGGAATCGTATCGGCTCACGGTAGCGTGACAAGTTTTCAACACGATTTCTAGCGTAGTCGTCCGATTGCGAGCAGCATTTCAGGTCATAGCCATGGACGATGACACCCTCACGCTGATCCCTGACGACCTCGACGAGGCGCAGCCGACCGCGGGAGCCTGGGTGATCGCCGTGATCGACGACGATCCGGCCGTGCATGACGGCACGCGCTACGCGCTGGCGAGCTACACCCTCGACGGGCGCGGCCTGGAGATTCTCACCGCCCGTTCGGCCGCGGAGGCGCGGGTGCTGCTCGCCGAGCGCCGCGACGTGGCGGTGGTGCTGCTCGACGTGGTGATGGAGACCGACAATGCCGGGCTGGAGCTGGTGGACTACATCCGGCGCGAGCTCCGGCAGGAGACCGTGCGCATCATCCTGAGGACCGGCCAGCCCGGGCAGGCGCCGGAGCGGCGGATCATCGTCGACTACGACATCAACGACTACAAGGCGAAGACCGAGCTGACCGCCGACAAGCTGTTCACCAGCCTCACCGCGGCCCTGCGCGCCCATCAGCAGCTCAAGCGCCTCGACGAGACCCGGCGCGGGCTCGAGATCATCATCGACGCCGCGCCGATGCTCCTCGATCACAAGTCGATGCAGCGCCTGGCGGAGGGTGTCCTCACCCAGGTCGCCTCGCTCCTGAACGTCGCCTGCGCCGGCATCTTGGTCCTGCGCGAGACCGCCGCCCCGCAGGAGCGCTTCTGCGTTCTGGCCGGCTCCGGCTGTTACGGCCACTACGCCGGCCGCGAGCCGTGCTGGCCGCTGGAGGAGCGGGTGCAACCCCTCGTCGAACGCGCCTTCGCCGAGCGCCGGCACAGCTTCGGCGAGCACTGGTCGACCCTGTATCTGCACACGGCGAGCGGCAGCGAGATCGTCGCGCTGATCGAGGCCGACCGCCAGTTGTCCGAGACCGACCGGTCGCTCATCGCCCTGTTCACGAGCCGGCTGTCGATCGCCTTCGACAACGTCATCCTCTACGAGCGGCTGCAGCTGACCAACGCCGACCTCGAGCGGCGGGTCGTCGAGCGGACCGCCGAGCTGATCCGGGCGAATCGCCGGCTGGACCTGCAGCGCTCGGACCTGCGGCGCGCCAACAGCCTGAAGACCGAGATCCTCGGCACGATCGCGCACGATCTGAAGAACCCGCTGGCGGTCATCCTCGGCCGCGCCGAGATGCTGTCCGACCTGATCGACATGCAGGGCGACCGGGAGCAGATGCGGGCGCAGGTGCAGCACGTGCGCACCAGCGCCAAAGGGCTGACGACCATGATCGACAGCCTCATGGCCGACGCGATGAACGACGCCCTCGACATCAGCCTGCGCCGGGAACCGGTCGACCTCGCGGGCCTCGCCCGGGAGGTCTGCGAGGCCGACCGGCCGCTCGCCGACGCGAAGGACCAGACCCTGGTCTGCGAAGGCCCGGACGAGCTGTTCCTCTGCGGCGACGCCGAGCGCCTGCGCGAGGCCCTCGACAACCTCGTCTCGAACGCCATCAAGTACAGCCCGGTGGGCGGGGCGATCACGGTCCGGGTCAGCCGCGAGCCGGGCCCGCGCGGCGCGGAACTGATCTGCGCCGTCGCCGACCACGGGCCCGGCCTCTCGCCGGAGGATTCGGCCCGGGTGTTCGGGCGGTTCCAGCGCCTGTCGGCCAAGCCCACCGGCGGCGAGAACTCGACCGGTCTCGGGCTCTCGATCGTCCGTCGGATCGCCGAGCTTCACGGCGGCCGCGCCACGGCGGACAGCGCCGGTCCGGGGCTGGGGGCGGTCTTCGCGATCCGCTTCCCGGAAGAATCCGTCGGACTGATCTGAGGGATCGCCGGGTCAGTCCGTGCCGCCACGCGAGACGTCGCGCAATCCGGCGGCAGAGGAGCTTGACCGCAACGCCGCTCCGAGGCGGCCGATCACCGGGCGCGACCGCGAGGGGACGGCCGATGGCGACGCGCAGGATGACGAAACCGCGTCCGGATCCGACCGGCTCGTCGCTTGGTCGATGATCGCGGGTCTCGCACCGGCTCTGATCCAGTACGCGCACGGCGTCGCCCTGCCCGCGCGCTTCGTCTGACCGGCAGGACGATCCCGGCTCCGATCGCGTCGCGAAGGACGCGCGATGCCGCCGGGGAGCCGCTCAAGGCCGCGACGGGCGCGCCTCTGCGTCACCGTCCCCCGGTGACCGGGTCCGGAGATAGGCGATGAGATCCCCCCGATCGAGGGGATCGGGAAGGCCGTGGAAGGTCATGCTCGTGCCGGGCGCCAACTTCGCCGGGGCGGCGAGCCAGAGGTCCATCCGCTCCGGTGTCCAGACGCCGCCCAGCGCCCGGAGCGCCCCGGTATAGCCGTAGCGCCGGCTGTTGCTGGCGACCGGCTTGCCGAGCACGCCGTAGAGTTCGGGTCCGTTCCGATCGCCCGCCCCCGGGCTGATCGTGTGGCAGGCGGCGCACTGACCGAACAGCCGCCCGCCGCGCTCCGCGTCGGCCACCCGCATGACGTCGTCGAATGTCGGGGTCTCGCCCAAGGCGCGGCGGCGCTCCCGTCCATCGTCCGAGCAGGCTGATGCGAGCAGTACCAGCGCCAGTGCCGAGACGCGCGAGGGACGACGCGGGATCCGCGGGCGCGTCCGCCTGAGACACTGGAGCATCGCGTTCCCTTCGCGGTCAGAGGGGTCGGACCGGCATGGGTCGGTCGGCCGTTGGGGAGCGCGGCGCGCCGAGCACGATCCGGCCGACGACCGGGGCGGCGCGCGATCGGGCGGCGCAGCTTGGCCGAGCGCGCGAGGCTCGCGCCGCCTCTGCCGGCTCAGACAACGGTGGAGATCGCGCCGGGCGGGTGCGCCAGCAGCGTCGCGAGCAGGCTGAGGCCGTACCGGAGCGTCTCGGCGTCCGGCGCCGCGCCCAGGGAGACGCGGATCGCTTCCGGGGCGGCCCCGACCGCGAAGGCGTCGCTCGGGACGACCGACACGCCGAGCTGGCGCGCGTGGGCGCCGAACTCGCCGCGACGCCAGGGATCGGGCAGCCGGAGCCACAGATGGTGCCCGCACGGATGCGCCCAGACGTCCAGGTCCCGGAGCGTCTCGCGCGCGACCGCCTGCCTGAGCTCGTTCTCCTGCCGGATCGCCGCGACGATGCCGTCGAGTTCGCCCTCGGCGATCCATTGCGAGGCGAGCGCGGCCGTGAGGGGCGAGGCCATCATGTTGATGGCGCGCAGTTCGGCCGCCAGCCGCACCGCCTCGTTCGTCCCCGGGACCGCGACGTAGGCGATGCGCAGGCCGGGACTCGCGCATTTGGACAGCGTCGCGATGTGCCACGTGATGTCGCTCGCCTGGGACGCGATGGGAGCCGGCGCGTCGTGGGGCAAGGCGCCGTACGCGTCGTCCTCGATGATGGCGACGCCGTGCGTGCGGGCGATCTCGGCGATCCGCCGACGCCGGATTGCCGGCAGGGTCGCCGTGGTCGGGTTGTCGAGGGTCGGCACGAGGTACAGGGCCCGCGGCCGATCGGATCGGCACCGCTCGAGCAGGGCGTCCGGGTCGAGCCCCTCCGCGTCGCCGGCTACAGGCAGGAGGCGGACGCCGCGGCGCTCCGCGGCCATGCGCAGCCCGGGATAGGTGAGCGCCGGGACGCAGAGGGTGTCGCCCGGCTTCAGGACGGCAGCGAGCACGGCGGCGAGCACGACCTGGGCACCACCGGCCACGAGGACGCGCTGCATCGGGAGCGCCCCGAGCCGTTGACCGAGCCAGTGGGCCGCCGCCGCCCGGTCGGCGAGGTTCCCGGCACTGTCCTGGTACTGCATCCGGGCCAGGAAGGTGGACGAACCGGCCAACCGCGACAGACCCGCCTCCAGGCGCTCCGCCAGCCGCGCCGCCTCCGGCTGGGGCGGCATGTTCATGCTGAAATCGACGCTGCCGGACGGATCGGGCCTGCGCATCTCCCCGGCCGGCGAACGGGACGCCCGGACGAAGCTGCCCCGGCCCGCGGTCGCGTCGATCAGGCCCGTTCGGCGCGCCTCGTTGAAGGCGCGCGTGACCGTCGTGAGATCGACGTTGAGGTGCTTCGCCAGGGCGCGCTGCGGCGGAAGGCGCGCTCCCGGCGAGAGCCGGCCGGCCCGGATGTCCTCGGCCAACGCCCGGACGATGGCGAGGTACTTGGGCCCCGTGTCGCCGGCGATTGTCGGGCTCCAGGATTCCATCATTGACCCCTGTAATCCCACCACTGTATGCATACATTGAGCGTGCGGCCAGAGCGCTCAGTGTTCCAAACCGGCCGCGATCCGCCAGAAACCTGTCGGATGGCTCAGTCTCAACCGCGATTGTATGGCTTGATATGCCATACAATCGGCAGGCGCAAGGCCGGTCGATCAGGGATCGGCGCCGGCCTGTTGCTCAGGACCGTCGATGATGCAGAGGACCACCGACCAATCGCTCATGTCCGTCGGCCTGCGCTGCCGCTGCCCGCGCTGCGGGACAGGACGCCTGTTCGACGGCTTCATCACCCTGCGGCCGCGCTGCGAGGCGTGCGGGCTGGACTACGGCTTCGCCGATCCGGCGGACGGGCCCGCCTTCTTCATCATGATGACGATGGCGTTCCCCGTCACCGCTTTCGGGATCTGGCTGGAACTCACCTACGATCCGCCGCTCTGGGTCCACGCCGTGGTGACGCTGCCGCTGCTCCTCCTGGCCTGCGTGCCGATCATCCGGCCGCTGAAGGGGCTCTTCATCGCCAGCCAGTACATCAACAAGGCCGAGGAGGGACGCCTCGCGGTCCCGAAGGCGCCGGTCTCCGGTCCGACGTCGCGGGACTGACCGCGTCGCCGGTGCGTGCGCGCCGCCGCGATGGTCAGGCGGCGGTCGCGGCACGTTGACCGGAAGTCGACCGCCGGGCTAGCCTCGCGGAATCAGAGTATTCCGGGAGATCTCGTGGGCAGAATGTTTCGCCTGATCGTCCCGGCGCCGGGGCTGCGCGACGATAGTGGGAAGCGTGCACGGGCAGATTTGGCATCGCGGCGGATGCCGGTGATCGGGACGCGCGGCCGCGCAGGAAAGTCTTCGGTCCGGCCGCGCCTCACGTCACGGGACGGGCTCCGTGAGGCGCCCGCCGCCGGCTCGACGGCGCGGCGCGGGACGGCACCGCGACCGATCGCCCTGTCGCGGCGAGCGGGCCGAACCTGACGGGAGGGGGGTTATCGATACCGCCATCGCACGCCTGGAGCGCGCCATCGGCCGCGCGGCCCGCGGCCTCGTCGGGCGTCGCCACGTGGTGGAGCTGGTGCACCTCGCGCTGGTGGCGCGCGAGCATCTCCTGCTGATCGGACCGCCCGGCACCGGCAAGTCGGCCGCGGTGCGGGCCTGCGCCGCCGGGACCGGGGCGCGCTGCTTCGAGTACCTGATCGGGCGCTTCACGGAACCGGCCGAACTGTTCGGCCCGCTGGACCTCGAAGCCCTGCGCGCGGGCAAGCTGCGGCCGGACATCTCCGGCATGCTGCCGGAGGCCGAGTTCGCCTTCCTCGATGAGGTCTTCCTCGGCTCCACCGCGATCCTGAACGCGCTTCTCGGCGTGCTGAACGAGCGCCGCTACCGCCGGGGGCATTTCGACACCGCCGTCCCGCTGCGCTGCTGCGTCGGCGCCAGCAACGCCCTGCCGGAGGATCCCGGTCTCGCGGCCTTCGCCGACCGCTTCCTCGTCACGGCCTTCGTCGATCCCCTGGCCGACACCGACCTGGAGGCCCTGCTCGCCGGCGACCCGGTCGCGCCCGTCGAACCCGGCGACGGAGAGGCGCCGATGACGCTCGCGGAGATCGACGCCCTCGCCGAGGCCGCCGCGCGGGTCGACCTCGCGCCGGTCCGGCCCGCCTACGCGCAGGTGGTGCGCAAGCTGCGCGCCCGCGGCGTGCGGCTGAGCGACCGGCGCGTGGTGCGGGGCCAGTCGCTCGTCGCGGCGGCGGCGCTCATCGCGGGCCGGACGGCCGCGGAGGAGGCCGACCTGTGGCCGGTGATCCACCTCGTCCAGGACCGGATCGCGCAGGACGAGGCCCGCGACCTGCTGCGCGTCGAGCTCGGCGCCGCGGCGAGCCCCGTCCTGCCCGCGGCCGCCAAGGCGGCGGGCTACGGTCCGGCCGCACGGGCCGCGGACCTCGCCAGGGAAGGGGAGGCTCTGGCCGCCTCCGCCCCGGACGACCGCACCGCCCCCGCCTTCGAGGCCTGGCTGGTCCGCGCCGAATCCTTCCTCGTGCAGATCGACGCCGCCTTCGGGGCGGAGGAGCGCCCGCCGGCCCTCGCCGCGGCGCGGGACGCGCTGCTGACGCGCTGCCGGGCACCGGTCGCGGGCGTGACTCCGGCGTGATCCAGGATCCGGCGCGTCTTCCCCTGCGATTGATGCCGGCGGACGGCGGCTCGCCGGTGGGTCTGCGCCTCACCCGCAGCGACGCGGCCGGTCTCTTGGCGCGGATCGCCCCGCGGATCGGCCGCTACGCCACCCTGCGCCTGGCGCTGGCGGGCGGCGAGGCCGTCCTGTTCGCCCCCGACACGGGCTCGGGCCGGCCGGCGCTGCCCTGGTGCGCGACGCCGCTCGGGTGGCTGGCGGCCGACGGGCCGCTGCTCCTGCCCTTCGGGTGCCGCCTCGCCGTGCCGGCGCCCTGGCGCGCCGAGGTCGCGCGCCGCCTGCTCGACCGGCACGGTCTGGGCGGTCCGGCCCTGCTCGTCCCCGAGGGCGAAACCCTGCGCCTGCTCGACCTCGCCGGTTCGCGCGCCGTGCCGGACATCGATACCGGCCGCCTGGGAGAGGCGGCGTGAGCGCCGCGTCGACCGGTCCGCGGACGACCCTTCCGCCGGCGCTCGCACCGTGGACGGCGCTCTTCTCCGACATGGCGGAACCGGATCTGCGGATCCTCGCGGCGCTGGTCGAGGCGCTGCGGCCCCTCGTCGAGCGGGCCGACGGCGCGGGCGGGCAACCGCAGGGCGAGATCGACGGGCTGGGGGGCCTCGGAACCCGCGGCGGGATCGAGCGCCTCGTCGCCTCGGAGTGGCTCTGGCGCGACCTCGATCCGAACGCCTTCCTGCAGCGCGCGGCCGAGCGCGACCTGCTGACCCTGGAGCCGGTCTACCGTCAGGCGGCGGATGCGGGCGCCGTGCTGGTCGTGGTCGATGCCGGGCCGGAACTCCTCGGCGCCCCCCGCCTCGTGGCCTTCGCGGCGCTGCTCTGCCTGGCCGGCCTCGCCCGGCGGCGCGGCGCGCGCCTGCTCTGGGCCTCGACCGCCACCCCGGAGCGGCGCTGGCTCGGCGCGTTGAAGCGGTCCGACGCCGCGATCCTTCTCCGCGAGAGCGCCGCCACATCCCTCGACGCGGCCGAACTCGAACGGGTCCTGGCCGAGCCGGTCGCGACCCGCGCGGCCGGGCGGCCCGGCGCCAGCCTCTGGCTCATCGGCGGGTCCGACCTGCCCGAAGCGGCGCGACCGTGCCGGCGGATCACCATCGTGGAGCGGCCGCGTCTCGGGCCGGACGGCCTCGCCGTGGCCGCCGACTTCACCGTGCTGGACGCCACCGGCCCTGTCGCCGCCGCGCGCCTCGACCTCCCGCCGGAGCGCGAGACGGTGGCGCTGTTGCGCGACCCGTTCCGGCCCCGTCCGGCTCCCGGACGCCCACCACCCCGGCGGTCCGCGCCCGACCGGAGCGCGGCGCCTCCGGACTGGGCGCCCCGCGGGCTGGCCTTCGCGCCCTGCGGCGAGCACCTCTTGGTGGCGCGGCCCGACGGCATCCTCATCGTCCCCGTCACCGGCACCTCCGGCGCGCTGCGCCTGCCGGTCGCACCCCACGAGCGCCTCGTGGGGCTCGCCGTCGGCCGGTCGCGGATCCGGGCCGCGTGCCTCAACGTCTACGCCGACGACGCGCGCCTGACGCTCCGCAGCTGGACCTTCGACCGCTCGGGCGCCGCTGCGACGCTCGACCGGCGGATCCCGCGGGACCATCCCCTGGTGTGCCGGCGCCTGCCGAAGGCGGTTCTGCCGCCCCTCGGGACGCTGAAACGCCGCAACCGGTCCTGGCTCCTGGCGGCCGACGGCACGGCCTTCCTGGTCTCGGAGACGCGGCTGATCGACTACGCGCCGCTCGCGGGCGAACTTCCCCTCGCGGTCACGCCCGCCGGTCTGCTGATGCGCGATCGCGCGGACGGAGTGATCGCGCGGCGGCCGTCCGACGGGAAGGTCGTGGCGCGGTTCCCCGGCCGGGCCGGATCGCTGCGGCCGGGCGGCGGCCTCACCCTCTGCGCGGTGCGCGGGCAGCCCACCCTGGGGATCGAGCAGGCGGGCGGGCACTGGCACGTGGTGAACGCCGCGGACGGAGCGGTCGCGCACCTCGGGCCGCAGGGCCGGATCATCGGCATCGTGCCCCCGTACGACGGCGTGCGCGCCCAGGCCGTCGGAAGCCTCCTCGCCCTCCATCTCGACCGCGACGAGGCGGGCTCGGTGCGCCTGACGTTCCGGACCCCGGACGGCGCGGCGGCGTGCGATCCCCTGACGCTTCCGGACGCGACCCTCGAGGCGGTGCGCGTCGCCGTCGATGCCGATGCCGTCCCGTGCATCGCGGCCGCGCGGTGCGACGCCGCGGGCTTCGTCGACGCTCTCGCCTTCGGCCAGCTCGACCGCGGATGGTCCCACCTGAGAGATCTCGGCGCGTTCGCGGAAACCGTCCCGTGCCTGGGCGCCTGAGGCCGCCGCCGGTCCCCGATGCCCGGGAGCCGCTCGCGGCCCTGCGCCCGCGCGGCTGGATGCATGCCGGCACGATCCCCCTCGACGGGATCCTGATGGCGCGCGGCTCCGCGGGGCCGGACTGGCGCGCCCGGCTCCTTCCCTGGCTCGAGCACGCCGCGGAGGTGCGATCATGCGGCGATCGCGTGCTCGTGCTGTTCGCCGCGCCCGTCACGCGGGACTGCGCGGCCCTCGGACCGGTCCTGCCGGTCGTGCGCAGTGCCGGGATCCTGACCGCCGTACCCCTCGCCGAGCCGGAGCCGCCCGTCGCCGCGGCCCTGCGGGACCATGTCGTCCACATGACGGGGGGACGCCTCGCCGCCGAGCCGCTGGCGGCCTTCGCCAGTCTCGACATCGCCGGTTGGTGGGATCTCGACGCGATCGCGGTGCATCCGGCCGAACGCCTGCCGGTCCTGCGACCGGCGCCGCCGGCACGCCGCCTCGTCAGCGCCCCCGCCCTCGTCGCCGACGCGGACCCCCTCGCGCCGGTCCGCGACGCCGCGACCCGGCGGCCGCGGCGTCGGACGAAGCACGTCCTCGGCGATCTCGTCACCCGCTTCCGGCGCCTGATCGGCGGCGCGTTGGGGCTCCTCTGGACCGCCTACGTCGTCCTGCTGGCCTCCATCATGGTCGGCGCCATGGTGCTCGGCTTCGCCGAGAACGTCCGGACGACGGCGGAGCAAGGGGCCGCCGCGGCCCACTGGGGCAGCCTCGCGCTGCCGGTGCTGGTCCTTCTCGTCCTCGCGTGGTTCGCGTTCCGGCGCCGCGGAGCGCGGGCCGCGCGTGAGGGCGCCGCGCCCTCGGCCAGCCCGCCCGCCGGAACCGGCAGCGGGCGCACGCCCATCTGGCGCCGGGCGGCGGCGTGGCTCGCGTGGCGCTCGCCCTACGCGGCCCATCTTCGCCGCCTCTATGCCCGGCGGCTCACCGAGGTCGAGCGGCTGTTCGCGGCGGGGCGCGTCGACGAGGCCCTGTACCGGGCGATCGGTCTCGGCGGCGCGGCGCGGCGCGGGAGCGCCTTCGCCGACCTGCCCCTGACCGGGCCCGGGCTGCGCAGGAGCCTCGACTTCGATCTCGGGCCGCAGCGGGCGAGCGGACTGAGCCTCGCGCCCGCGGACGAGATCCGGCTCGCGGCGCTCTACCGCGCGCAGGCCGTGGCGATGGCCGGACGCGGCGACACGGATCGCGCGGCCTTCGTGCTCGACAGCCTGGTCGGGAACCCGCACGAGGCGGTGCGCCTCCTCGCGGAATCCGGGCGCCTGGAGACCGCCGCCCGTCTGGCCGAGGCGCGCCGCCTCCCGCCCGCGACGACCGTCCCGCTCTGGTTCCGGGCGGGACAGACCGAGCGGGCCCTGGCACTCGCCGCCCGCCACGAGGCCCACGCGGAGCTCTGGAAGGAACTCGGGGCCGACGATCCGTTCCGACCGGTCCTGGCCGAGGCCTGGGCCGCGCGCCTCGTCGGGATCGGCGCCCTGGATCGCGCCGCCGCGGTCACCTTCGGCCTGCCGGCTCTGGCCGAGCGGCGACTGGACTGGATCCGGCAAGCCCTCGACGCCGAGACGCCGGTGCCGGCCGCGCCGCTCGCCCGGGCCCTGCGCGCCCTGCCCTGGGAGGGACGGGACGGCGACCGGCTGCACGCCGCCTTCGCGGACCTGGTGAGCGCGACCGGGGCCGAGGCGGCGGCGCGCCGGAGCGCGGTGGCCGCGCTCCTGCTCGACGCGCAGTTCGAGGGCGGTCCGGAGCGGCCGCCGACGCCCGCCTTCGCGCTCCTCTGCCGCGGCCTCGCGCGCCGCCTCGCCGCGGATGACGGTATCCTCGGCCACGATGCGGAGCGCGCCCGGCTCGCCGGGCGCCTCGCGGAAGCCGGTGGACAGGTCGCCCTGCGCCAGCATCTCCGGCAGCTCAGGACGCGCTCCGCACCGGCTGCCTCCCGCGTGACCAGCCCGCTCGTCGTCCCGGACGGCCCGGCGCTCGCCGAGATCGCCGATGCCGCGCTCCTGTCGGGCGGGCGGCTGCTCCTGGGCTACCGTTCCGGTCTCGTGCGCCTCCTCGGCCGCGCCGGCCGCGAGCGCTGGCGGGGACAGGTGGATGGCCTGACGGGCTTCGCGCGTCTCGGCGCGGGCGACCGGGCCCTCGTTCTGCGCGAGACGCTCGAAGGCCCTGACGTCCAGCTCTTCGACGCCGGCACCGGACGGCTCCTGCCGCTCGGTCCCCTGCCGATCACGCACTGGCATGGTCAGGCGGACGAGACCGGCTGGCTCGTCTTCGACGGGGAGGCGCTCGTCCGGCTGGACACCGCCTCGCTCCTCGGTCGCGCGGGCGGCGCGCCCGGCTCCGACGGCGCCCTGGCACACCATTGGCGCCTGCCCATGACCGAACCGGGCCGGCCGCTGCTGCTCGCTGCCTTCGCGGACGCGAGCACCCTGATCTACGCCCGGCACGACGGCCTGATCGAGTGGTGGTGCCTGTCCTCCCGCACCCTTGCGGTGACGTGCCGGTTCTGGACGCCGCCCGATCGCGGCGTCGGCGTGCTCGGCCTGACCGAGGCCGTCGCCTGGTCCCTCGAGGGGACCGGCGCGCATCCGCACCTGCGGGCGCATCCCCACGCTTTCACGACGGCCTCCCGGGAGCAGGAGCGCGCGTTGATCGAGGCCGCCGCGCGCGCGGAGCCCGCGGATCCGCCGCGCCTCGTCGCGGCGGAGAACGGCCGCCTCTGGGCCGCGACCGCCACCGAGGAGGGGACGCTCTGGGCCAGCGTGCCCGGCGCGAACCGGATCCGCGGACCGGCCGTCCTGTGGCAGGGCAGCGGGAGCCTGCGCGCGCGCTTCGCTCCCGAGGGCGACGCCGCGGCCGTCTTCGACGGGCGGGGTCGCCTGATCGTGTTCGAGACCGTCACCGGACAGGTGATCCTGCGCCTGATCTGACCGGCCGGGCGCGCGCACCGCCTTGGGCACGCGACACCATCCGGGCTAGCTTCCCCGTCGGACGACGACGTCGCTGCCCCGGCGACCGGCAGGCTCACCCCGACGATCCCATGCGGCCCCGCACGCCTCCCCTCTCCACGCTCAGGCTCTTCGAAGCGGCCGGCCGCCATCTCAGCTTCGCCCGCGCGGCGTCCGAACTGAACCTGACGCCGAGCGCCGTGAGCCACGGGATCGTCGGCCTCGAGAAGGCGCTGGGCGTCAAGCTGTTCGTCCGGGAGCCGGGCCGGCTGGCGCTGACGCGCGAGGGGGCCGAGTACCTGACCTACGTGTCCGAGGCGCTGTCCCTCATCCTGATCGGCACGCGCCGCCTGCCCACGCCGCGGTCGGGCAGGACCCTGGCCATCAGCTGCGCACCGACCCTGGCGACGCGGTGGCTGCTGCCCCGGCTCCCGACCTTTCGCAGCCGCCACCCGCAGATCGCGATCCGGATCGACACCTCGCATCGGCAGGTCGGCTTCCCGATCGACGGCTTCGACTTCGCCCTCCGTCTCGGCCGGGTTCCGACTCCGCGCCACCGCAGCGTCCGCCTGTTCGAGGATTGGCTGCTCCCCGTCTGCAGCCCGGCCCAGCGCGGGGCCGTCACCGGTCCGGACGGCGCCCTCGACCTTCGGCGCGCGACGACGATCCACGTCACCTCCGCGACCGAGGACTGGCAGGCCTGGAGCGACGCGTCGGGGGCGGCGGAGCTGGCCTCGGCCGACACCCTGCACGTCGACACGTTCGCGATGGCGCTCCAGGCCGCGGCCGCGGGCCTCGGCATCGCCCTCGGCCGGGGGGCGCTCATGGACCGGGAGCTGCGCGAGGGTACGCTCGTCGGGGTCGGCGCCGCCATCCCGGCGGCGACCTCCCACTGGCTCGTGAGCGCCGAGGGCGACGACGACCGGCAGGAGCCCGACCTGTTCCGGACCTGGCTGCTGGCAGAGGCGCGCCGGTTCGCGGCTGAGCAGAAGCGGCGCTTCCCGACCTGCGCCGCCTGAGGGCCCCACGGGACCGGGACGGCGCGCCCCGCCCGTGAGCGCCGTTCACTGCCCGTGGAAATCTTCTCGTTTGTCGCGCCGGCCACCGGCTGCGACCGTCTCCGAAGGCGACAGCCAACGGAGACCGCGATGGCAACGATCGGGCGCGCGCGCGCAGGGCGATGGGGCGGGTTGCCGGTGGTGCCAGTGGCGGTCGCGGCCGGCCTGGTTCTGAGCGGCGCGATGGGCATTCGGCAGACCTTCGGGCTGTTCCTCGGGCCCTTCTCCCTCGAAACCGGCATCCCGGTGGCGACGACCGCCCTCGCCATCGCCCTGCACAACCTCGTCTGGGGCTTCGCGCAGCCCTTCGCGGGCGCAGCGGCGGACCGCTACGGGGCCGCGCCGGTCATCGCCCTCGGCGCACTGGTCTACGCGGGCGGCCTCGTCCTGACGGCGCTCGCGCCGGCGGCGCCGACGCTGCTGCTCGGCCTGGGGCTGCTGGTCGGGATCGGGATCAGCTGTACCAGCTTCGGCGTCGTCCTGACCGCGGTCGGTCGCTCCTCCGCACCGGAGCGTCGCAGCGCGGCTCTGGGCCTCGCGAGCGCCGGCGGCTCGCTCGGCCAGGTGCTGCTCGTCCCGTTCGCGCAGTCCGTGACCGCGGTCGCGGGCGTGAGCGCGGGGCTCCTCGCGCTCGCGGCGATCATCGTCGCGCTCGCGCCGCTCGGTGTCGCGCTCGACCGCGCGCCCCGCGCCGGCGTGCCCGACGGCTCTTCGGCGGCCGGCAGCCTGTCCGAGGCGCTCCTGCGGGCGTGGCGACACCCGGGCTACCGGCTGCTGACGCTCGGCTTCTTCACCTGCGGCTTCCAGCTCGCCTTCATTGCCACGCACCTTCCGGGGTACCTCGCCCTCTGCCACATGCCGGCGGGCCTGGGCGCGACCGCGCTGGCGCTGATCGGCCTGTTTAACATGGCCGGGAGCTGGGGGTGCGGCTGGCTCGGCGGCCGGTACCGGCCGCAGCACGTCCTGGTCTGGCTCTACCTCATCCGCGCCGCCGCGATCGGCACCTTCCTCGTCGCGCCGAAATCCGAGGCTGTCGTCCTCGCATTCGCGGCCGTGATGGGCCTGACCTGGCTGGGCACGGTCCCGCTGACGAGCGGCCTGGTGGCGCGGGTCTTCGGGATCCGTCACCTCGGGACGCTGTTCGGGATCGTCTTCCTCAGCCACCAGATCGGCTCGTTCCTCGGGGCGTGGCTGGGGGGCGTGGTTCTGGAGGTCTCCGGATCCTACGATGGGGTCTGGCTCGCCACGGCCCTCGCGGGCCTGATCGCCGCGCTCCTCCACCTCCCGATCGACGATCGTCCGGTCCCGGCGGCCACCGCCGAGGGGGTCCGATGACGCCCGTCCGCCACGCGCCCGCCGCGACCGCCGGTGTCGACGCGCGACCCGTGGCGATCGCCTGCCGCGACGGCTACCGGCTCCGCGGTCATCTCTGGCGGCCCGAGGCGAACCGGCCACCGGGCCGGGGCACGATCGTCGTCAATCCCGCGACCGGCGTCCGCGCGCGCTACTACCACGCCTACGCGCGGTTCCTGGCCGAGCAGGGCTTCGTCGTGCTCACCTACGATTACCGCGGCATCGGCGAATCGCGGCCCGCGCGCCTGAGGGGATCCGGCATCCGCTGGCGGGACTGGGGCGAGCTCGACTTCGACGCCGCCGTCCGATGGATTCGGCAGCGCGAGGCGGGGCCGCTCACGGTCGTCGGTCACAGCATCGGCGGCTTCCTCCCCGGCTTCGCCGAGGCCGCGGGCGCGGTGGACCGCATCCTCACCGTCGGCGCGCAATTCGCCTATCGCCGCGATTATCGCGCCCGCGAGAGGCTCAGCATGATCGCGAAGTGGCACCTGCTGATGCCGTGCGTGACCGCCGCCGTCGGCTACTTTCCCGGCCGTCGGCTCGGATGGCTCGAGGATCTGCCGGACGGCGTGGCCTACGAGTGGGCATTCCGCGGGCGGCGCATGGAGGCGAGCTACCCGGCCGCCGAGCGCCCGGCCCTCCTCGCCCGCTTCGCCGCCGTCCGCGCCCCGATCCTGGCGGTCGGTACGCCGGACGACCCGTTCGGCACGCCGGCGGCGATCCGCCGGGGCCTCGGCTACTACGTGTCGAGCCCGCGCATCCAGGTACAGCTGACCCCGTCCGCGATCGGCGCGGAGGCGCCCGGCCATTTCGGCCTGTTCCACGCGCGCAGGAGCGGCGGATTCTGGGCCGACACGCTGCGCTGGCTGAGCGACGGGCAGAATCCCTGGCCGGACTCCGTGATCGATCCGAGTCACCCGATCCCCGCCTGACCGCGCGTATCCCGGCGGCCCAATTCCGACGCGATTGAGAGGGCCTAACCCTCCCTGTGTCGCAGCTGCAGCGATCGCGCGATCTCCGAGCGCTTGGCGGCGTAACCCGGAGCCACCATCGGATAGTCGCGCGGCAGCCCGTACTTGGCGCGATACTCTTCCGGTGTCAGCCCGTAAGCCGTCAGGTGGCGCTTGAGCGTCTTGTAGGATCTGCCGTCGATGAAGCTGATCAGGCCCTCGGCCTGGATGGACGCGCGGATCTCCCGCGCGGTGGCGGCCTCGGGCGTCGCGACCGCGCGCGCCGGTCCCGCGCTGATCTGGCTAAGCATTTCGTACGTACTGGCTAAAATCTCACAGAGTTGGACAGGGGATACCGGATTCCGGATCACGTAGGCGCAGACGATCTTGATTGAATTTCTCAAGGACGAGTCAGAAAATTCTCCCGCACCGACACCAACCTCAGGTAGCATACCTGCCATTCTCCCTCTAAACGCACCTCATGAGAGTTGTATATCAATTTTCGCATGTCAATCATTCATCTTGATTGAGCTTCAAAAAAGAACATCGTGACCACTATTCTACTTTTAGAAACAGTGGCTACAAAATTTCTCAACCAGAAAGTGGCTCCATCCTCCCCGCTGATCTGGGTACCGAACAGGTTGCTGGACTGGATCTGCGACACGTCCGTGGCGGCGACTTTGTCGGAAGCGGTCGCGCCGGTCCCGCACGGGACGCCCACGGACGCGGATGGAAGCGCGATCGACGGAGTTCGCGCACGGCGGACGGTCGCCAACCACGCTGGCGCGACCGTTGCACCTCGGGTCCCAGGTCTGCGAAGAGCCCAGCCGGCACGGGACCGGATGCGGGGCGCCGGATCGCGTCGAGAGAGGATCATGACGGATCAATCCGCACGGACACGGGCGACAGAGTCCGGACGCCGTCCATGAAGGCGGGAGACGAGGGCGATCGCGTCGGAGCGATCTGCCAGGCCCTGAGGCGGGCCATCGTGGAACGGGCGCTCGCCCCCGGCGACCGATTGCCGGAGGACGCCCTCGGCGAGCGGTTCGGGGTGAGCCGCACCATCGCCCGGCAGGCCCTGCTGCGGCTGGCCGGGGAAGGCTTGGTCGATCTGCGCCGCAACCGCATCGCCGTCGTAGCGACGCCGAGCTGGGAGGAGGCGCGCGACACCTTCGACGTGCGCCTCGGCCTGGAGCGGCTCGTGGTCCGCCGCCTCGCCGGGCGGCTCAGCGCGGAGCAGCGTCAGGTCCTGCTGGACCAGATCGCGCGCGAGGAGGCCGCACGGGGCGGCCCCGAGGCGCTGTCGATCCGGCTCGCGACGGAGTTTCACCTGATGCTCGCCGAGATGACCGGCAGCGCCGTGCTGATCCGGTACGTCGCGGAACTCGGCTATCGCTGCGCCCTGATCCTGTCCCTCTACAGCCGGCCGCATTCCTCGGACTGCGCCGTGAGCGAACACCGCGACATCGTCGCCGCCCTGGTCTCGGGCGATGCCGAGCGCGCCGCCGCGCTCATGGACCACCACCTCGACGCCGTCGCCGACCGGGCGCGGATCGTGCCCCCGGCCCCACGCGAGCGCGATCTGGCACGCCTGCTGGCGCCCTACGTCGCGGGCGGCGGGGCCTGAGCCCGCCGCGTCAGGCCGTCAGGCCGTGCTTCGTCAGCAGGCGCTCGGCGCTGTCGTTCCAGACCTCCATGCCGACGATCAGCCCGTCGCGCACGGTGAAGCGGTCGACGTAGCGGTTGCCCTCGAAGGGCGTGCCGTCCGGCCACGCGCCGTACAGGGTCCCGAGGCTGTAGACCGTGGTGACGCCGTCGCCCGGCACCACGTCCAGCCGCTCCATCCGCTTCTTCACCCAGGCGTAGCGGCCGGCATTGAAGGCCGTGACCTCGGACGGATGATTGAAGACCCGCGCCCCGGTGAACACGATCCGGGTGCCCGGCGCCATGTAGCGCGCGGCCGTCTCGGGATCGGGCACCATCGAGGCCTCGAGATAGGCGGTCACGTTGGCGGCGTCGCGCGCGGTCGCCGCGCTGTGGGTCACGTCAGTCATGCAGGCCTCCTGTCGGCCCAACGTGCCGCAAAAGGCCGGCCCGTGCATGCAGGAAGTGTATGCACTTTGACGCCAGATTGAGCACAGATTGCCTCCGACGATACAGGCACCGGTCTGTGCAGCGGCCGAAGCGGCCAATTCCTGGTGGCATGGAGGTTGCGCAAAGCAGGCTGCGCCCCGCTCCCGGAGACACGCCATGGCCTCCTTCCTGCCCCCGACCCTGCGCCGCTTCGCGGTGACGACGAGCGCCCTGCTCGGCCTCGCCGTCTCGACCGCGCAGGCGGCCGACACCGTCAAGATCGGCCTCGTGACCGCCCTGAGCGGCCAGTCCGCGAAATCCGGCGAGGCGATCTCCCGCGGGATCGGTCTCGCCATCGACGAGATCAACGCCAAGGGCGGCGTCCTCGGGCGTCCCCTCGAGCTCGTGGCCCGCGACGACGAGGCCAACCCGTCCAAGGGCGTGTTGGCGACCCGCGAGCTGATCCAGCGGGTCGGCGTCGTCGCGGTGGTCGGCGGCCTCGACACGCCGGTCTCGATGGCGATCGTGCCGATCGCCAACCAGATGAAGGTGCCGTTCATCGGCCCCTGGGCGGCCGGCACCGGCATCACCCGCAACGGCGCCGCCGACAACTACGCCTTCCGCGTCTCCGCGGTCGACGCCCTCGTCGACGAGGCGCTGGTCGCCTACGCGGTGAAGACCTACGGGGCGAAGAAGCCCGGCATGATCCTCGTCAACAACGCCTGGGGCGAGTCGAACCAGAAGGGCCTCAAGGACGCCCTGCAGGCGGCCAACCTCCCGGCGGCGGGCATCGAGAAGTACGAGGCCAACGACGTCGACATGGTGCCCCAGTTGTCCCGGCTGAAGGAGGCCGGGGCCGACGCGCTGTTCCTGGTCGGCAATGTCGGCCCCTCGGCCCAGGTGGTGAAGTCGCTGGACCGGATGGGCTGGTCGGTGCCGGTCGTCTCGCACTGGGGCCCGGCGGGCGGCCGCTTCGACGAGCTCGCCGGCCCGAGCGCCGGCAAGGTCCATTTCATCCAGACCTTCACCTTCGCGGGCAACGCGTCGCCGAAGGCGAGCGCGGTGCTCGACGCGCTCAAGGCCAAGTACCCGGCGATCAAGTCGATGGCCGACGTCACCCCCGCCGTCGGCATCGCCAACGCCTACGACGCGACGCACCTGCTGGCGCTCGCCATCCAGACCGCCGGCTCCACCGAGGGCCCGAAGGTCCGCGACGGCTTCTACAAGATCGGCACCTATCCGGGTCTGATCAAAACCTACGCCACGCCCTTCGCGCCCGGCCAGCACGACGCGCTCGGCCCGAACGACTACGTGTTCACCCGCTTCAAGGACGGTGAGATCGTCGCGGTGACCAACTGAGCCCGGCGATGCTGACCTCCATCCTCGTCAGCGGCCTCGGCCTCGGCAGCATGTACGGGCTCGTGGCCCTCGGCTTCCACGTGACCTACGCGGTGTCGGGGACCGTGAACTTCGCGCAGGGCAGCGTCGTCACCCTGGGCGCGGTCCTGGCCTACGCGCTCGGCGTCACCCTCGGCTGGCCGATGCCGGCCGCGATCGTCCTGGCGCTCGCCGGCTGCGCCCTGTTCGGCCTCGTGGTCGAGCGGGCGCTGGTCCGCCCGTTCGTCGCGCGCGGCTCGGACGCGTGGCTGCTCGCGACGGTGGCGGGCGGCATCGTCCTCGACAACACCGTGCTGTTCACCTTCGGCAAGGAGCCGCGCAGCCTGCCCTCGCCGCTGGCCACGAAGCCGGTGGAGATCCTCGGGACCGGCATCTACCCGCTGCAGCTCGTGATCCCGGTGGTCGGGATCGCGCTCGCCTTCGCGATCCGCACGGTGTTCCGGAAGACCGATCTCGGCCGCGTCCTGCTCGCCGTGGCGCAGAACGCCGACGCCGCCCGCCTGATGGGGATCGACGTGCGCCGCACCGTGGCCTGCGCCTTCGCGCTCTCGGCGGTGCTCGCCGGCATCGCGGGCCTGCTGATCGCGCCGCTGTTCTCGGTCTCGGCCGAGCTCGGCACGCTGTTCGGCATCAAGGCCTTCGCCGTGGCGATCCTCGGCGGCATCGGTTCCGCCACCGGGGTGATCCTGGCGGGGCTACTCTACGGCCTCGTCGAGGCCGGCGTCACCGCGACCCTCGGCTCGACCTACACGCAGCTCGTGGTGTTCTCGGTGATCATCCTGGCCCTTACCCTGCGCCCCGACGGCCTGCTCGGCCGCGCCGCGGTCAACAAGGTCTGACGCGATGCCGTACCTGCGCTCAGGCCCGGCAATGCGGCTCGGCATCGCCGGCCTCACCGCCGCCGCGCTCGGCCTCGTCGCGCTGACCGCCGGCTACAGCCACTTCGTGATCGCCCTCGTGGCGCTGACCACGGTCGCGGGGGTCGGCCTCAACGTGCTCCTCGGCCTGACCGGGCTGATCTCCTTCGGCCAGGCCGGCTTCTACGCGATCGGCGCCTACGCGAGCGCGATCCTGACGCTCCACGGCGTCAGCTTCTGGCTGGCGCTCCCGGCGGCGGCCCTGGTCGCGGCGCTCGTCGGCGGCCTCGTGGCGGTGCCGGCGATGCGTGTGAAGGGCCCCTACCTCGCCATGCTGACGATCGCCTTCGGCTTCATCGTCGAGCACGGCCTGATCGAGGGCGGCGAGCTGACCGGCGGCCAGAACGGCCTCGTCGTCACCGACGCGCCGAGCCTCCTCGGCGAGCCGCTCTCGCCGGCCGGCCTCGCGGTGCTGGCGGTGCTCGCCGCCGGGGCGAGCCTCGCCGGGTTCGACGTCCTCGCCCGCAGCCGCCTCGGCCGGGCGATGCGCGCCGTGCGCGACGCCGACGTCGCCGCCGCGGCGCTGGGCTTCGACCCGGTCCGGGTGAAAACACTGGCCTTCGCGATCTCCGCCGCCCTGACCGGCCTCGCGGGCGCGATCCTGCCGCCGCTGATGCTGTTCATCGCGCCGAGCTCGTTCCCGTTCTCGCAGTCGATCCTATTCGTCCTCTCGGTGATCGTCGGCGGCGCCGGAACGGTGCTCGGCCCGCTCCTCGGGGCCCTCGTCACCGTGCTGCTGCCGGAGGCGCTGTCCGGCCTCGCCGAGTACCGCCTGCTGTTCTTCGGCGTCGCGACCCTGGCGGTGCTGTGGCTAGTCCCCTCGGGGCTGGTCGGCAGCCTCGCCCGGTTGCTGCCGCGAGGCCGCGACGAGGCGGCCGCCGTCGAGGGCGGGGAGGTGCCGCTGCCCGGCACGGCGGCGCGCGAGGCCCTCGTCCTCGAGGGCCTCGGCATCCGCTTCGGCGGCATCACGGCGGCGGACGGCGTCGACCTCACGGCGCGGCCGGCGGCGGTCACCAGCGTGATCGGCCCGAACGGGGCCGGCAAGACCACCGTGCTCAACATGGTCTCGGGCTTCTACCGCCCGAGCGCCGGGGCGATCCGGCTGGGCGGGCGCGACCTCGCCGGGCGGCCGGCCCACGTCGTCGCCCGCGCCGGCATCGCGCGCACCTACCAGACCACGCGCCTGTTCGGCTCGCTGCCGGTGGCCGACAACGTCGCCCTCGGCCTCGCGCCGGGCCGGCTGTGGCGCCGCGCGCGGGCGCGGGACCGCGCGACGGCCGCCGCGCTCCTCGCCTTCGTCGGCTACCGGGGCGCCCTCGACCGCCCGGCCGCCGAGCTGCCCCACGTCGACCGGCGGCTCGTGGAGATCGCCCGGGCGCTCGCCGGCAGCCCCGCGGTGCTACTCCTCGACGAGCCCGCCGCCGGCCTGTCGCGGGCCGACACCGACCGGCTGGCCCGGCTGATCCGCCGGATCGCCGACAGCGGCGTCGCGGTGGTGCTGGTCGAGCACGACATGCCGCTGGTGATGGGCATCTCCGACCACATCCTCGTCATGGATGCCGGCCGCCCGATCGCGCGCGGCACGCCCGCTGAGATCCGACGCGACCCGGCGGTGCTGCGCGCGTATCTCGGCGGCGCCGACACCCCGGCCCGGCCGCGGAGCGCGCCGTGGCAGGGGCCGGCGGACGCCGTCCTCTCGGTCCTCGACCTGACCGCCGGCTACGGCGCCGCGCCGGTCCTCGACGGCGTCCATCTCGACGTGCGGCCCGGCGAGACCGTCGCGCTTCTGGGCGCGAACGGGGCCGGCAAGTCCACGGCGATGCGGGCGCTGGCGGGGCTGCTGCGCCCGGTCGCGGGATCGGTCGTGTTCGACGACCGGCGCGTCGACGCGCTGCCCGCCCACCGGATCGCCCGCGGCGGCCTCGTCCTGGTGCCGGAGGGGCGGCAGGTCTTCCCGGAGCTCACCGTCGTCGAGAACATCCGCCTCGGCGCCTTCGGGCGCGGGTCGCCGATCGACCCCGCCGAGGTCGAGCGCCTGCTCGACCGGTTCCCGCGGCTGCGCGACCGGGCGGCGAGCCGGGCGGGCCTGCTCTCCGGCGGCGAGCAGCAGATGCTGGCGATCGCCCGCGGGTTGATGGCGCACCCGCGCATCCTGCTCCTCGACGAGCCGTCGCTCGGCCTCGCCCCGGCGATGATCAACGCCCTCTACGCGACCGTGGCCGAGCTGCGCGACGAGGGCGTCACCATCCTGATCGTGGACCAGATGGCGGCGCTGGCCCTCACGGTCGCCGACCGCGGCTACGTGCTGGAGCAGGGCCGGGTCGTCGCGCGCGGAACCGCCGCGGAGCTGTCGGCGGACAAGGGGCTGGAAGCGGCCTATCTCGGTGCGGCGTAACGGGGGCTCTGATGGACACGAATGCCGGACACGGTCGCTACGGCTACAGCGCCCTCCCCGACCGCCCGGTCTACGACTGGCCGGAGGGCAAGCGGCTGGCCGTCTATGTCGGGCTGAACCTCGAGACCTTCGCGTTCGGCGAGGGCCTGGGCGCCGAGCTGGCGCCCGGCGGCCCGCAGCCGGACGTGCTCAACTACGCGTGGCGCGACTGGGGCAACCGGGTCGGCGCGTGGCGGATCGCCGAGATGCTGGACGCTCTGGCGATGCCGGCGAGCGTGCTCGTCAACAGCAACCTCTACCGGGACTGCCCCGGGCTGATCGAGGCGTTCCGGGCGCGGGGCGACGAGATCGTCGGCCACGGACGCACCAACGCCGAGCGGCAAGGCACCCTCGACGAGGATGCCGAGCGGGCGCTGATCGCCGAGACGACCGCGGTGATCGCCGCGGAGGAGGGCCGCCCCCCCGCCGGGTGGCTCGGGCCGTGGATCTCACAGTCGCGGGTGACGCCGGATCTCCTCGCCGAGGCCGGGTACCGCTACCTGCTCGACTGGGACCACGACGACCAGCCGACCTGGTTCGCGACCCGCGGCGGCGGCCGCATCCTGACGGTGCCCTACCCGCAGGAACTCAACGACATCCCCGCGATCGTCGCCCGCAAGGAGACGGGCCGCCAGTTCGCCGAAGCCATCGTCGACGCCTTCGAAGAAATGCTGGAGCAGTCTCGGGGCACGCCGCTGGTGATGGGCATCGCGCTCCATCCCTACATCGTCGGGCGCCCGCACCGGCTGCGGCCCCTGCGGCAGGCGCTCCGGCACATCGCAGACCGCCGCGACGCCATCTGGCTCACCACCGCCGGGGCGATCGCCGACCACATCGTGGCGCGGGAGGCCGGGCCGCGCTGACGCGGCCCTGACCCCGGCGGGCTCAGAGCACCTGCGACAGGAACCGGCGCGTGCGCTCGTCCTGGGCGGAGGCGAAGAAGGTCGCGGGCGGGCCGTGCTCGACGATGACGCCGCGGTCGGTGAAGTAGATGTGGTCGGCGACGTCGCGGGCGAAGTTCATCTCGTGCGTGACCAGCATGCAGGTCATGCCTTCCTCGGCGAGTTCCCGGATCGTCACCAGCACCTCCTTGACCGTCTCTGGATCGAGGGCGGCGGTGACCTCGTCGAACAGCATCACGTCCGGCCGCATCGCCAGCGAGCGGGCGATGGCCACGCGCTGCTGCTGGCCGCCGGACAACTCGCCCGGATAGGCGTTCTCCTTGCCGGCCAGCCGGACCTTGGCGAGGAGTGCCCGCGCCCGGGCCTCGACCTCGCGCTTCTCCTGCCCGAGGACGTGGATGGGGGCCATCATCACGTTCTGCAGCGCGGTCTTATGCGGGAACAGGTTGTACTGCTGGAACACCATGCCGACTTTGCGGCGCAGCGCCAGCTTGTCGAGCCGCGGATCGGTGACGTCGATCCCCTCGACCTGGATCGAGCCCGCGCTCACCGGCACCAGCGCGTTGACGCAGCGGATCAGCGTCGACTTGCCCGAGCCCGAGGGGCCGATGATGCACACCACCTCGCCCTTGCGGACGTCGAAGCTGATTCCCTTCAGCACCTCGAACGTCCCGAAGGATTTGTGCACGTCGACGACGCGGACGATCGGCTGATCGGGGGTCCAGGTCGGGGACGGGGTAGCGGCCAGGGTCGCGCGCGTCATGGTCTCAGCGGGTCTCGAAGCGGCGTTCCAGGGCGGCGGTGAACCGGTCGATCGGGTAGCAGTAGAGGAAGAAGCAGAGCAGCGCGAAGCCGTAGAGCGGCGCGAACAGCTCGGGGCGGCCGCCCTCGGCGGCGTGCACCTGCGCGGTCAGCGTCAGCATCTCGGTGACGCCGACGATGGAGGCCTGCACGGTGGCCATCGCGATGAGCGAGTAGACGTTCATCCAGGGCGGCAGCATGCGCTTCGCGCACTGGGGCAGGATGATGCGCCACATCGTCTGGCGCCGGGTGAAGGCCAGGGATTCGGCGGCCTCCCACTGGGTGTTGGGCACCGAGCGCACCGCACCGCGGACGATCTCGGCGACGTTGGCCATGACCGGCAGGCTGAAGCCGAAGGTCGCCTTGACCCAGTCGGGCAGCGGCACGCGGACGCCGAACACCGTGACCTGGAACGGGACCAGGAACATCACGAAGAACAGCAGGACCAGCCAGGGCACGTTGCGGAAGACCTGCGTGGCGCACCACGCGAGGCGGGGCAGGACCCGGCCCTCCGCCAGCATGGCCAGACCGAGCCCGATGCCCGCCACCGTGCCGATCGCCATCGCCATCAGCGAGATCGCCACGTTGAAGGCGAAGCCCGTGAGCAGGAGGGGCGCCCACTTGATCACCACCTCCAGCGGCGACAGCGCGGCGGCCCCGCCCTGCGCCCAGGCCGGGACGGCGACGAGGGCGAGCGCGGTGAGCAGCCAGAGATGGGCCGGGCGCAGGCGCGCCGCCGCGCGGTCCCTCGGGAGCGCGAAGGGCAGCAGCACCGGCAGGTCGCCCGGTCGGCCGCCCCGCGGATCGGCAGCTTTCATCGGCCGTATCCCGGGATCCGCAGGGCGCGTTCCCAGCGGTGCATGATCCAGACGAGCACGCCGACGAGGACCGCGTAGGTCGCGAGCAGCACCAGCATCATCTCCAGCACGTTCTGCGATTCGGACCAGATCTGCTTGACCGCGTACAGCGTCTCCGGGACCGCGATGGCGTAGGCCAGCGTGGTGGTCTTGAGGAGGTTGATCAGGTTGTTGTTGAGCGCCGGCAGGCAGACGCGCAGGGCCAGCGGCAGGACGACGTACCGGTAGGCCTTGAAGCGGGTGTAGCCCAGGGCCTCGGCGGCCTCGACCGTGGTCCGCGGCACCGCCTCGATGCCGGAGCGGAAGATCTCCACGTTAAACGCGCCCGCGAACAGCGACAGCGAGATGATCGCCCACTGGACATTGTTGAGGATCGGCGCGCGCAGGCCGTCGGCCGAGCGGATGTCCGGGAGCAGCGTCCCGAGGCCGAAATAGAAGAAGAAGATCTGCACGAGCGGCGGCGTGTTGCGGAAGACCACCACGAAGCCGTTGACCAGCGCCCGCAGGACGCGCGACGGCCCGCTCTGCAGGAGCGCGCCGACGGCGCCGATGACGAGGCTCGCCAGGATCGTGCTGATCCCGAGGAGCAGCGTCATCCGCAGGCCGGCCACGTACCGGTCCCAGTCGTAGGGATCGTAGAAGACCGTAAAGTTGAAGCCCGTGGTCTCGTAGAGCTGCTGGAACCACGCCTGGATCGTGGCGATCATCGCGGGCGAACGCTCGGTGTTGTCGCGCAGAACCGCATCAGTTGGTCGCGTTCTTGTACTTCTCGTGCATCGCCTTCGAGTAAGCGGTCGGCTCGATGCCCCACTTCTTCTCCTCGTTGACGATGAAGCCGGTCTTCATCCAGTCCTTGGTGGCGTCCTCGACCGCGGCCTGGAGCGTGGTGTTGCCCTGCGCCACCGCCATCATCCACGGGGCGTCGAGGATGCCCTTGAGCGGCAGCGCGTAGTTGGCCTTCCAGTCGTCGTCGAGCAGCTTACCCTGCAGCATGCTCTGGTCGTAGACGTAGCCGATGCAGTTGCCCTGCTTGAGCGCGAAGAGCGGCTTCTCGGACCCGTCGAAGGCGACGATCTCCGCCCCGTAGGTCCGCGCGACGTCCTTGTTGTACCAGGCGCCCGAGGTGGCGCAGAGCGGCTTGCCCTTGAGCTGCGCCCAGTCGGTGATGCCGGACGACTTGGGCAGCAGGACGTTCACGAAGTCGGAATAGTAGTTCGGGTCGATCGCCTGCACCACGCGGCGGCGCTCCGGCTTGTCCGAGAGGGTGGCGATCAGCAGATCGACCTTGCCCTGCTGCAGGAACTCGATCCGGTTGGCCGAGACGACCGGCACGAGCTCGAGCTTCACGCCGAGCCGCTTGGCGAGGTCGGCGGCGAGGTCGGGCTCCAGGCCGATGATGGTCCCGCTCGGGTCGCGGAAGCCGAACGGCTTGTAATCCGCCTTCACGCCGACGATCAGCGTTCCGCGCTTCTTGATCGCGTCGACGCCGTCGGCGGCCGTGGCCCGGCCGGGCAGCGCGACGGTCGAGAACGCCACGAGCGCGGCCAGCGCACCGGTGGTCAGAAGGGTGCGGACGGTGAGACGCATCAGATCTTTCCTGCTCGGGTCGACGGATCTTGGCATGGTTTCAAGCAATCCACGAGCCATTGGCCGGCGCATCAACTGAAACGTGCCAGAGCGAAGGGCTTGAGATCGACGGTGCTACCGGTCCCGGCCAGCTCCGCGGCGACGGCCTCGCCGATGCCGGCCGAGTGCTTGAAGCCGTGCCCCGAGCAGGCGGAGACGACCAAGACCCGTTCCATCGCGGGATGCCGGTCGATGATGAAGCCGCGGTCGGGGGTCACCGTGTAGACGCAGGCGGCGGCCTGGACGACCTCCGGGGTCGCGCCGGCCAGCCGGTTCGCGACGCGCAGCCGGTACATGTCGTCGGATTCCGACGGATCGACGCGGCGCTCCACCCCGTCGGCGGTGGTGGTGGTGCTGTACTGCTCCGTCGCGACCTTGATGGACCCGTCGAGCGGCGGGAAGCCGTAGAGGTATTCCGTGTCGCTCGTCCCGTACATCCAGATGAAGACCGGAGCGTGCGGCCCGTAGGCGGCCTCGTCCGCGAGCGCGTACCAGTGCAGCAGTTGGCGACGGACGGTCAGGAGCCGGTCGAACGGGCTCCCGAGCAGGGGGGCCGTCCAGGCGCCCGCGGCCACGACGGCGCGGTCGGCCAGGATGGTCTCCTCCGCCGTCTCGATGCGGACGCCGCTCCCGTCCTGCTGCAGCCCGACCACCGTGCAGTTGGTGCGGATCTCGGCGCCCGCGGCACCCGCGCGGCCGAGCTGCGCCGCGAGGCAGCGCTCCGGGAACACGTAGCCGCCGCCCGGCTCGTAATAGGCCTTCTCGTCGCCCGCGAGGTTCAGGAATTGCGGGAAGCGCCGGGCCACCTCCGCCCCTGTCAGCACCTCGTGGACGATGCCGGCGCCCTCCGCGGCGCTGATGGACCGGCCCACGAAGTCCGGTTTGCCGTGGTGCGAGGAGACGCCGTGGCCCGGGGCCATGACGAGCGCCCCGCAGGCGTTCAGCAGGGTCTCGCCCGTCTCGGCCTCCAGCTCGCGCCAGATGCGGTGCGAGGCGGCGACGAAGGGGACGTAGTCGGCGCCCTCACCGACCGCCTGACGGGTGATCCGCGTCTCGCCGTGGCTCGACCCGAGCGCGTGGGGCGGCGCGAAGCGGTCGAGCCCGATGACCGCGGCGCCCCGCTTCGCCAGCTGGTAGAGCGCGGCGCTGCCCATCGCGCCGAGACCCAGCACGGCGACGTCGTAGCGGCGGCTCACGGCCGACACTCCCGCTCGCTTCCGGGACGGGCCGCCGCGGCGGCGCGGAACGGAGGAAGATCGGCAGGTCGAGGCATCCGGAAGCGATCTCGCGCGGGACGGGGTAACGGCACGCAGCATGATCAATGCCGAGGCGGACGTTTGACTGAAACGGACGGTTTCCTGCACGTTTGAGCCATCAAGGAGCGGAGGGGGCGTCCGAGATGGAGGCGGAGACCGGGGATCGCCCGCAGGAGATCGGCTTCATCCTCGTGCCCGGCTTCGCGCTGCTGTCCTTCGCTTCGGGGTGCGAGCCGTTCCGGGCGGCCAACGAACTCGCCGGGCGGCCGCTCTACCGCCTGCGCTACTTCGGCGAGTCGGAGGGCTCAGTGGCGGCCTCGTCGGGCGCCGAGGTCCCCACCGAGGCGCTGCCGCGCCAGCGCGGCCACCTCCACACCCTCTTCGTCTGCGCGGGCGGCGAGCCGACCGGGTGGGACAGGCCCGAGATCCACGCGACCCTGCGGCGGATGGCCCGACTCGGCGTCCGCCTCGGCGGCATCTCGGGCGGTCCCTACCTGATGGCCGCGGCGGGCCTGCTGGCCGATCGCGCATTCACGCTCCACTGGGAATATGCCGGTGCCACGGTCGAGACCTTCCCGGAGGCGCGCCTGAGCCGGGCGCGCTACGTCGCCGACGGCGATCGCCTGACCTGCGGCGGCGGCGTCGCGCCCCTGGAGATGGCCCACGCCCTGATCGCCGAACGCATGGGCGAGGCCTTCGCCCGGCGCGTCTCCGACTGGTTCCTCCACACCGCCATCGGCGCCGCCGACGACCCGCAGCGGGCCTCCGCGGTCGAGCGCTACGGAATCCACCATCCGGCTCTGCTGGCGGTGCTGGAGACGATGGAGAAGACCGTGGAGGCGCCGCTCGGCCGCCTCGCCATGGCGCGCCTCGCGGCGATCAGCCCGCGCCACCTCGACCGGCTGTTCCTCGACAAGCTCGGGCTCAGCTTCTCGGCCCAGTACAGGGCGATTCGCCTCGCCCACGGACGCCGCCTTCTGCGCCAGAGCCCGCTCAGGATCGGGGAGATCGCGACGGCCTGCGGCTTCACGAGCGCGGCCCATTTCGCCCGCTGCTACCGGTCCCAGTTCGGCTGCAGCCCGTCCGCGGAGCGCGCGTGACGTCCGCCCGGGTCGTCCGAGCGGTCAGTCCCGCGCGTCCGGCAGCGCCTTCGGGTCTGCGGGATCGTCTCGGCGCAGCGCGACGCCGCTGGTGCCCTGGGCCAGCATCGCCCGCAGCAGCGCCTCCATCTGCGCGGCGGCCGCCTCGACCGCCAGGCCGCCCTCCCGGATGTTCGAGATGCAGTTCCGCCGGGAATCGGGCAGCCCCGGCGCCGGGCCGAACGTGACGTAGCAGCCCAGGCTGTCGGAGGCCGACAGGCCCGGCCGCTCCCCGATCAGAACCACGACGCAGCGCGCCCCGAGCCGCGCCCCGATCGGATCGCCGATCGCTACACGTCCCTGGCTCGCGACGACCACCGGCGCGAGGCGCCAGCCGGCCCGCCGCACCCGCGCTGCCAGCGCCGCCGCCGCCGGGACCGCGTTCAGCGCGACCGCCGTCGCCGACAGCCCGTCCGCGATCACGATCGCCACGTCGAAGCCCGGCCCGTGCCCGTCGAGCACCGACCCGGATTCCGGATCGAGGGTGCGGCCCCTGTCCGGCCGGCGCAGGTACTCCGCCCGGTCGGCCACGGCGGAGCGGACCTCCACCGCGTCGAGGCCCTGCGCCCGCAGCCCTTCGCGGATCGCGGCCGCGTCGAGGGGCGTCCACACCGCCTCGCGGGCGCGGGCATGGTCGAGCCCGAAGGCGAGCGCCGCGCCGGTCGGCAGGCCAGCGCCGTGCGCGCCGAGCGCGATGCGCGCCTGGGTCAGCCCGCGCAGGTCGCGCAGGTCGCGCAGCGTCGGGTGGCCCGGACGGGCCGGCTCGCCGCTCACGCCGCCCGCCCGGGCAGGAGCCGGGACGCCTCCGCCAGGGCCGGGGGCAGCGCGCCCGTCGCGCTGGCCAGCCGGCCCTGCCCGTCCGTGATGCCCACGGCCCGCAGCCACGCCTCGAATTCCGGGGCCGGACGGCGACCCAGGGTCTCGCGGGCGTAGACCGCGTCGTGGTGCGACAATGACTGGTAGTTCAGCATCACGTCGTCCGCCCCCGGCACCGTGATGACGAAGTTGACCCCGGCCGCGCACAGCAGGGTCAGGAGCGCGTCCATGTCCTCGCCGTCGGCGTCGGCGTGGTTGGTGTAGCAGACGTCCACGCCCATCGGCAGGCCGAGCAGCTTGCCGCAGAAGTGGTCCTCCAGCCCGGCGCGGATGATCTGCTTGCCGTCGTAGAGGTACTCGGGACCGATGAAGCCCACGACCGTGTTGACCAGCAGCGGGTCGAACTCCCGCGCCACCGCGTAGGCGCGCGCTTCCATGGTCTGCTGGTCGACGCCCCAGTGGGCGTCGGCCGAGAGTGCCGAGCCCTGGCCGGTCTCGAAGTACATGAGCTGCCCGCCCTCCGGGCAACGGCCGAGCGCGCGGGCAGCGTCCGAGGCCTCGCGCAGGACGGCGAGGTCGACGCCGAAGCCGGCATTGGCCTTCTGCGAGCCGGCCACCGACTGGAACACGAGGTCGACGGGCGCGCCGCGGGCCATGGCCTCGATCGCAACGGTGACGTGGCCGAGGCAGCAGTGCTGGGTCGGCACGTCGAGGCGCAGCCGCAGGGTCTCGAGCAGCTCGACGATGCGGATGTAGTCCGGCAGAGAATCGGTGGCCGGATTGACGCCGATGACCGCGTCGCCCGAGCCCATCAGCAGTCCGTCGAGCGCCGAGAGCAGGATGCCCTCGGACGAGTCGGTCGGGTGGTTGGGCTGGTTGCGGGTGGCGAGGCGCCCGGGCAGGCCGATCGTGGAGCGGAAGCGCGTCACCACCGGCCGCTTGGCAGCCACCGCGACGAGGTCCTGCAGGCGGCAGATCTTGGAGACCGCCGCGACCATCTCGGGCGTGAGGCCGGGCGCGAGGGCAGAGAGGGCGTCCGCGTCGGCGGCGGGCGCGAGCAGCCACTCGCGGAAGGCGCCGACCGTCAGGGATGAGACCGGCACGAAGGCCGCCGGGTCGTGCCGGCGGGCGATGAGGTCGGAGACCTCGTCCTGGTCCGAGGGGATCAGCTCCTCGGCCAGGAAGGTCTTGAGCGGCAGGTCGGCGAGGGCGATCTGCGCGGCCAGGCGCTCGACCGGCCCGTCGGCGCAGAGCCCGGCGAGCTGGTCGCCCGAGCGCTCCGGCGTAGCCTTGGCGAGCAGGCTGCGCAGGTCGGGGAAGGTGAAGCGTGTGCCTTCGATCGTCGTCGCGTAGGCCATGCGGGCGCTCCCGGCGCGCTGTCGGACCTCAGGGACCCCGATCCTGCAGGATGTCGGGGCCGCCGGGAAGCGGGGACGGCGCGGGCGCGGCCGGCCCTCAGGCCGGCAGCACGACCACCTTCGTCTTCACCGGCGTGCGCGCGTAGAGGTGGATCATGTCCTGGCTGAGCAGGCCGACGCAACCGCTGGTGATGCCCGTGCCGATCGATTCGGCGTCGCTGCTGGCGTAGATCGTGTAGAGCGTATAGGCGCCGTTCTGGTAGAGGTGCAGCGTGCGCGCGCCGAGCGGGTTATCGAGGCCGCCGGGCATGCCGCGGGCGTATTTCGCGGCCTCGGGCTGGCGCCGGATCATCTCCTTGGGCGGGGTCCAGGTCGCCCACTCGGACTTGCGGCCGACATAGGCGTTCCCGTTCCACAGGAAGCCCTGGCGGCCGACATTGGCGCCGTAGCGGGTGGCGGTGCCGTCACCCTCGATGCGGTAGACGTAGTAGTTGGCGGGATCGACCACGATCGTGCCGGGCGCTTCCGACGAGGCGTACTGGACGGTCCGACGGTAGTATTTCGGGTTGACCTTGCTGACGTCGACCGCCGGGATCGGGAACTTCTCGTTCGGCATCGGCCCGTAGGTCTTCGCCGCTTCGGCCATGAGCAAGGTGTCGGTCGTCCCGCACCCGCCGAGCGAGAGCGCGCCGATCCCGAGGGCCGAGCCGGCCAGGAACGACCGGCGGCTGAGAACTCCCGTCTCGCTTCCGAGGCGCCCGCGCCCGTCGAGCCCGCCGGCCTCGCGATCGTCCGTCATCATCGCCCTGGACTTCCCTGTCCTGCAGCCCGGCGCGACTGCGCGGCGTGCCACCGCCGCGCGAACGGCCAAGCTTGAGAGTGCCGCGTGCCAGCGCGCGTGGCAAGCTTGTCTTTACAGAGTCGAGAGCGGCCGAAATGCGTCGCAAGTGTGGTGAGTCCTCGCGATCTCCGGACTTCGTCGCTGAACGACCGTACTGAACGCGCCGGGTGTGCTTCGGACGTCGCAGGTGTCCCGGTGCGGGGCGAGGCCGGTCGGCGTCAGAACTGCACGCCGCGGGTCAGGCTGCCGTCGACCACGAGGTTGGTGCCGGTGATGAAGCTCGCCGCCGGGCTCGCCAGGAACACGGCCGCGCGGGCCACCTCCTCCGGCCGCGCCATCCGTCCCGTCGGGTTCAGCCGGAGCGCCTCGGCGAACAGCGCGGGGTTGCCGGTCTCGATCTGGTGCCAGACGCCGCCCGCGAAGTAGGTGTTGCCGGGCGAGACCGAGTTGGCCCGGATGTTCCGGGGCGCGAGCTGGAAGGCCAGGCCCTGCGCGTAGTGGATCAGCGCCGCCTTGAAGGCGCCGTAGGGACCCGCCGCGAAGTCGATCTCGCGGCCGGAGATGCTGGAGATGACGACGATCGCGCCGGCCTCGGAGCGCTCGAGGAACGGCATCGCCGCCTCGACCGCCGTGACGGTGCCCATCATGTCGACCGCGAAACCGCTGCGCCACGCCGCCTCGTCGCTGCCGACCGCCAGCGCGCTGACGTTCGGCACCACGATGTCGAGGCCGCCGAGCTCATCGGCGGCCTCGACCACCCAGCCGCGCAGGGCGGCGGAATCGGCGACGTCGACGGCGCGCCCGGTCGCCGCCACGCCCCTGGCGTGGAGGGCCGCCACCTTGCCGGCGACCTCCGCTCCGTTGCGGGCGCAGAGGGCGACCGCCGCCCCCTCGTCGGCCAGCAGGTCGACGATCGCCGCGCCGATGCCCTTGGTGCCGCCGGTCACCAGCGCCCGGCGGCCTCTGAGCCCGAGATCCATGCCGTCCTCCTCCGTCGCCGGTCAGGCGTGGGCGATCGCCTTCGTGATCGAGGCGCCGAGCGTGTATTTCGGATCGACCATGTTGCCGAGCCGCACGCGCCCGCACTGCGTGAGCAGCATGTAGGCGTCGATCTCGTCGAAGCCGAAATCGGCGGCGAGCCAGCGGATCAGCTCCCGGTAGGCGATGCGCGCCGCGTCCTCCATCGGCCGGGACGAGCCGATCGTCATGTAGAAGTCTTCGGTCTCGAGCCGCGGCCAGCGGAAGGTCCAGCCCTTGATCAGGTCGATCTGCACCGTCGTGTGGGTCGGGTGCTCCACCGCGACGCCGCAGAGTTCGCCGTCGCCCTGCGCGGCGTGGCAGTCGCCGAGGTAGAGGAGCGCGCCCTTCGCATTCACCGGCAGGTAGATCACCGCGCCGACGCCCACGTCCGGCAGGTCCATGTTGCCGCCGTAATAGTCCGGCTGCAGCGAGGAGATCGCCTCGATCTCCGGCGAGGTGCCGATCGTGCCGATGAACGGCTGGTAGGGCAACGTGATCCGGTCGTTCCAGCGCACGCCGGTCTCGGCCGTGACCTCGAGCTTGCGCACCCGCTCGGGGAGCGGCGGATTGAGGAGCGCGGTGTCGCCGGTGGCGACGAGGCCGCCGAATTCCGGCATGATCAGCGTCGTGCCGCAGGGCTGCGGGCCGCGCGGCCGGATCGAGCGGATCGCCACCGCGAGGCAGTCGCCCTTCTCGGCGCCGTTGACGTAGATCGGCCCGTTCTGCGGGTTGAGGTAGGGGAAGTTCAGGATCTGCGTCGGGCTGTCGGTCTCGTGGCGGATCTTGCCCTCGAAGGCGTCGTGGGTCTCGACGGTGACGACCGCGCCGGGATCGACGGTCAGCACCGGCTCGGCGAAAGGCCCGTAGACGTAGTGGTAGCGGCCCTGCTCGACCTCGGTGATCGTGTACTCCCGGCCGGGCTTGCCGCCGGCGACGCCCTTGCGGGCCATGATGGACTGGTCGAGCCACTGCATGGTCGTCTCTCCCTTGGTTGTCTGCCGTGTCGTCAGACGGCGAGGTGGCGCCGCACGAGGTCGCGGTCGTCGAGGTCGCGGGCCGTCAGCTCCGCGACGATCCGGCCCTTGTCCATGACGTAGCTGCGCTGGGCCATGGCGCGGATCAGGTCGAGGTTCTGCTCCACGAACACGATCGTCACCCCGGTGCGGTGGTTGAGATCGACCAGGGTGCGGCCGATCTGCTGCACCACCGAGGGCTGGATGCCCTCGGAGGGCTCGTCGAGGAGGATCAGCGCAGGCCCGCCGACGAGGACGCGGCCGATGGCGAGCTGCTGCTGCTGGCCGCCCGAGAGCGTCCCCGCCCGCTGCCCGCGCCGCTCCCGCAGGATCGGGAAAGGCCCGAAGGCGCGCTCGTAATCCGGCCGCTCCCCCTTCGGCAGCAGCGACGCTCCGACCGTCAGATTGTCGACGACGCTCATGCGCGGGAAGACATCGCGGCCTTGCGGCACGTAGCCGATGCCGAGGCGGGCGCGCCGGTGGGCGGCGAGCCCCTCGACCGCCGCACCCCGGAACGCGATGCCGCCCGCGGAGGCGGGCAGGAGCCCGACGAGGCTGCGCATCAGCGTCGACTTGCCGACGCCGTTGCGGCCGATCACCGCCACGATCTCGCCGGGCCGGACCGCGAGGTCGATGCCCTGCAGCACGGGCTTGCCGCCGTAGCCGGCGCGGAGGCCGGTCGTCGCGAGGAGCGCCTCAGGCATCGGCGACGCTCCGCAGCGGCGGCGCGTCCGCTTCCCCGAGGTAGATCGCGGCGACTCGCTCGTCCGCGATGATCGCGTCGGTGGTGCCCTGAGCGAAGATGCGCCCGACATGGAGCACGGTCACCCGCTGGGCGATCTGCCGGACGAAGGCCATGTCGTGCTCGATGGCCAGCACGGCGACGCCATCGCGGTTGAGCGCCTGCACCATCGCGCCGGTGGCGAAGGTCTCGTCCGGCGACATCCCGGCGGTGGGCTCGTCGAGGAGGAGCAGGCGCGGCTTGAGGCTGATCGCCATGCCGATCTCCAGCCACTGCTTCTGCCCGTGGCTGAGGTTGCCGGCGCGGTCGGAGGCCGCCGCGGTGAGATTGAGGAAGGCGAGCAGTCGGCGGATCTCGGCACCGAGCGAGGCGCCCTCGAGGTGGTGCTGCAGGGCTATCTCCAGGTTGTGCGCCACCGACAGGCTCGGGAAGATGCCCGGCACCTGGAACTTGACGCTCATGCCCCGCCGGATCCGCGCGAAGGGCTTGAGCGCGGTGATGTCCTCGCCGGCGTAGAGGATCTGCCCCCGCTCCGGCGTGTAATCGCCGAGCAGCAGGCGGAAGAAGGTGCTCTTGCCGGCGCCGTTCGGCCCGATCAGGCAGTGGATCTCCCCCGCCGCGAGGGCGAAGTTCACGTCGTTGGTGACGTGCAGCCCGCCGAAATGCTTGCTCAGATCGCGGGTCTCGAGCAGCGGATTCATCGGCCCGCCTCCCGGCGGCGGAGGCGCCCGAGCCCGCGCATGGCCGCCACCACGAGGCCGTCGGGCGCCGCCAGCACCACCACGACGAGGAGCAGGCCCATCACCACCAGGGCGTACTGGCTGCCGTAGATCGTCAGCGCCTGGAAGCCGCCGAGGACCACGAGCGTGCCGATGAGCGTGGCCGTCAGGTCGCCGCGGCCGCCGACCGCGACCCAGATCACCGGCAGCGCGGCGGCGGTGAGCCCCATGCTGGAGGGCGTGATGTACTGGCCCCAGGCGGTGTAGAGGGTGCCGCTCAGCCCCGCGAGGGCCGAGCCGATCACGAAGGCGGCGAGCTGGTAGCGCCGCACGTCGTAGCCGAGCATCTCGGCCCGTTCCGGGTTCTCGCGGATCGCCACCAGCACGTTGCCGAACCGGGCGTTCACCAGGATGCGCAGCGCGAGGTAGACGACGATCAGGAGGCCCAGGAGGCCGTAGTAGAGGGCGACGTCGGGAAACAGCACGACGTCGCCGTCGAGCCACGGCACGGTCAGGGGCGGCATGCCGCTCATGCCGTTGTAGCCGTTGAGCCGCGCCGCCCCGATCTTCCATTCCGGGCCGGCGGTCTGCGCCATGAAGCGCTCCAGGGCGAGCGTCACCGACAGGGTGATGATGCCGAGGAAAACCCCGCCGATCCGGCCGAAGAACAGGAAGTAGCCGAGGAGCGCCGCCATCACGGCCGAGAGCGCCACCGCCAGCACCAGGGCCGCGAGGGTGAAGCCGTAGGCCGCGCCGACATTGAGCGTGAGCACGCCGTAGGCGTAGCCGGAGAGGCCGAAGAAGGCGGTCTGGCCGAAGCTGAGCGCGCCGCCGTAGCCCCAGATCAGGCACAGGCCGAGCGCCATGAATACCCAGCAGAAGAAGTAGGCGGTGTTGCCGACCGTGTAGCCGTCCGCGAACCACGGGTAGGCCACGGCAGCCGCCACCGCGAGGGCGAAGGCGGTCCAGAAGGCCGGGCCGCGCCCCAGGGTCTGCGGGCCCTCGAGGCGCCGAAGCAGGGTCATCGCCGGAATCATCGCCATGGCTTCAGGCCCGCTCGCGCAGGATCAGGCCCGAGATGCCCCGCGGGAGCACCCGGATCACCAGGATCACCGCGACGAGGAGGCCGATCTGGCCGAAGAGCTGGCCCTGCCACGTCGTGAGCAGCGCCCGCACCGTGCCCAGCACGAGCGCCGCCGGCGCCGTGCCGAGGAAGATGTCGGCGCCGCCGACCACCACGGTGACGAAGGCCTCCATGATGAAGGTCGTCCCCATGGTCGGCACGATGGTCATGGTCGGCGCGTAGAGCCCGCCCGCGAGGCCCGCCAGCGCCGCGCCGAGGCCGAAGGTCAGGGCGTAGACCGTGCGGGTGTCGACGCCGAGGGCCTCGGCCATGTGCGGCACCTGGATGGTGGCGCGGGCGAGCGTCCCGAAGCGGGTGGCGTTGAAGGCGAGGTAGAGCCCGGCCAGCACCGCCACGGCGGCGACCATCAGCACGACGCGGTAGGTCGAGTAGGAGTAGCCGCCGACCGTGAAGCTGCCGAGCGGCGTGCCGATCCCCGGCATGCTGGAGCCCAGCAGGATCAGCGTGCCCTGCGTCGCCGCGAGGCTGATGCCCCAGGTCGCCACGATCGTGTCGAGGGGCCGCCCGTAGAGGTGGCGGATGACGAGGCGCTCCATCACCATGCCGACGGCCCCGGCGACGAGTGCGCCGGCCAGGATGCCCAGCGGCAGCGGCAGCCCGGCCCGCGTGGACGCCGCCGTGACGTAGGCGCCGCACATGATCAGCTCGCCGTGCGCGAGATTGATCACGCCCATCATGCCGAACACCACCGCGAGGCCGCAGGCGGAGAGGACCAGGAACGAGAACGCGTCGCCGATCTGGTAGAGGAACGTGAAGGCGTGAGTCAGCAGATCCATCCGGAGGCCCGATCGTGATGGCTGTGGGCCGGGGCCTCGGCCCCGGCGATGTCGCGTCGTCTCCGGCCCGGGGCCGCGGCGCGCGGATTCCCGTCCCGGCAGGTCAGGGCTTCGGCGGGTTGCTCGGCGTGTACTGCGCCATCGGATCCTTCTGCGTCAGGTCGCAGCCGGCCTTCCCGAGCCAGTAGGGCTGGATGTTGTCCCAGGTCTTCGGGAAGGAGATCGCGTGCTTCTCGTCGACCTTCGCGAGGTAGATCGTGTGGGACGCGTGCTGGCTCTTCGGGTCGATGCAGACCTTGCCCTCCGGCGCGTCGACGCAGACGTCGCCCGCCGCGATGACCTTGCGCAGGTCGGCGCGCTTGGTCGAGCCGTTCGCCCGCTCGACCATCTGCTTGTAGAGGTAGACCGCGAGGTAGGAGTTCTCGGCCTCCTGGTTCACGTAGGGCTCGTTCGGGAACTTCGCCTTCCACTTGGCCAGGAACGCCTTGCTCGACGGGCTGTCGACCTCCTCGATGTAGTTCGTGGTCACGTACATGTTGGCGAGGCTCGGGGGCTGGAAGCGCTTGTGCTCGTAGCCCTGGCCGATATTGACCGAGGAACCCATCGGCACCTTCAGGTTCGCGGCCGCCGCCTGCTCGTAGTAGGAGGCCTGCGCGGTGCCGACCAGCAACGTCATCAAGATATCGGGCTTTGCCTTCTGGATGTTCTGGATCGTCTGCGAGAATTGCGACACGCCGAGGGGGATAAATTCTTCCCCGACCATCTCGCCGCCGTTCTCCTTGACGATGTTGCGCACCCACTCGGCCGAGATCTGACCGAAATTGTAGTCGGCCGCGATCGTGTAGACCCGCTTGCCGAACTTCTCCATCATCCACGGGATCAGCGTCGAGAACTGCTGCTCCGGCACCGCGCCCGTGACGACCATGTGACCGTCGCAGACGCCGCCCTCGTACTGGTTGTTGTAGAACGCGAAGCCGTCGAGCTGGTCGACGATCGGCCGGTAGGCCTCGCGGGACGCGCTGGAGAAGCCCGCGAAGACGGCGTTGACCTTGTCGCGCTGGAGCACCCGGCGCATAAATTCCTGGTAGCGCGTATTGTCGGACTGCGTGTCGTAGATCACGAGTTCCAGCTTGCGCCCGGCGATGCCGCCCGCGGCGTTGATCTCGTCCGCGGCGAGCTGGATGCCGTGGACCTTGCCGATGGTGGCGACCGCGAAGTCGCCGGACTGGTCCTCGAGGACACCGAGCTTGATCGGGTCGGCGGCGCGCGCCACCGGGGCGGCCAGGGATACGCTCGCGAGCAGGGCGGCCGCGAGGGCGGACAGGCGGGATCCGCGGGGCGTTCTCGTCATCGGGTCGTCCTCGTCTACGGGGTGGAGTGCGTGCTTCAGGATCGGGCCAGCCGCGGCGAGAGGGCCGGCGCGGCGACGGACGGACGGGTGCGGACCAGCGCCTCGCAGTAGGCTTCCAGGGGCTGCCGGGCGCGCATGGCGTCGCGCCGCAGCGTCTCGTAGGCCGCGTCGTCGTCGAGGCCGTGCTCCTGCATCAGCCGGAGGATCGCCTTGACGACGTGGCGCCGGCCGCGCCGCCGCTCCTCGTGGCGGGCAAGCCGTTCTTCGAGGAGACGGCGCCGGTTGTGCTCGTTCACCGCCAGGAACAGGGCGGCGTAGACCGAGGCGCCGTGGATCGGCTTGCGCAGCAGGCCGGTCGCGCCGAGCTGGAGCAGCCCCTTGAGGCGGCTCGGCGCCTCGACGCCCACGAGCCCGACCACCGGGACCGGCGGCAGGTCGGGCACGGCGCTCGCCGCGAGGCCCGGCAGCGGCAGGTCGCCGTCCACGATGACGATGTGGTGCTCGGGGTCGAGGATCTCGAAATCGAGCCACGGCGCCTCGCCGGCCGGGACGACCGAGGCCACGGTGAGCCCGAGCTTCATCAGGGTGCTCGCCAGGACGTCCGTGGCGGTGCTCTGCGGCGCGATCAGCAGGGCCTGCGCGCCGCTGAAATTCTGGATCAGCCGGGGCGTCGTCATGGCACCACCTTCAGGTGCGGGCGCCGGCTCACCGGCACGACGCGCGGATCGCTGCGCACCAGGTAGGGGTCCGGCGCGACCGGCGCCTCGGCCTGCGCCACGATGGTGAAGCGGGCCGCCGCCGTCGAGAGGCCGATCCGAGGGGTCAGGCAGGCGTGGAGGGTCGTCTCGTCGAGGCGCACCGGTCCCTGGGGCGCCTCGAACTCGTCGGCGCAGGCCGCCCGGCGCACCGTCGCGGCATCCTCAGTTCCGGCCCGCGCCAGCGCCCGCGCCAGGAGATGCACCGCGATGTACGAGGATTCCGCATCCGCCGAGGGGGTCGGGCCTGCGGAGAAGCGCGCCGCGTAGGCCGCCATGAAGGCGCGGTTGCGGGGCGTGTCGATCGACGTGAAGTAGACGCTGGAGGACAGGTGGCCGTCGACCGCCTCCGGCCCAATCGCCTCCAGTTCCGGCTCGGCGAGGCTGCAGCTCGCCACCGGCATGGTCCGCGCCTGGTCGATGCCGCGCGCCGCGCAGGCGCTCCGGAAGTCGCGGAAGAACCGGTACGCCGAGATCCCGATCAGCGTGTTGAAGACGAAGTCCGGCTTCGCGGCCAGGATCGCCGCGATCACCTGATCGAAGGCGGTCTCGCCCACCGCGAGGTAGCGCTCGCCCGCGACGTCGCCGCCGGCGATCGCCAGCGTCTCCCGCAGGATCCGGTTGTTCTCCCAGGCCCAGATGTAGTTGGAGCCGACGCAGAAGGCGGTGCGGCCGCCCCGGGCGAGGAGGTGCCGCACCAGCGGGACGATGTGCTGGTTCGGCGCCGCCCCGGTGTAGACCACGTTCGCCGAGGTCTCGAAGCCCTCGTAGTGCGATGGGTACCAGAGCAGGGCGTCCCGCTTCTCGAAGATCGGGATGATCTCCTTGCGGCTCGACGAGGTGTAGCAGCCGACGACGTGGCGGATCCCCGCGTCGAGGAGCCGCTCGGCGCCGGCGACGTAGCCCGGGAGGGCGCCCTGCGGATCGCGGATCACCGGCTCCAGGACGCAGTCGCCCCGCGCGTTCACCTCGTCGACCGCCAGGAGCGCGCCGTTCAGCATCGCCCTCCCGACAAGACCGTAGGGTCCGTCCGCGGAGAACAGGATTCCGATGCGGTGATGGCGGAGGCCCATGCAATCCTTCAGAACGCAAAAAGCCCGCCAGTGCGGAAGCACTGCGGGCGGCATCGCCGTGAAAGATGGTGACGTATTGGCGCGAAACTGGGCAGCTTTGCCCCGCACCTGAAAACTAGGCTCCTCGGTAATGGCCTCGGTGTCAAGTCCCGCGCAGTCTTTTCGGAACCGGCGTCTTGATGATTGCTTCCCGGGTCGCTGATCGGCGTCTACGCCAAGCCCGTCCGCGGCGCCTGTACCCGCGGGGCGAGGCGGATGACGGCCGCGCCAAGCCGCGCGATTATTCCGATTTCCGGAATGATGAACTGCGGAGAACGCCTATTCTGCTCGCCCGAACGCGGCGGCATTCTCCTCACACGGCCCGGGGCGATCCCGGCCCCCGACGGAGATCCACGGCCATGAAGCTCTACCACCATCCCCTCTCGGGCCACGCGCATCGGGCCCGCCTGTTCCTCTCCCTGGTCGAGGCCCCGCACGAGCTGATCGAGGTCGACCTGAAGGCGGGCGGACACAAGACGCCGGCCTTCCTGGCCATGAACCCGTTCGGTCAGGTGCCGGTGCTCGACGACGACGGCGTGATCGTCTCCGATTCCAACGCCATCCTCGTCTACGTGGCGAAGCGGCTCGGCCGGTCCGACTGGCTGCCCGAGGATCCGCGCGCCGCGGCGGCGGTCCAGCGCTGGCTCTCGGTCGCGGCGGGCGAACTCGCCTACGGGCCGGCGGCGGCGCGGCTGATCACGGTGTTCGGCGCCACGTTCAACCCGGAGGAGGTGATCGCCCGGGCGCACACGCTCCTGGGGCGGCTCGAGGCGCATCTCGACGGCCGGGACTGGCTCGCGGCCGAGCGGCCGACCGTCGCGGACGTGGCTGTCTACAGCTACCTCGCCCGCGCCCCGGAGGGGAACGTGGACCTGTCGGGCTACCCGCGGGTCGGGGCCTTCCTGCGCCGGATCGAGGGCCTGCCGGGCTTCGTCCCCTTCGCCCAGACCCCCGCAGGCCTCACGGCCGCGGCGTGACCGGAAGGCCCCGGGCGCACCCGCGCCCGGGGGCGGATACGAGTGGAGGGCGCGGAGATGGCTGACGGTCAGACCCTTGCGACGCTGCCGACATGGCATGCCGGCGAGACGTCCATCCAGGAAACGGTCGGCGCCGCCGACCGAATGGCGGTGATCGGCCAGCGGGTGGTGCGGGACTTCATGCCCGATCAGCACCGCGCCTTCTTCGCGGAGATCCCGTTCATCGTGCTGGGCAGCGTCGACCGGCAGGGCGACGCCTGGGCCACGCTCCTGGCTGGCCGTCCCGGCTTCATCACCTCGCCGACCGCCACGACCCTCGACATCGCCGCGCGGCTGGACCCGGCCGACCCCGCCTCAGAGGGCACGGGCGACGGCGACGCAATCGGCCTCCTCGGGATCGCGCTGGACAGCCGCCGCCGCAACCGCGTCAACGGCCTCGTCCGCTCCACGGCCGGCGGAGTCCTGCACTTCGCCGTCGACCAGAGCTTCGGGAACTGCCCGCAATACATCCAGCTGCGCGACATGAGCTTCGTCGGCGAGCCGGGCGCCCCCGCTCCGGCCCCCGCCGAGGAGAGCGCGGAGCTCGACCCGGAAGCCCGCGGCCTGATCGCGGCGGCGGACACGTTCTTCGTGGCCTCCTACGCCGACCGGGAGGGCCGGCGGCAGGTCGACGTCTCGCATCGCGGCGGCAAGGCGGGGTTCGTCCGCATCGCCGCGGACGGCACGCTGACCATCCCCGACTTCGCCGGCAACCTGTTCTTCGCCACGCTCGGGAACATCTTCCTGAACAGCAGGGCCGGCCTGGTCTTCCCCGATTTCGAGACGGGCGATCTCCTGCAGTTGACCGGCGACGCCGCGGTGATCCTGGACTCGCCCGAGATCGCGGCCTTCCAGGGCGCCGAGCGGCTCTGGAGCTTCCGGCCGCGCCGGGTGATCCGCCGACGCGGTGCCCTGCCGCTGCGCTGGTCGTTCCGGCCGGACGGCTGGTCGCCGAACGCGCTGATGACCGGCGACTGGGCAGAGGCCGCCGATCGCGTCCGGGCGGCCGAGCGCGCGACGCAGTGGCGGCCGTTCCGGGTAGCCGAGATCGTCGACGAGAGCCGCACGATCCTGTCCTTCCACCTGACCCCGGACGACGGGGCCGGGCGGCTCCCGCACCGCGCGGGCCAGCACCTGCCGATCCGCGTGACACTGCCAGGGGCCGACGCGCCGGTCATCCGGACCTACACGCTGTCGGTCGCGCCCTCGGACCCGACCTACCGGATCAGCGTGAAGCGCGACGGCACCGTCTCGCAGCACCTCCACGACCGAGTTCGGGTCGGCGACATCGTCGAGGCGCGCGCGCCCGGCGGCGGCTTCACCCTCGACGCGAGCGCGGCGCGCCCGGCCGTGCTGCTCGCCGGCGGCGTCGGGATCACGCCGCTCCTCGCGATGCTCCGGCATGTTGTCTACGAGGGCATGCGCACCCGCAAGATCCGGCAGACCACGCTCGTCTACGCCGCCCGCACCCGCGCCGAGCGCGCCTTCGACCGGGAGCTGTCCGAACTCGCCGCGGCGGCGCAGGGCGCCGTGCGGATCGTGCGCGTCCTGAGCGATGTCTCCGATGCCGCGGCTGGCGTCGATTACGAGGCCGCGGGCCGGATCGACATGGCCCTGCTCACGCGGTTCCTGGCCTTCGCGGATTACGATTTCTACCTGTGCGGCCCGTCGGCCTTCACCCAGGCGCTCTATGATGGCCTGCGCGGCTACAACGTGGCGGACGACCGGATTCACGCGGAGGCGTTCGGTCCCTCGGGGCTCATCCGCGACACCGGAACGGCGGCGGCCGTGCCTCCGCGGCCACCGGCCTCCACGGAGACGGTGCCGGTCGCCTTCCTCGACACCGGCAAGGAAGCGCGCTGGACGCCGGATTCGGGCAGCCTCCTCGACCTCGCAGAGGCGCGGGGTCTCGCACCGGAGTTCAGCTGTCGCGAGGGCAGCTGCGGGACCTGCCGCACCAAGCTGCTCGCCGGCGCGGTGACCTATCTGAGGGAACCGAGCGCACCGGTGGCTGAGGACGAGGTGCTGATCTGCTCCGCGGTGCCCGCGGAGGGCACGGACCGGGTGCAGCTGGCGCTCTGACGCGCGCGCCGTGTTCCGCCCCGCGGGACCGGCGCCGGCGGATCATCCTGCGCCGCTACCGGAACCGGGCTGAACCTTCCCCGAGGACAAGGAGCCCGTCCTGTCCCGTCCGCCGCCGCCGCCCCTCGACGCGCAGAGCACGATCACGAAGGTCCGCCTCGCCGACGACGGGCTGATGCGCTATCGGCACAGCAGCATCAACGCGTTGCCGATCGCGGAATCGGACCGCGAGTTTCACTGGCCCCTCGGGCGCCGGCCGGACGACCATCCGGGCCTGAGCCATTTCGGCTTCTGACCGTTCGGCCGGGACGCCGACGCGGCGGGCCGGATCGGGCGTGAGCGTCGCGACCCGGCCGCGAGAACCCGGAGCGAGGCTATGGATCGGTGGCAGGCCATGCGCATCTTCGCGAAGGTCGCCGAGACGGCGAGCTTCGCGCAGACCGCCCGCCTCCTGCACATGAGCCCGCCGGCCGTGACGCGCGCCGTGGCGGCACTCGAGGAGACCATCGGCGCCCGCCTCCTGATCCGGACGACCCGCTCCGTGAAGCTCACGGAAGCCGGCAGCCGGTACTACGAGGATTGCCGGCGGATCCTGGCCGACATCTTCGAGGCGGAATCGGCGGCGGCCGGCTCCAACGCGACGCCGTCGGGCACGCTCGCGGTGACGGCCTCGGTCCTGTTCGGACGGATGCACGTGCTCCCGATCGTCACCGACTACCTCGACACCTACCCGACCATGGTGGCGCGGACCCTCTTCGTCGACCGGCCGGTCAGCATGGTGGAGGAGGGAATCGACGTGGCGATCCGCATCGGCCACCTGACCGATTCTGGGTTCACGGCCGCTCGGGTCGGGTCGGTGCGCCACGTCATCTGCGGCGCCCCGGACTACTTCGCGCGGCACGGCGTGCCGGCGACCCCGGCGGATCTCAAGCGCCACCGGATCGCCATCTCCACCGGGGCCTTCGCGTCGCCGGAGTGGCGGTTCGGCCGGAACGAGCGGGTGGTCGTCCGCCCCACTCTGGAGGGCAACACCAACGAGGTCTCGATCGGCGCCGCACGGTCGGGCTGGGGGCTAGCGCGTGTCCTGAACTACCAGATCGGCCCGGACCTGCGGGACGGCCACCTGCAGATCGTGCTCGCCGATTACGAGGAAGCGCCGCTGCCCGTCCACGTCCTGTACCCGGAAGGCCGGCACGCGCCCGCGAAGGTGCGGACGTTCGTCGACCTGGCCGTGGCGCGGCTGCGCGCCAACCGGACGCTGAACTGAGAGCAGCCCGGATCGACGACGGTCGCATTGGTCGCAGCCGCGGCCGGGGAAAGGATGGCTCAGTCTTAGGTTAGTTTTTTAGGATCTTCCGCATCTTCTGCGGGCAATGGGGGCCCATACGTGACGAGACCCGAGCGCGCGACCGTGGGCAACCGCCCCTCAGCGGCCATTCGCCTGGATGTCGACGCGGTGGCGCTCTGAGAGGAGTCAGGCGCATGGATCAGTGGACCCGCCTGGATCCCGTCTACGATTCCGAGGCGGCCGCGCGCGCGATTGCCGCGTCAGCGCCCGCGCGCGCCGACGCCCAGGATCACGACGACGGCTTCCCACTGGATGACATCGCCGATCTCGCCCGCCTGGGGCTGCTCGCCGCGCCCGTACCGGTGGATCACGGCGGCGCGGGCCTCGGGACGGAGCCGGGCGCCGGTGCCCTGGCGGAGGTTCTGCGGCTGGTCGGCTACGGAAGCCTCGCTCTCGGCCGGCTCTACGAGGGTCACGTCAACGCCCTCCAGCTCGTCGCCCGGTACGGCTCACCCGCCCAGCGCGTCCGCCTGTTCGCCGACGCGCGCGCCGGCCATCTGTTCGGTGTCTGGAACACCGAGCCGGGGGAAGGTGGCCTCACGATCGAGGCCTCGGACGTCGACGGCCATCTCCGCGGCGTGAAGACCTTCGCGTCGGGCGCCGGCTTCGTCACCCGCGCCCTCGTCACCGCCCGGCATCCGGGACAGGCCGGCACGGCGATGATGGTGGTGCCGCTCGACGCCGGCACGCGGTCCGATCTCTCGGCGTGGCGGGCGCAGGGCATGCGCGCCTCGGCGACCGGCACGATCGACTTCACCGGCCTCGCCTTCGCGGCCGACGATATCCTCGGCCAGCCCGACGATTACTTCCGGCAGCCGGCCTTCTCGGGCGGCGCGTGGCGCTTCGCGGCGGTGCAGCTCGGCGGCATCGAGGCCGTGTTCGATGCCTGGCGCGGCCATCTGCGCCGCCTCGGCCGGGGGAGCGATCCGCACCAGCTGGCGCGCCTCGGCGAGGGCGCCATCGCGGTCGAAGGCGCGCGCCTCTGGGTCGAGCGCGGGGCGCAGGTCGCGTCGGACGCGGCAATGCCGCCGGAGCGCGTCGTCGCCTACATCAACCTGGTCCGCCTCGCGGTCGAGCGCGCCGGCCTCGACATCCTCCAGCTGGCCCAGCGCTCGGTCGGCCTCCAGGGCTTCCTGCGCGGCCATCCGCTGGAGCGGCTGTCGCGCGATCTCGCCACCTACCTGCGCCAGCCCGGACCGGATCACGCGCTCACCAGCGCGGCCTCCGAGATCCTGCGCGGGGACGGCCTGGCCGGTGACCTCTGGACCGAGAACGCCGCGTGACGGGGCTGAGCGGCCACGCCACCGCATCGCGGACCGTCTGGCTGGACACGCCGGAGCGGTACGGTCGCGTCAGCCGCGGCTTCCACTGGGTGATGGCGGCCCTGTTCGCCTGGCAATTCACCGGGGCGCTGCTCTACGTCACGATCGGCGATGCGGCGCTCACCCGCATCGTCGGCGGCAGCCACTTCACCCTCGGCTTCACCCTGTTCGTGCTCGTGCTCCTGCGCGGGGTGTGGGGCCTCGCGAACCTTCACCGGCGCCCCGCCCATCCGGGCGCGCCGGGGCGCGCGGTCGCGGCCGGTCACGGCCTGATCTATCTCCTGATGGTCCTGGTCCCGAGCCTCGCGCTGCTGCGCCAGTACGGATCGGGCAAGCCCTTCGCGCCCTACGGCATCCCGGTGATGCCGGCGCGCGAGACGAAGATCGAGTGGATGATGCTGCCCGCCGACCTGTTCCACTACTGGCTGGGCTTCACGCTCCTCGTCGTCGTGCTCGGCCACGCCGCGATGGCGTTCCTGCACCGCAGGCTCTGGAACGAGACCGTCCTGACCCGCATGACCTGACCGGCGGCGGGCCCGCGGGACGCGATCCTCAGACCGTCGCCTCCGCCGCGGCGGACGCGCGGTCGGGCAGCGGCGCGTCCAGCGTGAAGACCACGCCGCGGGGGCGGTACTCGATCTCGGCCGAGCCGCCCATCTCGGCGGCCAGCGCCCGCTCGATGAGGCGCGTGCCGAACCCGCCGCGGGCCGGTGCCGTCACCGCGGGTCCGCCGACCTCCTCCCAGCGGAACCAGAGACGGGCCGGCGTCGCCCCGTCGACCACGTCCCAGTTCAGGACCACTCGCCCCCGGTCGTTCGACAGAGCGCCGTACTTCACGGCGTTGGTCGCCAGTTCGTGCAGCGCCATCGTGAAGGCGAGCGTCAGGCGCGGCGTCAGCCACACCTCCGGTCCGTTGATCAGGAAGCGCTGTCCCGCCCCGCCCCGGAACGCCTGGAGGGTGCCCTCCACGATGACGTCGAGCGTGGCCCCGATCCAGCTCTGTCGGGTCAGGACGTCGTGGGCCGCCGAGAGCGAGTGCAGCCGCGCGTCGAGGGTCCTGTGCGCCTCCTCCAGGGAGGCGGCGTTGCGCAGAGTCTGGTGCGCGATCGACTGCATGGTCGCCATCGAGTTCTTCACCCGGTGGTTCAGCTCGTCGGCCAGGAGGGCGCGGTGCTCCTCCGCGCGCTTGCGCTCGGTCACGTCGATGGAGACGCCGGCCATGCTCAGCGGCTGCCCGACCGAGTCGTAGAAGGTCTGACCCCGGATCTGCAGCCAGCGCAGTTCGCCGCCGGGCGTACGCGCCCGGTACTCGATGTCGTAGTCGCTGTGCTCGCGGATCGAGGTCTGCACCGCCGCCTGCATGCGCGGCCGGTCCTCGGGCTCGATCGCGGCGATCAGGTCCTCGTAGCTGAACGCCTCGCCCGGCACCCGCCCGAAGTTCTCCTTGCAGGTCTCGGAGGCCACAAGCCGCATGTCGGCGAGATCGAGGGTCCACGAGCCGAAACGTCCGGCCTTCAGGATGAATCGCAGCCGCTCCTCGCTGCGGGTGAGGTCGCTGGTGCGGCGCTCGATCTCCTGCTCGAGCGCCTCCCGGTCACGCTGCATCCGCGCGAGCTTCTCCCGCTCCAGCGTCACGTCGAACTGCGACGCGAAGAAGTAGGTGAGCTCCCCGGCGCGATCGAAGACCGGCGAGATCAGCAGCCGGTTCCAGAAGAGCTCGCCGTTCTTCTTGTGGTTCAGGAGCTCGATCTCGATCGGCACGCGGCGGGCGATCGCCGCCCTGATCTTCGCGATGTCGGCCTTGCTGGTCTCAGGCCCCTGAAGGAACCGGCAGTTCCGGCCGATGATCTCGTCGTGGCCGTACCCGGTCAGCTTGGAGAAGGCGGCGTTGACGAAGACGATGGGGTTGTCCGGCTGATGAGGATCGGTGATCAGCATCGGCATCCGCGTCGCCCGGACGGCGGAGACGAAGGGGTCGGTGCTCGCGTCGGTGCGGGCGAATTCCGCCTCGAAACGCGTGCGTTCCTGCTGATCCGTCAATGCCCGGTCGCCCCTGTCACGACTCGCCGATGGCGGCCTTCGGCCCTCGTGGCGTGGCTGTACCACAGCGGGAATCGCTTGTGCGCAATCATGATGCGGTCCGAGACGCCGCAGGGGGTCGCGACGCCTCGCCCGATCGGACCCGGGAAGAGGCCCGCCGCTACACCGCGGCCCGACCGGGGCCGAACCCGGCCGGCGGGCGCGAGCCGAGATGGTCCCGCAGCGTCCGGCCCTCGTACTCGGTGCGGAACAGGCCGCGCCGCCGCAGCTCCGGCAGGACCAGCGCGATGAAGTCGTCGAGGCCGCCGGGCAGCGTCGGCGGCATGATGTTGAAGCCGTCCGCCCCGCCGGCCCGGAACCGCGCCTCCATCTCGTCAACGATCTGGGCCGGCGTACCGACGATCTGCGAGTGGCCGCGCGCGCCGGCGATGCGCAGGTAGAGCTGGCGCAGGGTCAGGCCCTCGCGGCGGGCGAGGTCGAACATGAGCTGCTGGCGGGACTTGATGCCTTCGGTCTCGGGCAACTCCGGCACCGGCCCCTCGGGATCGTAGCCCGACAGATCGTGGCCGCCGATCATACGACCGAGCAGCGCCAGCCCGACCACCGGGTCGATCAGGTCCTGCAGCGCCTCGAACTTCGCCCGCGCCTCGGCCTCGCTGCGCCCGACGACGGGGAACAGGCCGGGCATGATCTTCAGATCATCCGGCGCACGACCGAAGCCGGGCATGCGTCCCTTGAGATCGCCGTAGAACTCGACCGCCTCGTCCAGCGTCTGGTTCGCGGTGAAGACGATCTCGGCGGTCCGCGCCGCGAGGTCCTTGCCGGGCCCGGAAGCGCCGGCCTGCACCAGCACGGGCTGGCCCTGCGGCGTCCGCGAGATGTTGAGCGGACCGCGGACCTCGAAATGCTTGCCCCGGTGATCCAGCGGGCGGAAGCCGTCCGGCTTCGAGAACTGGCCGCTCGCGCGGTCGATGATCACGGCGCCGTCGTCCCAGGTGTTCCAGAGGCCGAGGACCACGTCCGCGAATTCCTCGGCGCGCTCGTAGCGGTCGGCGTGACGGCCGATCCGGTCGCCGCCGAAATTCGCCGCCTCCGCGTCGGTCGCGGAGGTCACGAGGTTCCAGCCGGCGCGCCCGCCGCTGAGATGGTCGAGGGAGGCGAACCGGCGCGCGACGTTGAAGGGCTCGTTGAAGCTGGTGGAGGTGGTGGCGACGAGACCGATCCGGCTCGTCACCGCCGCGAGGGCCGACAGCAGCGTCAGCGGCTCGAAATGGGTCGAGCGCGCGGTGCGCTCGCTCGACCGCAGGTCGAGGTCGCGGATCCCGCTCCCGTCCTCCAGGAAGATGAGGTCGAACTTCGCGGCCTCGGCGCGCTGCGCCCAGCCGACATAGCGCTCCAGGACGAGCCCGCCGTCGGCCTCGCTGGAGGGATGGCGCCAGCCCGCGACGTGGTGGCCGGTCGCGTAGAAGAACGCGCCGAGGCGCAGGGTACCCTGTCTCATCGAACCGACCGTCATAGTGCCTGCTCCGCTCCGTGCCTTCCGCGCGGGCCGGTGTCCAGCCGAACCGTGCGCACGGGCGGACCCCGCGTCGCGCACGGCTCATCCGCCGCACCGGAACTCCGGCCGGGCGGCCGGAGCCTCAGCGCGGGACTGCGGCGTCCGGCGCGTTGTCGGCGGGGAGGTCGCGCAGGTCGGACGAGGCGTAACGCCCGTGCCGGGCCGCCAGCGAGCCCCTTGCCTCCTGCATCGGCATGAAGGCCGCGAATCCGACCGGCTCGGCCACGTCGTGGTAGATCGCCTCCATGCCGCCGCGCATGTGGTAGGTCTCGTGCCAGATGCCGACGCCGCGGGTGTCGCGCAGGAAATCCCGCCACCAGATCCGGTGCGGCTCGGACTTGGACCACGCGACCATGCTGTCCATGTCCCGCCAATACCAGCGCATGCCGACATGGAGCGGGCGCAGGCTGAAGATGATGTTGTTCTCGTAGTGCAGGAGGCCCTCTGGCCGCGCCGCGCCGACCCTGTCGATCCGCGGCCCGAAGCCGAGCAGCGTCTTCACGCCGGCCAGGGTGCGGACCTTCATTCCGAGATAGATCACGACGAGGTCCGGGTAGCCCGAGAAGTCCGGGACCGCGTGTCGCCGGTTCGCGCCCATGTTCGCGCCCTGATTCGCCGGCCGGTCCTGGTGGGCCTTCAGCGTCGAGAATAGGCGACGACGCGGTCGGCGAGCAATATTCGTGGACCGCGTTGCTTACGACCTGCGAAGTCCGGCAGTATCGGACGAACTCGGTCGCCCTCCGTCACGGCCGCCGCGCGGCAGGCGTGATCCGGGCGGACGCTCCCGCGCGCGCCGCCGCGGAGATCCTCGAGGTTCGTGCCGACCGCTTCGGAGATCTCCGCTCCGTCGCCGGATCGTTCGGGATCGTGCGCGGCTCAGCGCGTGCGCTCCCCGCAATCCGGGCCATTCTGCCGGGAGCGCGGCCAAGCGCGGGTGCGGATGTACTGTTCGACCACGAGAGCACCTCCTCCAAGAACAACCACAGCGAGAATGGCTTCGCGGAAAGTGCCAGGATCGATCATCGTCTCGACTCCCTGAAGTGAATCGCCCCTGCCGGGGCCTGAGAGCTCTTCAACTCTGCTCTCCCTCGTCAATCCCTGACCGCTTCCCGGGTTGCGCTGCCCAGCTAACAATTGCCCTTCGACGACAAGAACATTCTGTAAGACCGAGGATCGTGAGAGCGGCGCGTCGGCGCCGAGCGCGCGGCCGGACAATGGGCCCGTCCACCGCGTGCACCGGCCGACTGGCATCGTGTCGACGGCGCAAGGCCTTCGACATTTCGCGCGACGCGCCCGTGTCGGATGCTAGGATCCGACGATGCAGCAGCAGATCTCGGTCATCACGCTCGGCGTCTCATCGCTCAGCCGGTCGCGCGCCTTCTACGGCGACGGCTTCGGCTGGGCTCCCGTGTTCGAGAACGACGAGATCGTCTTCTACCAGATGAACGGGTTCATGCTCGGAACCTGGCAGAACCCCAACCTCGACCAGGACATGCGGCGCGCGAGCGAACCGAGCCCGAGCGCGTTCTGCCTCGCCCACAATGTCCCGAACCGCGGCGACGTCGCGCCCACCATCGCGCGGCTCGTCGCGGCGGGCGGGACGCTCCTGCGCGCGGCCGACGAACCGCCCCACGGCGGATTCCGCGGATATCTGAGCGATCCGGACGGACATGCCTGGGAGATCGCCTGGAACCCGGCCTGGCGGATCGATGAACGCGGTCGGGTGACGTTCGGACTCTGAGCGGGCGCGGAGGCCGCCGAGGAGATCGGCCGTGCCGGGAAGGCCGCGCCTCAGAGGTGGGTGAGCCGCAGGCGCCACCCGGACGAATCCGCGACGATGGCCGGGTCGAGGGCCGGATCGGGCGGCCGCGCCGCGGCCGGAGCGGCCGTCGGAGGCTCCGCCACGGCGATGTCGGCGGACGGGGCGCGGCCGGAGACGCAGCCGCAGAGGGGCAGCGCCAGGGCGAGTGCCGCGACGGCGACAGACCGGATCGGTACGGTCCACCCGCGGATCGGCGAGCCGGCCTCGACCGCGCGGGAGACCGCGGCGCTCCGTCCTCGGCGCGGAGCGCGTCCGGAAACGGGTCCCGGCGGACGGCCTGGAGCAGCGCCGCGGTGGGGCCGGGTGCCCGACGCGGACATGGTCCGGCCCCGGCACTCGGCCTCAGGCGCCCGCCGGCCCGCGGCTCACGTGGCCGCCCAGAAGGAGCGCCTTGGCGGCCGCGTCGATCCGGCCGAGCCACTTCTCCGCGGTCTCCGCGCGCAGGTCGGCGACGCGGACCTGCTCCTCGGCGGCCCGGACCCAGGCTTCGGCCTCCGCGCGGATCGTCCGGACGCGCGCCTCGGCCTCCGCGCGGATGTCCTGTACCTGGGCGTCCGCCTCGGCCTGGACGCGCTGCAGCCGGATATCGGCGCGGGCCTCGACCTCGCGGACGCGCATCTCGGACAGTTGCAGGCGGTGCCGGGTCTCCGCCAGCGCGCGCTGCGCGGCGGCCAGGGCGGCCTCGTGCGACATGCTCTGCTCCTGCAGGCGCTGCTTCTGCGCTTCGGCACGGCCGGCCATGCCGGTGATGATGTCGAGCGTGCTCATCCAGTCCGACACCGCCTCGGACTCGCAGGGGACCGGCGCGGGGCCCGCGTCGTTGACCGCGGGTTCCGGCAGGATCGGCGGGTGCGCGACGGGCTCGATGCGCGGCGCGGACAGCGCGGCCGGCCCCTCGACCGTGTCGAAGGACGGCTTGAGCTTCAGGATCTCGGCGGACGGTCCCTCGACGAAGCGGTCCAGGCTGTCGGCGACCTGCGAGAGGATGTGGGACCACGTGGCTGTGGGGGCCGCGACCATGATGGCTCTACCCTGGCGGGATTTTGGCAATAGCTAATACAATCTCCAGTATGGTTAATAGGTGGTTAATCGGCGGCGCGGCGGCGCGAATCCCGGACAGTTCGTGGCGGCCCGATCAGTCTCGGCAGGCCCGGACGGGAAGGCTCGACAATCTTCCGCCGGTTCGGTTCCAGTTTCCGAGGCGCTTCGAGCGGTTTCGGCAGGATATCGACCGCCGACGACCGGACTCCCGGACCGGCCGCGCTCGGGCCGGCGTCATCGCGCGGCCTGCGTCGCGGGCGCGGCCTGGATGATCGGCGCGGCCGCGGCCAGGATGGACGCGGCGTCGCGGTCGAGGGGCGGATAGATGCGCGTGCCGTTGATGATCCGCTTCGTCGCCTTCGCGGCGGCGCCCGACGAGACCAGCGTGCCGCGATCCCAGCCGGCGGTGTAGACCGCCCCCCAGGCGCCCAGATCCAGCACGGTGACGTAGTCGGGCGCGGCGAAGCGCAGCCGCCGCTCCGGCCGGCCGGCGAGATCGCAGACCGCGTTGAAACCCGCGAACCGACCCATCGGCCGGGCGTGCTGGCACGACATCACCGTGCGATGACCGGCATCGTCCGCCGCAGCCGAGGCGATGTCGCCGGCCGCGTAGACGCCAGCGAGCCCCTGGACGGCCAGGAAGGCGTCGACGGGCAGGCGCCCGAGCGGGTCGAGGGGGAGGCCGAGCGTGCCGCCCAGCGGGCTCGCCCGCATGCCGGTGGCGCAGACACTCGTCCACGCCGGCAGGCGCGTCCCGTCCGCCAGCGTCACCCCGGCGCGATCGACGGCACCGACCCGCGCACCGCCGATGCAGGTCACGCCGGCATCGCGCAAGGCCTCGCGGATCCCCGGCAGGGCCGCCGCGCCCATGGCGCTCCCGACCTCGCGCGCGTGGTCGATCAGGATGGTCCGCACCGGACCCGTGGCCCCGGCCCGGTCCCTGGCAGCGGCGAGCCGGGCGGGAAGCTCGCAGGCGAGTTCCAGTCCCACCAGGCCGCCGCCGATGACGACGGCGGTCCAGCGGCCGGCCTCATCCGGCCCGCCCGCGTCACCGAGACGATCGAGATGCGCCGCGAGGGCCTGGGCCCCCGCGAAGGTGTCGACATCGAAGGCGCCCGCGATTCCCGGGATCTCGGGGCGCCACAGCAGGCTTCCGGCGGCGAGGATGAGGCGGTCGTACGCCAGCGTCTCGACGACGCCCGACGACGCGGCGGACGACACCGCGGACGACACCGCGGACTCGACCGTGACCGTGCGCGCCGCGGGGTCGATGTCGATCGCGCGCGCCTCGCGGCGTTCCACGCCGATCGGCCCGAGAACGTCGTCGAGGGGCACGCGCAGGGCGCCGAGATCGGTCTCGTAGCAGCGGACCCGGATGACGTGGAACAGGTCCGGCGCGATCACCGTGACCGCGACGCGGTCGCCGAGGCCGAACTCGGTCCGGGCGCGCGCCGCGGCGGCGGCGGCCCACAGACCGGCGAAGCCGCCGCCGATCACGACGATTCTCGAGACCATGGCAGAGTTCCCCCCATGCCGGAGACATCGAACTCTGCACGTCGCTCGGCGATGCGGCAACGGTTACAGTCCTGGCGCGGGCGCGGATCGCTTCCGACAGTCGAGCGCCGGCGGTTCAGCCGTCGTGGCAGCCGCCACCCTGGCGCGCCTTCGGGCGCCGGAAGGACCCGTCAGCCCGCAGCCGCGGTCTCACGTGAGTGCGGGCCGCGCGGCTCCAGCGTGGCCGCGGCGCGGCCCGGGAGGACAGACGCCGCTCCTCGCGCGCGCGGACGCGTAATTTCTTCTCGTCCTGGGTCGGCCGACCGAAAATTCTTGCTTCGACGCCGCGAAGTAGAGAAAGCCCTTTTGTTGACTCCGCGACCGGCCGACAGGATCTTGTATTCACAGTTACGCCGAGGGCCGCGCAGGTACGATGAAGACGCAGGGGCGGACCGGGCGTGATCCCGCAGCCGGGGGATGTGTCGGCGCGGATCGCGCGATCGGGGCGGTCCCGGGTCTCGGACGCGCCGGATGCGCCCGGCCGATCGTCTCGCCGACGGCGCCGCGTCCCTGAACCCAGCCGCCCGGACGAGACCGCTCGGGACCGCGCCGCGGCGCGGATCCCCTGCCCCGCGCCGGCCCCGCACCCCGCCCTCCGTTTCGCCACGACATCAGGCCCGACCATGCGCTCCACCCGCCGATCCCTCCTGGCCGCCGGCCTCGCCCTGGCCTGCCTCGGCGCGCTCGCGCCGCGCGAGGCCCGCGCCGACGACCCGAAGGAGATCCGCCTGGACTGGGCGACCTACAACCCGGTCGGCCTGCTTCTGAAGGAGAAGGGCTTCCTGGAGGAGGCGCTGGCGCCGCGCGGCATCAAGGTCCGCTGGGTCCAGTCGCTCGGCTCCAACAAGGCCCTCGAGTTCCTGAACGCCGGCGCCATCGATTTCGGGTCGGCGGCCGGCGCGGCGGCCCTCGTGGCGCGCATCAACGGCAACCCGATCAAGGCGATCTACGCCTACTCGCGCCCCGAATGGACGGCGCTCGTGACCCGCAAGGACAGCGGCATCACCAAGCCCGCCGACCTGAAGGGCAAGCGCGTCGCCGTCACCCGGGGCACCGATCCGCACATCTTCCTGATCCGCGCGCTCCAGGGCGCCGGCCTCACCGAGCGCGACGCCAAGCTCGTGCTGCTGCAGCACGCGGACGGGCGGACCGCCCTCGACCGCGGTGACGTCGATGCCTGGGCCGGCCTCGACCCGATGATGGCGGCGGCCGAGATCGAGAACGGCGACGTGCTGGTCTACCGCGACGCCGCGGCGAACACCTGGGGCCTGCTCGATGTCCGGGAGGACTTCGCCACCGCCCATCCCGACCTCGTCCGGACGGTGATCGCGGCCTACGAGCGGGCGCGCGCCTACGCGCTGGCCAACCCGCAGGCGCTCGCGGCGGCCCTCGTGGCGGCCACCAAGCTGCCCGAGCCGGTGATCGCCCGGCAGCTCGAGCGGACCGACCTCTCCCAGCCGGCGATCGGCCCGGCCCAGGCGCAGTCGATCAAGGCGGCCAGCACCGCCCTGCAGCAGGCCGGGATCATCCCGGCGGGCACCGACGTGTCCGCCGCCGTCGACGGGCTGCTCGACACGCGCTTCAATCCCGTCGCCGGACAGTGAGCGGCCGCGTGCCGCTGCTGCGGCGGGGCGGTCGCGCCGGCCTGGGTCTGCTGCTGCCGCTCGTCCTGGCGATCGGCTGGGAGATCGCGGTCGCGAGCGGCGCGGCGTCGGGGCGGCTGCTCCCGCCGCCGAGCCGGATCGCCGCGACCCTCTGGGCCCTGGCCGTCTCGGGCGATCTCTGGATGCATGTCGAGGCGACCCTCGTGCGGGTCGGCCTCGGCTTCCTCTGCGGCGCGGCGGCCGGGATCCTGGCCGGCGCCCTCGTCGCCACGGTCCCGCCGCTGCGCTGGCTCCTCGACCCGAGCCTGCAGGCGCTGCGGGCCGTCCCGTCGCTCGCCTGGGTGCCGCTCTTCATCCTTTGGTTCGGCATCCTGGAGACGCCGAAGGTCCTCTTGATCGCCGTGGGGGTGTTCTTCCCGGTCTATGTCGGCGTCTCGGGTGCGATCGCCTCGGTCGACCGCAAGCTGGTCGAGGTCGGCCGGATCTTCCGCCTGTCCCGCCTCGCTCTCGCCCGCCGGATCCTGCTGCCGGCCGTGCTGCCGGCGACCCTGGTGGGCCTGCGCACGGGGCTCGGCCTCGGCTTCCTGTTCGTCGTGGCGGCGGAGCTGATGGGCGCCTCGGAGGGGCTCGGCTACCTGCTGGTGGACGGGCAGCAGTTCAGCAAGCCCGATCAGATCGTGGCGGCGATCATCGCCTTCGCCCTCGTCGGCAAGGCGGCCGACATGGCCCTGGTCACGCTGACAGCCCCCCTGACCCGGTGGCAGGATACCGTGCGGGACAGCCTGTGACCGCGTCTCCGGTGCGGACGCGCGCCGCGGACCGGAAGGCCGCCCCGCGCCGCGATCCCCACGCCACGCCCGCCGAGAGACGCCCGTGCTGACCGTCGACGACCTCTCCAAGACCTACGCGGACGGTACGCAGGCGCTCGCGGGCATCGACCTGTCGGTCGAGCAGGGCGAGATCGTTGCGCTGATCGGCGGCTCGGGCTGCGGGAAGACGACCCTGCTCCGGCTGATCGCGGGGCTCGACCACGCGAGCGCGGGCGCCGTCGCGGTCGACGGCGAGACGATCCGCGCGCCCCATCCGAGCGTGGGCGTCGTCTTCCAGGAGCCGCGCCTGCTGCCCTGGCTCGACGTGGCCGGCAATGTCGGCTTCGGCCTCGCCGACCTGCCCCGGTCCGAGCGCCGCGCCCGCGTCGCCCACGCCCTGGAGCGCGTCGGGCTCGCCGAGCACGGCGGTCGCTGGCCGCGGGAGCTGTCCGGCGGGCAGCAGCAGCGCGTGGCGATCGCACGCGCCTTCGTGGCGCGGCCGCGGGTGCTGCTCCTCGACGAGCCGTTCTCGGCCCTCGACGCCTTCACCCGCAAGGGGCTGCACGACCAGCTCCTCGGTCTCTGGGCCGAGTCGAAGCCGACGATCCTGATCGTCACGCACGATGTCGGGGAGGCCGTCACCCTGGCCGACCGGGTGGTGGTGATGCGCCCGCGGCCCGGGCGCCTCGACGAGACCGTCCCGGTCGCGCTCGCCCGGCCGCGCGAACCGGTGGCGGCGACCTACGAGGAGGCCGTGCGCCGCGTGCTCGCCGCCCTCGACCACTCCCTGCGCCCGGCGACGAGCAGCCGGCCGCCCGCGCCCGAGACCCGCGCGAGCTGGTGGTAGGGCCGCCGGCGATCCGCGACCTCAGGACTCGACCGCGGTCAGTTCGAGATCCGCGGGGTCCGCGCGCCGGAACCGGGCGTAGCGCAGCGCCATCACCGGCAGGATCAGGAGGTTCAGCACCGTCGAGGTGATCAGGCCGCCGAGGATCACGAGGGCCATCGGGCCCTCGATCTCGCGGCCGGGTTCCCCGGCACCGAGCGCCAGCGGCAGCAGGCCGAGGCCCGTCACCAGGGACGTCATCAGGATCGGCACCATCCGGTCCGCGGCGCCCGCCGCCGCCGTGGCGGCGTCCCAGGCGCGTCCGTCCCGGGTGACCATCTGCTCGTAATGGGCGATCAGCATCACGCTGTTGCGCAGCGAGATGCCCGACAGGGTCACGAAGCCGACGATCGAGCCCAGCGACAGCACACCGCCGGTGAGCGCCACGGCCGCGACGCCGCCCACGAAGGCGAAGGGCAGGTTGACGAGGACGAGGAGCAGGTTCGCCGCCGAGCCGGTGACGATCGCCAGCAGGACCACGATGCCGAAGCCGGCCATCCCGGCATGGACCAGCAGGTCGCGGCGGGCGGCCGCCTGCGCCTCGGCGGCCCCCGAGAAGGTCACGTAGACCCCCTCCGGCAGCCGCACCTCGCGGGCGATCTTGCGCTTGGCCGCCGCCACGAAGCCCGCGACGTCGCGGTCGGCGACGTTGGCGGTCACCGCCTGCACCCGCTGCGCGCCGAGATGCTGGACCTGGTAGCGGCCGGCGCTCTCGTAGACGTCGGCGACCTGCGACAGCCGGACGTAGCGCCCGCCGGGAGTCCGCAGGGGCAGGTCGCCCACCGCGCTGAGGCGGTCCCGCACGCGGGCGTCGAGGATCACCAGCACGTTGAACACGGCGTTGCCGCGGTAGGTCTGGCCGACCGTGTCGCCCTGGTAGGCGGTGCGCACGGCCTCCAGCACCTCCACGGGGTCGAGCCCCCAGTGCCGCAGGTCCACCGGGCGCAGCGCCACCGTGACCTGCGGCAGCCCGGCCGGCGAGGCCTGCTGGACGTCCCGGGCGCCCTTCACCTCCAAGAGTTCCTGCGCCACCGAGCGGGCGGCCGCCTCGATCCGGTCGAGGTCGCTGCCGACGACGTTGACCACGACCGGCGCGGTGAAGCCCGAGACCGTCTCCTCGATGCGCTCGGTGAGGAACGTCTTGAGCGAGAAGGCGGCCCCCGGGAAGCCGGCGATCAGCTGCCGGATGGCGCCCTCGACCCGGCGCTGGGCGGCGCCGTCGAGCCCGGGCTCGAGGTCGATGTGGATCTCGCTGTAGTGCGGCCCGGCGGTGTCCTCGGCGGCCTCGGCCCGGCCGATCTGCGCCGCCACGGCGCGCACCCCGGGGATCTCCTTCAGGTCGCCGGTGATCAGCGTCCCGAGCCGCTCCGATTCCTGCAGCGCGGTGCCGGGGATGGCGACCATGTGCAGGATCATGTGCCCCTCCTTCAGGTCGGGGAGGAACACCGCGCCGAGGGTCGGCAGGACGGCGGCGCCCGCGAGGGTGACCAGCAGGGCGCCCGCCATGGCGACCCGCGGCACCCGACCGATCCCGGCGAGCAGCCGCAGGTAGGCGGCGCGGCTCCAGCGCACCACGGGCGGATCGGGCGGCGCGGCGCCGGAGTCGCGCCCCATCCGGCCCCCGAGGAGCAGGAGCGCCAGGGCCGGCGTGACCGTGAGCGCCACGAGGAGCGAGGCGACGACGGCCGCGATGTAGGCGAGCGCCAGCGGCCCGAACAGGCGGCCGGCGACGCCGGTCAGCGCCAGGACCGGCAGGAACATCAGGATCACCGCGAGGGTCGCGTAGGCGACCGAGGTCCGCACCTCCAGCATCGCGGCGAGCACCACGCGCGGCAGGCCGCGGCGTCCGCCCCGCGACTCCCGCAGCCGGCGCGCGACGTTCTCGACGCCGATCACCGCGTCGTCGACGACCTCGCCGATAGCGAGGGCGAGGCCGCCGAGGGTCATCGTGTTGAGGCTCTCGCCCCAGGCCTGGAGGGCGAGGGCGGCGGCGATCAGCGACAGCGGGATCGCCGTGGCGCTGATCAGGGCCGCCCGCCAGTCCGCGAGGAAGACGAGGAGCACGACCACCACCAGCACGCCGCCGAGCGCCAGCGCCTCGATCACGTTGCCGGTGGCCACGTCCACGAAGTTCGCCGGCCGGAACAGGTCGGCCCGCAGGGTCACGCCGTCGCGCTTCAGGACCGGGCGCAGCTCGTCGAGGGCCGCCTCCAGGCGGGCGGTCACGGCGCGGGTGTCGACGCCCACCTGCGCGCCGATCATCAGCAGCACGCTGGGCCTGCCGTCCACGAGGGCCGCGCTGATCGCCGGCTCGGGCGCGGCCGTGACGGTCGCCACGTCGGAGAGCACCACGCTCGCCCCGCCGTCGTTGTGGAGCACGATCTGCCCGAGCGCCTCCGGGGTGAGCGACTGCCCCTCGGTCCGGAGCAGGACGCGCTGGTTCGGCGTGTCGACGAAGCCCGCCCCGCGCACGCCGGTCCCCTTCCGGGCGGCCGTGAGGACGTCGTTGAGGCCGATCTGGAAGCGGATCAGGTCGTCGGGGCGGACCTGGATCTGCAGGGCGCGCACGCCGCCGCCGTAGATCGAGACCTGGGCGATGCCGGGCACCGCCTGGAGCCGCCGCCGCACGGTCCACTCCGCGACCTGGCGCAGGTCCATGGCGTCGCGGGTCTCGGAGGTGAGACCCACGAGGAGCACGGTCAGCGTCGAGGAGGTCAGCGGGGTCATGGCGGGCGCCGCCACGCCGGCCGGCATGCGGCCGGCGAGCGCCGCCAGGCGCTCGTTGACCCGCTGGCGGATGCGGTCGACGTCGCTGCCGGACCGGAACGCGGCGGTGATCACCGACAGGCCCTGGATCGAGGTGGAGCGCAGGGTCTCCAGGCCCGGCAGGCCGCCGACCGACACCTCCACGGGCTGCGTGACCAGCACCTCGACCTGCTCCGAATCGAGGCCCGGCGCCTCAGTCTGGATGGTCACGGTCGGCGGCGCGAATTCCGGGAACACGTCGTAGCGCGCCCCCGAGAGGGCGTAGAGCCCGAAGACGAGGACGGCGCAGGCGAGCGCCAGGACCACCCTGGGCAGCCGGACGGCGAAACCGACGAGGGCCGCCTGCGGACCGCCGCGACCGGCGGCAGCGGGCGGCTCAGTCATCGTCGTCGCCCACGACGCGGATGCGGCTCTTCATCTCCTCGGACAGGAGCGCCTGCGCCCCCCGCAGCACGATCTCGCTGCCGTCCGCCAGATCCTCGACCACGAAGGCGTCGGCCGACATCGGCGCGTCCGGCCGCACCGGGTGACGCACGAAGGCGCCGTCGCCGGTCCCGCGATACACCCAGGTGCCACCCTCGCCGTGGACGACGGCGTCCTCCGGCACGAGGACGCCCTTCACCGCGCGCGGCGCCGGCAGGAACGCCATCGTGCTGGTCCCGGGCAGGAGACCGCTGTCGCCGGAGACGAGATAGAAGAAGCTCTGCCCCTGGATCCGCGGATCGGTCCGCGTCGCCGGCGAGACCAGCCGGAGAGCGACCCGCTCGCTCTGCGGCGGCACCTCGGCGAAAGCGGCCTTGGGCGCCTCCGGCAGGGTCTCCCCCGGCGGCAACGTCACCTGCATGAGGAAATCGGCCCGCTCGATCAGGCGCGTCACCAGCGGCGACCGCTCGATGATCGCCTTTCCGAGCACCGGCCCCCATTCCTGGCGCGCCGTCGCCGCGAAGGTGCGCAACTGCGATTCCGCCACCGTGACCGACGCCTGATCGGTCAGGAGCGTGCCCTCGGCGGTCTCGATCTGCGCCACCGCCACCACGCCGGCGCCGAGGGTCCGCGCCCGGCGGGCGGCGCTGGCCGAGACTTCGACCCGGGCGCGCGCCGTCTGGAGCGCCGCCACGGCGCCGGCGTAGCTGTTGGTCAGCTCGGTGATGCGGGCGAGGTCGAGGACGCTGCCGTAGGCGGTCAATTCCTGGCGGTGCAGGACGGCGGGACGCGCCTCGGCGACGAGACCGATCCGGGCGCGCTCGGCCGGCGTCAGCCGGACCAGGGTCCGGCCGTCCTCGATGGCGGTGCGCGGCGCGGGAAGCTGCGCCGCCGCCGACAGGTTCTCTCGCCGCTCGGGGATCAGCGCCGCGACGCGCGCCCGGACCTCGGCGACGATCGGGCCGGCATCGGCCCGGAGGCGCTCGCCCGTCGGCGTGACCGCGAGACCGGCCGCCGCGAGCAGGACCCCTCCGATGAGCAGCAGCGCCCGGCGACCACGCACGTCGCTCTCCTCCCCTGGACCGATTGCCGAATCTACCCGGTTTCGGTACCAAATACACCCGAACTCGGCCAGCTCAAACTGTCACGCTCGGTTCCGGTCGTGGGTCGGGCCTCGCGGGTGCTCGGGAACGCGAAAGCCCGCCTCGACGGTGCGAGGCGGGCTTCCGGTCTTCTGGGATTAGGTCGGTTCGGATCAGCAATCGTTGCCGGAGACCGGGGCGGTCTGCCGATCGGCGGCGGCCTTGTTCATGGCGCCGACCGTGCCCGGCGACGCGGGCTGGTTGCCGCCGGCCAGGTTCGCGGCGGCCGGATCGGTCGAGTTCGACTTGGAGCCGGCATCCGTCTGCGCCTGACGGTCGGCGGTCTGGTTGGCGCCCACGTTGTTCATGGCACCGACCGTGCCGGGCGACGCGGGCTGGTTGCCGCCAGCGAGATTCTTGCTCGACTTGTCGACGTCGGAGCTCTTGGGATTGGATGCCTGCTGATCGGGGCTGTTCGACTTCGTGGTTCCGGTGTTGCACGGGGCCGCGAGGGCGGGCCCGGCAGCGAGGGCCAGAAGCGCAACCGCGCCGGCCAGGTGAGAGACCTTCATCAAACGCTCCTCCAGGATTTATCGATCTCCCAAGTGCCTAATCGTCCCGTGAGTTCCGTCGCGACTGCCCAGATCTTCGACTGAGAGCGGCCCGCACACCGGATTTCGGTGCCTTCGACGCGGATAAATGTATGAATTCAGACATTGGCGCCGAAGATACCGGGCCGCTCACGTCGCGGCGGCCGATCTTCGGTGCGGCATCTTATCCCACGGGGCCCGGCCGAGCTGTTTGATCCGGCCCAGCGGGACCGCGCATCGATCCGGTCGTCCCCGAGCGCCGCGCCGCCGCTACCTCGTTTGGTCGAGTTCTTGAGTCCGGGTGCCCGGGATAGCGTCGACTCGCGAGGGGGCGTGTCCGCGGCAGCCTCGAGCGGTGTCAGGCCGCGGGGCGGATGGGACACCGCCTCACCCGGGGCGTCTGAGATCGAGCGATGGCGTTTCCACGACACTTGACGGGCCTCGGACACGGTCCTGCCGGCGGCCTCGCTTGGTCGCCGAGCGGGCCGTACGGAACGGATCACCGCTGGGCCCATTCGGGCGCACCGGGCGATGGCGGGGCCGAGGCCATGCCGCGGCTCGGCGTGGCCGCCGCCGCGTGGATCGTCCTGTTCCTCTTCGCCCCGGTGGTCGGCGAGCAGATCAAGCTGCCGGGCGTCGACAAGGCGATCTGGATCGGCAGCGACCTGATCGCTTTCGCGTTCCTGGTCATGCGCCGCGACCTCGCCGCCACCCTGTTCGGCAGCCGTCTGCTGCTGCTCAGCTGGCCGCTGCTGGCGATCGCGTCCGCCCTGTGGTCCCTCACGCCCGGCCTCTCGGCCTATCACGGGCTCCAGCTGCTCGCGACGATCGTGGCCGGCATCACCCTGCGGACGACGATGGGCCTGTCCCGCCTCGTCAGGATCGTCTTCCTGGGCCTCCTGGCGGGACAGCTCCTGTCGGCCTTTCTCACGGTGGCGGCGCCCGCCCTGACGCGCGGGACGGACGGCAACTGGGCCGGGATCTACTCGCACAAGAACGTCCTCGGATCCCTGTCGAGCCTCCAGATCCTCTGCGCGGCCTGCCTGTTCCTGCAGGGCTGGAACCGTCTCCTGACCGCGTTCGGATTCTGCCTGGCCCTGGCGCTCCTCGTGTCGACGCACTCGGCCACGGCCCTGGTGGCGGCCGCCGCGGGGCTGTTGCCGCTCGCCGCGATCTTCGCGTGGCGCCAGGGCAAGCACGTGACGGGCTTCTGTCTCGGCATCGCCATCGCCCTGGCGGGCGTCGGGATCCTCGTCGTCGCCGCGCGGGGCGCCGACATCTCGGCGAGCGTGCTGTCGGATCTCGGCAAGGACACCACGCTGACCGGCCGCACCATCCTCTGGCAGTTCGGCCTCGACCAGTTCTGGCGGGAGCCGCTCATCGGCATCGGCTACAAGGCCTACTGGGAGAGCCCGCTCACCACGGCCGCCTACCTGCACTTCGTCACGAAGCAGAAGCTGTGGTTCTTCCACAACAACTTCATCGACACGGCCGTGGCGTTCGGGATCGTCGGCCTGGTCCTCTTCACGGCCGCGCTGCTCGACACCGCGCGCCGGGTGATCGCCCATTTCGCGCGCTCCTCCGGCTACGTCGAGGCGTGGCCGATCCTGTTCATGAGCCAGCTCTTCGTCCTGGTCTGTTTCGAGTGCCCGCTCTTCGTCAATCACGGTCTCCACCAGCTCCTGCTGGCGGCGATCCTGCCGGTGGTGCGGTCGCCGACCGTCGACGGGAGCGACCCGGCCGCCCGCGATTGAGCTCGCAGGCCCGAGCGCCGTCCGGACCCCGGCGCAGATCCGGACGGCCGGAGCCGGAGGACGCGGTCGGGAAGGATCACGGCCGCCGAACGCGGCCGGCCCGACGGGCCCCATCAGAGGTGACTACGATGTACTGCTTCGGGATCTCCCTGCCCCGGTTCCGCGAACGGCACGCCTACCTATCCCGGCACCTCGCCGAGGTGTGGGGGCCGCGCTGCGAGATCACCGGCTATGAAGGCCCGGTCCCGGATCCGAACGCCCCGTTCCAACCCGACCTGACGGCCGGTCAGATAGGGTGCGCGCTGTCCCACATGAGCGCCTACGAGCGGATGATCGCGCTCGACCTGCCGCACGCGCTCATCGTCGAGGATGACGTCGTTCTGCCGCCGCAGATCCATCAGATCGTGGCCGGCATCGAGGCCGCCTTGCGGCCGGGCGACGTCGTCCTGCTCTTCAATTGGGCCGAGACGGTCGGGCCGTTCAGCTCGGTCGACACCGTCACCATCGGCGAATACCGGTTGTGCCTGCCCATGGACATGAGCAGCCTCGGCACGGCCGCAGCCTACGTGATCACCCGGTCGGCGGCCGAGGGGATCCTGCGGGCCAACCGCCCGGTCGCGGTGACGTCGGACAACTGGGCCTACTTCTTCGAGCGCGGCGCCCTGACATGCGGTCGCGCGCTCGTCCCGAACGCCGTCTCGCGGAAACCTTTCGAATCGACCATCTTCACGTCCCGCTCCAGGATCGCGGCCTTCCTGAAAGGCAACCCGATCCTCAAGCCCCTCTTCGCCGCGCGCCGCCGGGTCCTGGCGGAGCGGGTCGCCGCCAAGCTGACGTTCGTCGACGAGACCTCACCGCTGGCGGGACAGGCGCCGCGCTGACGCCCGTCCCACCGCGCGCAGCGGCGGGTAGAGCGCGGGGGCCGGGACGGTCGGGGTAGCCGAAAGGCGTAGGGGCGATCGCCCTCTTTGCAGCCTCTCACACCCCCGTGAAGTGCCAAGCTCTCCGGCGAGGCAGGAACCCGGGGCGGCAGGACAGGTCCGCGGCGGGTCCTCCTCGAGACGCCCGCATGACGGCGAACCCGTTCGGCCGCTGGCCGCCCCGTCGTCGCGGGCCCTTGAGGATGAGAGGTCGTCGCTGCGCGCAGCGGCGGTCGCACCAGCGCGGCGGAAGACAGACGATGAGCAGCACGCTCCCGATCACCGGCCCGGACAAGGCCCTCGACACCGCCCTGCGACGCCTCGTCCGACCGGTGGCGGAGCGGGCGCGCTACTACCTGATCCTGCTCGCGCAGATCGGCGCCCTGCTGGTCCTGCTGAAGATCTCGCACGGCGTCACGGCGATCAACAACTACTACGGCGTGGTGCTGCCCGTGGCGCTGGCCCTCGCGATGACGCGGGTGCGCTTCGCCGCCGCCGATCTCGCGTCGGTCCGGCTGCTGCAGATGATCGGCGTGATCGCGGGCGGCTACGCGCTGATCCACTACCCGCTCTTCCCCGTCATTCTGCCCGGGGCGAAGGCGACCGTCGCCGTCACGGCCATCGCGGTGCTGTGGGTCGCGGCCGTGGCCGGCGGCGTGCTCTGCCTGCGCTGGCCCTCGCTCGCCCTGATCAGCGCCACCTACCTGGTCTGGAGCAAGCAGGCGGTCATCCGGGTGACCGGCCTCTGGCACGGGCACATCATCGATGTGGTGCCGCTCGCGGAGGTGAGCTTCTGCCTCGTCGCGGGCCTGCTGATCGCCCACGGGACGGCGCGTCTGCGCGACTGGCGCGGGCTCGGCGCCGCGGCGCGGTCGGACGTCGCGTCGGCCAGCGCGATGTTCTCGAAGGTGCTGATCGCGGCGGCGATCAGCATCCACCTCGGCAACTACTATTCGTCATTCCTGGCCAAGGTCACGCTCGACGACGGGCCGTTCTCCTGGCTGCTCAACAACGACCCCGGCAAGATCTTCATCGTCGGCCTCGACAACAACCACGTCCCCTACGCCGGCTGGCCCGTGCTGGTGGAGGCGATGCGCACGATCCTGAGCCATTCGAGCGCGCTGACCAACACGCTCATCCTGGTCGGCCAGGGCATCGCCCTGGTGGGGATCCTCATGCCGCGCCGCTGGCTGCTGCTGCTGCTCCTCGGCTTCGACGTGATGCACCTGTCGATCATCGTGCTCATGGGCGCCAACTTCGCCCCCTGGATCATGCTGAACCTCGCCATCGCGGCCGTCGTCGTGAGCCGGCACTACGAGCGGCCCCCGGTCTCGGTCGGGATCCTGTCGGTGCTGTTCATCCTGACCGGCAACACGTTCATGACCCAGGCCTGGCTCGGCTGGTACGACACCCTGGCCAACAACAAGATGTACTTCGAGGCGGTCGACCGGACCGGCCAGCGGCACTACGTGCCGACCAACTTCTTCACCTTCTACTCCTACCCGTTCGCCCACATGGCCTACGGCGCGCCCGACGCGGCGAACGCCTTCGCCCTCGACAACCCGAACGGCGGCACGCAGGTCTTCCGCAAGGTCACGGCCTCGACGACCTGCGACGTTCCCGTCCTGACCGCACCGGACGGCCTGGGTCAGGAATACTCGAAGTCGGAGATCGACGGGCCGGCGCTGGACGCCTACGTCCGGGGCTACCACCGCCTCGTCAGCGCGATCCGCGACAGGACGGGCCTGTTCCCCTACGCGGTCTATCCGCACCACTTCTTCGTCCCGCTCCAGTACGCCGCCGGCTTCGACACCCTCGCCATGGCCGACATCGTCGCCTACGTGTACCGGCGCGAATCCGTCTGCTTCAGCCTGCAGGACGGCGTCCCCGTCCGCCGCGTGGTGTCCGAAGCCGAGCACAGGATCGACCTGACGCCATGACTGCCCCCTCGACCGAGGCCGCCCTGACGGTGGTCTACGACGGCGAATGCCCGTTCTGCTCCAACTACGTGCACCTCATGGCCCTGCGCCGGTCGGTCGGCACCGTCGCCCTGGTGGACGCCCGGAGCGGGGGTCCCCTGGTCGACGAGATCGCGCGGCGCGGGTACGACCTCGACGAGGGCATGGTCGTCCGGCACGGCCCGGACCTCTATTACGGCGCGGACGCCCTCGTCCTGCTGTCGCGCCTCAGCGACGACCGGGGCGTGGCGAGCCGGCTCCTGGCGCGGCTGCTGCGCAGCCCCGGACGCGCGCGGCTTCTCTACCCGGCGATGAAGCTCGGGCGGCGCGTCACGCTCCGGATGCTCGGCCGGACGCGCCTCGCGCGGCCCGGCGGCGCGCCGGCCCGCTGAGCGGGCCGCGCTCCCGCGCCTCCCGCCGGCCCGGAGCGCCCTAGGCCCGGGCGGGCGCGCGCGTCAGCAGCGTCCGCGCGCTGTGCCAGGCGAAGGCCAGGACGCCGCTCAGATTGGCGGTCACGATGGCGCGCCACGTCAGGCCGAGCTGCGCGTCGAAGCACGGGCCCCCGACCAGTTCGCGGGCGGCGTTGCGGGCGGACCAGTACAGGTGCTTGATCAGCCACGGGCTGCGGCCGATGTGCTTGGCGTAGAGCGCGCCGTTGCCGAATTGGTAGTTCCAGTGCAGCCGGTCGATCGTGCGCGGGTCCCGGCGCCCGTGGAAGTGCTTGACGCTCATGTCGGGCACGTACTCGACCGCCACGCCGGCCGCCCAGCCGCGGTAGATGAAGTCCGTGTCCTCCGCCGCGCGGAACGTCGCCCCGGGGCCGAACGCTGCGTCGAACCCGCCGATCCGCTCGATGACGGCCCGGCTGCAGGTCATGTTGCAGCCGTGGACGAAGCCGCCGGGATGGGCCGGGTACGTCAGCCGGCTGGCCAGGGCCTCGGTCTTCGTGGTGAAGTCGATGTCCTGCGTCGATCCCAGCTCGACACGGCCACCGCGGATGACGCTTTCCGTGTCGCCGGCATAGTGCGCGATCAGATCCCGCAGATACTGGTCCGACACGACGCAATCGTCGTCGATGAACGCGATGATGTCTCCGGACGCGCGCGCGATCGCGGCGTTCCGAGACCCGGCGACACCTGGGCGCGCCTGCGTGAGGAGCAGAACGTCGCGTCGATCGATCGAGATTGACGCGGACCAGCGCTTCAACGCCGCGTCCGTGCCGTCTTCGGAGCCGTTATCGACGACGATGATCTCGGCCTCAGCTTCGGGCGCGGCCACGATCGCGCGGACCACTGAGTCGAGCGTCTGCAGAAGGGACGCTACACGGTTGCGAGTACATACGATGAAGCTGATTTTCATTTGGCATTATTCCATAAATACTGCCAGAATTGCGACCTTCTAAAACGAGTCACAGACAATGTATAGTAATATTATTGCACTTCCTCGATCCGTGCGCCGTAGGAGTGGCTACGCCTTTTGGATGCGGAACCGAATGTCATGCAGTTGTGGCGGCGCAATATCCGGCGTCCCCGACGCAAAGCGACGGCCACTTGGATCCTCTGCCGCTTTATAGAAAAGTCCAGATCCGCGCCGGCATCGGACGATGATCTCTCGTATTCGATCCCACCGGTCCGTAAAACCAGGAAAATCTTGCGGAGATTTACTGTTCCATCGGCGATAACGCGGAATAGGGCAAGCGCGCGCCGTGACGGAATGCGATCCGCCGGGCCTTTCGACCGGGACTCCAAGTCGTTCCGCGAGGTCTTCGGCCGAAACATCGGATCATCCCGGCCGTGCCGCGCGCCGCTTGCACATTCGTATATCTTCGTTCGGCCTCGGCATACGGTGCTGCCAGCGTGAACGGGGCTCGAAGTGCGTTCGGCAATATGAATATATTACGTGCCGGTTCGTGACGCGGGCAGATCACGGATATGTCCGCCCGATACAGTCAAATCGGATTCCCGGACTCGGGAGCGGGCGAGTTCTCGGGCCTCTCTGTAGCGCCTGATCTGCACGGCGGCCCGACCTGACCTCGGCCATCGGGCGTGGGCACGGTCCTCCGATTGGCCAGCTGCCGCGGTCCACCGGGCACTGTTAAGCCGTCCCGACCGATCGCGCCCTGGCCGCCGCCAGCGCCGCCGCCACCCTGTCGCGTCCGAAGGATCCCATGGCAGAACTCCGAGAGGGGCCGGAAGCGACGGCGCCGCCCGCGTTCTCGAAGCGCCGGAGCCTGGCCTGGATGGGATTCTGCCAGGGCGGGTTGTTCCTGGCACAGTTCGGCACCTCGCTGGCCCTCGCGCGGCTGCTGACGCCCCACGAGACCGGCATCTTCAGCCTCGCCGCCGCGATCGCGGGCCTGCTGTCCACGCTGCGCTCCTGCGGCCTGTCGAGCTACATCGTCCGGGCGGACCGGGTGGACGGGGCCCTGCTGGCGAGCGTGTTCACGGTGAACCTGATCCTGTCGGGCGCGGCGGCGATCCTGATCCTGGCCTTCAGCGTGTTCGGCAGCGTCCTCCTGGGCGAGCCGGAGGTCCAGCGCGCCCTGGCCATCCTCGCCGTCGTGCCGCTGGTCGGCGCGCTGGAGTTCCGCCCGGCCGCCATGATCGAGCGGCACGGCAATTTCCGCGGCGTGGCCCTCGTCAACATGCTGCGCGGTCTCGTCGCCAGCGGCGCGATGCTGGCGCTGGCGCTCCTCGGCTTCAGCTACATGAGCCAGGCCTACGGGCAGGCAGCGGGCGCCGTCGCGGCGGCGCTGGCGGCGAACGGCCTCGGCCTGCGCTACGTGTCGCTGCGCATGGGCCTCGCGGGCTGGCGCGAGATCCTGACCTACGGCGGCCGGCTCTTCGCCATCGCGGGCGTCGCGGGGATCGCCGGCCGGATGGGCGACCTCGTCCTCGGGCGGATGCTCGGGCTCAGCGCCCTCGGCCTGTACTCCCGCGCGGCGAGCCTCAACACCCTGATGTGGGACCACCTGCACGTGGTGATCACGCGCATCACCTTCGTGGACCTCGCGAACCAGCAGCGGAACGGGCAGTCCCTGCGCACCTGCTACCTCCACACGCTGCGGATGATCACCGTGCTGCTCTGGCCGGCCTTCGCGGGCGCGGCCGTCCTGGCCGGGCCGATCATGCGCGTCCTGCTCGGTCCGGGCTGGGACGGCGCGGCGCTGCCCTTCTGCCTGCTGTCCCTGGCGGCGATCGTGCTGAGTTCGCTCAGCATGACCTGGGAGGTGTTCCTGATCCGGGATCAGACCGCCCTGCAGGCGCGGTTCGAGTTCCTGCGCCACGGCGCCGGCCTCGTGATGTTCAGCATCGGCTGCCTGTTCGGACTCGGCGGCGCGGGCGCGGCACGGGTCGGCGAGGCGCTCCTGGCCGTGGGCCTCTACCGGCCGCATCTCGAGCGGATGACCGACACGTTCCGGCGCGACTACGCCCCCATCTACCTCCACGCCGCCGTCCTGACCGGCATCGCCGTCGCGCCCGCCGTCCTGGTGATGTCGGCCTGGGGATGGTCGGCCGAGACGCCGCTCCCGAGCCTCGCGGCCGCGATCGCCGCCGGGATCGCCGGCTGGGCCTGCGGCCTCTGGTACCTGGACCATCCCCTCGTCGCGGAAGCGCGCCTGCTGCTCGCGCACATGCGCCCGGCCCGTCCGGCCACGAGCGTGTCGAACCTCTAGCGGCGGCCGCGCGCTTGCGCTCGCGCGCATCGGGGCGCGATATGGCCGGGCACGACGGCGAGGCGGGACGATCGCGGGATGGCGGATTTCCGCAGCTTGGAGGTGTTCTACTGGGTCGCGAAACTCTCGAGCTTTCGCCGCGCCAGCGAGAAGGTGAACACCACGCAGCCGGCGGTCTCCCAGCGCATCGCGGCCCTGGAGCACGAGTACGGGACTCTGTTCGAGCGCCGCAGCCGGGACGTCGCGCTGACGGAGCGGGGACGCCTGCTCCTCGGCTTCGCGGAGCGGTTCCTGGCGCTCCAGACCGAGATGAGCGCGGCCCTGCACGAGACCGGCCGGACGCGGGGCACCCTGCGGCTCGGCGTGTCCGAGACGATCGTGCACCTGTGGTTGTCGCGCTTCATCGAGCGGATGCGCGCCACCCATCCCGGGATCGGCGTCGACATCACGGTCGACATCTCGCCGAACATGCAGGCCGCCCTGGTCGCCGACGAGATCGACCTCGCCCTTCTCGTCGGCCCGATCACCCTGCCGAGCTTCGCCAACCGGCCCCTGTTCAGCACCCCCGTGGCCTGGATCGCCGCGCCCGACCTGCTGCCGGGCGACGAGCCCCTGAGCCTCGGCGCGCTGCTGCACCACCCGCTCATCACCTACCCGCGCAACACCAGCCCCTACGTCGAGCTGCGTGACCTCGTCCTGCAGGAGAACCTCCTGCCGAGCCAGATCCACACGAGCGCCTCCCTGGCCACCATCGTGAAGATGGGCGTGGAGGGCCTCGGGATCTGCGTAATCCCCCCGGCCGTGGTCGAGGCCGAACTGCGTGCCGGCACCCTGCGCGTCCTGCCAGCCGAGCCGCAGCTCTCGGACCTGACCTTCACGGCGATGCACACCAAGCGGCCGGCCCACCACTTCGTGGCGGACGCGGCCCGCCTCGCCCAGGACGTCGCCGAGACCTGGGCCACCAAGACCTGGGCCGCCGGCCGATAAGTCCGGTTTATCGCGCCCCATTCGCAATCACGATTGGCGTGCCCCGCGGCGCGATGGGATCGTTGCCGCAGGAAATGAATCGCTGAAGCGATCGGGATCTCGCGGAATACGGACAGCCGACGCGGCCGCTCCGGCGCGCGACGACCAGCCAGGGAGATCAACGCGGTGAGCCAGCACGCGGGCGCCGATGGCGCGCCACCTGTCTTCGCCGACGCGGCGGACGCGCGGCGCGCGATCCGCGCGGGTCGGTTCCGGGGCCACACCTCGGGTCTCGTCCCCGCCCACGCGCAGGGCAACCTGATGATCCTGCCGCGGGCCATGGCGGAGGATTTCCACCGCTTCTGCCAGCAGAACCCGAAGCCCTGCCCGATCCTCGGCGTCTCGCGGCCCGGCGCCCGGGCGCTTCCGACGCTCGGGACCGATCTCGACCTCGCCACAGACGTGCCCGGCTACCGCGTCTACGAGGGCGGCGCGCTCGTGGCCGAGCTGCCCGACCTGACCGGCGTGTGGCGGGACGACCTCGTCACCTTCGTCCTCGGCTGCTCCTTCTCGTTCGAGGCCGGCCTGATCGAGGCGGGCATCCCGCTCCGGCACGTCGCCCTCGGCCGCAACGTCGCGATGTACCGGACCTCCATCGCCACCCAACCGTCGGGCCCGTTCCACGGCCCGCTCGTCGTCTCCATGCGGCCGATGAAGGCGGCGGACGCCATCAAGGCCGTGCAGGTGACGGCCCGGATGCCGGCGGTCCACGGGGCGCCGATCCATCTCGGCGACCCGGGCCTGATCGGCATCCGCGACCTCGGGCGACCGGATTTCGGCGACCCCGTGCCGATCGAGCCGGACGAGATCCCGGTCTTCTGGGCCTGCGGGGTCACCCCCCAGGCGGTGGCGATGGCGGCGCGGCTGCCGCTCTGCATCACCCACGCGCCCGGTCACATGCTGATCACCGACCTCCTCAATCGCGACCTGCCGTTCCTGTGACCATCCCGGCCGCGCGGCGGCCATTCCGCAAAGGAGTTGCGCCATGTGGGTGAAAGACACGAGTCCGGCGGAGCGCCGGGTCCTGGGCGCGGCCTTCGCGGGCTACGGCGTCGATGCGTTCGACTACATGATCTACACGTTCCTGATCCCGACCCTGGTCGTGGTCTGGGGCCTGACCAAGGTCGAGGCCGGCAACATCGCCACCGCCGCGCTGGTGACCTCGGCGATCGGCGGCTGGGCGGCCGGGATCCTCGCCGACCGCTACGGCCGGGTCGTCGTCCTGCAGGGCACCGTCGCGTGGTTCACCCTGTTCACGGTGCTCAGCGGCTTCACCCAGTCCTACGAGCAACTGCTCGTGACCCGCGCGCTGCAGGGCTTCGGCTTCGGCGGCGAGTGGTCGGTGGGCTCGGTGCTGATCGCCGAGACGATCCAGGCCCGCTACCGCGGCAAGGCGGTGGGGCTCGTCCAGTCGAGCTGGGCGGTCGGCTGGGCCTGCGCGGCGATCGCCTTCTGGGCCGTGTTCGCCCTGGCGGAGCCGGCGGTGGCGTGGCGGATCCTGTTCTGGCTCGGCGCCCTCCCCTCAATGCTGATCTTCTGGATCCGCCGCAACATCGAGGATCCCGAGGTCTACCGGCAGACCCGCGCCGCCATGCGGGACGTCGGCGATACCGGCAGCTTCCTCGACATCTTCTCCCGGCCGCTGATCGGCCGGACCGTGCTGGCGAGCCTGCTGGCGACCGGCATGCAGGGCGGCTACTACGCGGTGACCACGTGGCTCCCGACCTACCTGAAGACCGAGCGCAACCTCTCGGTCCTGAACACCAGCGGCTACCTGCTGATGCTGATCTTCGGGTCGTTCGTCGGGTACCTCACCAGCGCGTGGCTCTCCGACCGGATCGGGCGCCGCTTGGGCTTCGTCCTGTTCGGCTTCTGCGCCGGAATCCTCGTCCTGGCCTACACGCTGATCCCGATCACCGACCCGGTGATGCTGGTCCTCGGCTTCCCCCTCGGCTTCTTCCTCTCGGGCGTCTTCTCCGGGATGGGCGCCTTCCTGAGCGAGCTGTTCCCGAGCCGGATCCGCGGCTCCGCGCAGGGCTTCTGCTACAATTTTGGCCGCGCCACCGGCGCGATCTGCCCGGCCGTGGTTGGCCACCTCAGCGGCTCGCTGACACTCGGCATCGCCATCGGCGTCGTGGCGGCGGGCGCCTATTGCCTCGTGATCGTCGCGGCGCTTCTCTTGCCCGAGACGGCGGGCCGCGCGCTCGATTCTTGCAGCGCGGATCCGGCGGAGCCGGAACCCGTTGCGGCCCTATGAGACCCGATCGGCACGCGGAGCGGCGGCGATGACCAGCGTGGACCTGAATTCCGACCTAGGCGAGGGCTACGGCGCCTACGCCTGCGGCGACGACTCGGCGATCCTCGGGATCGTCACCTCGGCCAACGTCGCCTGCGGCCTCCACGCCGGCGACCCCGAGATCATGGCCCGGACCTTCGCGCTGGCGAAGGAGCGCGGCGTCGCCGTCGGCGCCCATCCGGGCTTCCCGGACCTCTGGGGCTTCGGGCGGCGGCGGATGCCCTACAGCCCCGCCGAGATCGAGCGGCTCGTCGCCTACCAGATCGGTGCCGCGCAGGCGCTCGCCGCCTATGCCGGCCACCGCATCACCTACGTGAAGGCGCACGGGGCGCTGGCCAACGTCGCCGCCGAGGAGCGGCCGGTGGCGGACGCCATCGCCCGCGCGGTTCGCGCGGTGGACCGGGAGCTCGCGCTGCTCGCCATCGCGCTGACCGCCCAGGTGCCGGCGGGCGAGGCCTGCGGCCTCGAGGTTCACCAGGAGATCTTCGCCGATCGCGGCTACACGCCGACCGGCCTCTTGATCCCCCGCAGCCAGCCCGGCGCGATGATCACCGATGCCGGCGAGGCGGCCGACCGCGTCCTGCGCATGGTCGAGGCGGGCGCGATCCTCACGGCCGACGGTCAAACGCTGCCGACGCCGATCCGCTCGATCTGCGTCCACGGCGATTCGGACCACGCCGTCGCCACGGCGCGGGCGGTGCGGACCCGGCTGGAGGGCGCGGGCGTCACGCTGGCGCCGTTCCGGCCGTGAGCGCGGCGCTGGACGAGCCCCGGCTCCTCGACGCGGGCGAGGCGGCCCTCGTGGTCGAGTTCGGCAGCACCGTCGACCCGGCGATCAGCGACCGGGTCCTGGCCCTCGACGACGCCCTCGGGGCGGACCCGCCGGAGGGGCTGCGGGAGCGCGTGCCGACCTACCGCTCCCTGATGCTGCACTACGACCCGCTGGTGCTCGACCGCGAGACGCTCGCCGAGCGGGTCCGGGCGCTGGTCGCCGGCGCGACCGCGCGCGCGGCGAGCCCGATACTCTGGACGCTGCCCTGCTGCTACGACGCCCCCCACGGGGAGGACGTCGCGCAGGTCGCCGAGCGGAGCGGCCTGAGCCCGGAGAATGTGGTGTCGACCCACGCGGCCACGACCTTCCGGGTCTACATGTACGGCTTCGCGCCGGGCTTCGCCTATCTCGGCGGCCTGCCGCAGCCCCTGGCGGTGCCCCGGCGGCCGAGCCCGCGGCCGCCGCACCCGCGCAACGCGATCATGATCGGCGGCGGCCTCGCCGCGGTGGCGACCGTGCCGATGCCGACCGGCTGGTACGTGATCGGCGCGACGCCGTCCCGCCTCTACGCGCCGGAGCGCGACCCGAGCTTCTTCGTCGGCGCCGGCGACCTGATCCGCTTCGAGCCCGTGGATGCCGCGACCTTCGACGCCCTCACGGCGCGCGAGGCGGCGGGCGAGCCGGTGGCCCGCCGCGGGGAGGCGCGCTGATGCCCGCCCTCGTCATCGACTCCGCCGGGCCCGGCATCACCCTGCAGGACGGGGGCCGGCACGGCTACCTGCGCTACGGCATCACGGCCGCGGGCCCGATGGACCCGCTGATGCACGCCGCCGCCAACCGGGCGGCGTCGAACGCCCTCGACGCCACCGCCATCGAGATCTCCACGGGCGGCATCACCGTCTCGGCGCAGGACGGCGCCGTCGGGCTCGCCCTGCTGGCACCGGGCTTCCGCATCGCGCTGGACGGCGTGCCCCTGCCCGACACGGTCGCGCTCGCCCTGGAGCCCGGCCAGACCCTCGTCGTGCGGGCCGGCGATGCCGGCGCCTGGGGCTACCTCGCGGTCGCCGGGCGGCTCGACGTGGCGCCGGTCCTCGGCTCGGCGGCGACCCATACCCGCTCGGGGCTCGGCGGCCTCGACGGGCGCGGCCTCGCCGCGGGCGACCGCCTCCCCGTCGCCGAGGGCCGGACGGCGGACGGAGCGCCGCAGCGTCTCGTCGCGCCCTGGCTCGACCGGGACGGCCGGGAGATCCGGGTCGTGCTGGGCCCGCAGGACGATTACTTCGCGCCCGACCAGATCGAGGCCTTCCTGGCCGGTCCCTGGACGGTCTCGCCGCGGGGCGACCGGATGGCCTGCTTCGTCGACGGCACGCCGCTGAGGCACGCCAAGGGGCACGACATCGTCTCCGACGGCGTCGCCATGGGGGCAATCCAGGTGCCCGGCAACGGCCTGCCGATCATCCTGATGGCCGACCGGCAATCCACCGGCGGCTACCCGAAGATCGCCACGGTCATCGGGCCCGATCTCGGGCGGCTGGCGCAGGTCCGGGGCGGGGCGAGCCTGTCGTTCCGGCGCGTCACGGTGGCGGAGGCGGTCGCGGCGCGCCGCGCCGAGCGCGATCTCCTGCGCGAGGCGATCCCGCGCGAGCCGGTCATCCGCACGGATTTCGCGTCGGATTTTCTGCTCGGCCTCAACCTCGTCGGCGGCGTCACGGACGGCCGCGCCTGAGCGCTTGGTACCTGAGCGCTTGATACCTGAGCGCTTGGCGCCTGAGCGCGAGCGTCTAGAGTGCGGCCCCGGCCGGTCTGCCCGGCCCGATCCGAAGTCACAGGAAAGCCCGCACGCATGGCGCACGCCGTTACCGCCCCGGGGACTCCGCCGGCCCGCAGCAACGAGCCCCTGAACGCCGACAGCGTGCGCCGCGCCCGGATCGACCTCGCCGCCTGCCTGCGCTGGGCCGCGCGCAACGGCCTGGAAGAGGGCATCTGCAACCACTTCTCGGCGGTGCTGCCGGAGCGGCCCGACCTGTTCCTGGTCAATCCCTACGGCCTCGCCTTCGCGGAGGTCACCGCGTCGAGCCTGCTGCTCTGCGACTTCCACGGCAACGTCCTCGAGGGCGACGGCCAGCCGGAGGCCACCGCCTTCCACATCCACGCCGAGCTGCACCGGCTGAAGCCCCGCGCCCGGGCCGCGTTCCACACCCACATGCCCTATTCCACGGCCCTGGCCATGCTGGAGGGCGAGCCCCTGATGTGGGCGGGCCAGACGGCGCTGCGCTTCTACGGCCGGATCGCCGTGGACGAGGATTACAACGGTCTCGCGCTCGATTCGTCCGAGGGCCGGCGGATCGCCGAGAGCGCCGGCGAGGCGGACGTCGTGTTCCTGAAGAACCACGGCGTGATGGTGCTGGGCGAGACGATCGCGGAGGCCTGGGACGACCTCTACTACCTGGAGCGCGCCGCGCAGGCGCAGGTCCTGGCCATGAGCACGGGGCGCGCGCTCAAGCCCGTGCCCGAGGCGATCGTGCAGCGCGTGGCGGCCCAGGAGGCGGCCGGGCGCGCCGAGAGCGCCCGCCTCCACCTGGAGAGCGTCAAGCGGGTGCTCGCCCGGGACGAGCCCGCCTTCCTGGCGTGAGCGCCCGTCAGGGCGCGGCCCGGACCCGGTCCAGCAGCGCGGCGTCGGCGTAGCCGTCCGGCGGCAGGCCGACCGACCCCTGGAAGGCGCGCAGCGCCGCCCGCGTCTTCGGGCCGATCTTGCCGTCGACCCCGCCGGTGGCGAAGCCGCGCTCCGTCAGGCGGGTCTGCAGGTCGCGCCGCTCGTCGCCGGTGAGGGGCCGGTCGCCCCGCGGCCAGTCGTGCACCAGGCCCGGGTCGCCGCGCAGGCGGTCCGACAGGAGCGCGACGGTCAGCGCGTAGGACAGCGCCGTGTTGTAGCGGAGGATCACCGCGAAGTTCGGCTGCAGCAGGAAGGCGGGGCCGCGGATCCCGGCGGGCAGGATCAGGGTCGCCTCGGCCGTGTCCGGCAGGGCGCGGTCGCGGGCGGGTCTCACGCCGAGCGCCCGCCACGCCGCGACGGTGCGGACCGTCGTCTCGTCGGCGAGCGCCGCGTCGAAGGTCTCGGGCAGCACCGCCTCGGCGCCCCAGCCCGCGCCGGGCTTCCAGCCGTGGCTGCGCAGGTAGTTCGCCGTCGACGCGAGGGCGTCCGGCACCGAGGTCCAGATGTCGCGCCGGCCGTCGCCGTCGAAATCGACCGCCTCGCGCTGGTAGACGCTGGGCATGAACTGCGTGTGCCCCATGGCGCCGGCCCAGGACCCGGTCAGCCCCGCTTGCATCCGGTCGAGGGGCGCCTGGTTCCAGGCCAGGATCTGGAGCGCCGCCGCCAGCTCGTCGCGCCAGTACGTCGCCCGGGCGGGATCGCTGCAGCCGAGCGTCGCGAGCGAGCGGACGACCGGCTTCACCACCGCCGGGTTGTCGAGCACGGCGCCGTAGCTCGACTCGACGCCCCAGAACGCCACCAGGATGTGGCGGTCGACCCCGTACCTGGCCTCGATGGCGGCGAGCGTGTCGGCGTGCTCGGCGAGCTTGCGCAGACCGGCCTCGACGCGGGCCGGCGTGACGCTGGCCTCGATGTAGTCCCAGATCGGACGGACGAACTCGCCCTGGCTCTGGGTCGCGGCGACCACGTCCGGGTCGGGGGTGAGCGCGGCGAGCTGCGCCTCGGCGAGGCCCTGCGGCACGGCGCGGGCCGTGACCCAGGCGATCAGGTCGGCCCGGCAGGCCTCGAAGGCCTGCGGCGCGGCCGGCGGCGACGGGTCCGGCCCCGCGGCGAGCGCCGGCATGGCCGTGCCGATGACGAGCGCGGCGCCGGTCGCCAGGACCGCGCGCGCGGCGCCGCTCCGGGTCGCGGGCCGCTTCGGCGCGGCGCGATCGTCCATGGGCATCTCCGGTGATCCTGACGGGCGCGGCGTAGCATACCGCGCCGTCAGCGACACCTTCGAGACGCGGTCCGTCGCGGCCCCGGGGCTCGCCGCGGCCCGGCGGCGCCCCAAGTCGCGTCACATCAGCCCGGCGGCCCGGAGACCGACCCGTGATGCATCCCGCTTCCCTGACGGCGATCGGCGCGGCCGTCCTGGCCGCCGGACCGGCCAGCGCCCTGGAGGTCACCCGCAGCCGCGACATCCCGGCTCCGCCGGCCGCGGTCTGGGCGCTGGTCGGCGATTTCTGCGCGATCCAGAACTGGCACCCGCAGGTCCAGCGCTGCATCCTGTCGGGCGAGGACGAGGATGACGGCATCCGCGCGCAGATCCGCGGCCTCGTGGTGAAGGGCGGCAAGGGCACGATCGCCGAGGTCGAGACCGCGCGCGACGAGACCGGCATGAGCTACAGCTACAGCTTCATCCAGGGGCCCCTGCCGGTGCGCGCCTACAACGCGACGCTGGCGGTCCGTCGCGACGGCGCGGGCTCCACGGTGATCTGGAGCGCGACCTTCGACGCCGAGGGCATGAGCGATGCCGACGCCGTGGCCGACATCACGGACGTGTTCGACGCCGGGCTTGCCGGGATCGCCCGGGAGGCGGCCAGATAGCCCCCCGCCGAATCGGCCCGCCGCGCGAAAAATCGCCCGCCGGGCGCCGCGAGGCCTCGCCGCGGGGCCGTCGCGGACCGATGTGAGCGCCGTCGGCGCGAGCGAGCGCCCGGCTCGATTCCCAGAGGCAGCCTCAGGAGGCCGAGACCCGCATGCGCCGTCACCGCCACGCCAAGATCGTCGCCACCGTCGGTCCCGCCAGCTCCGCCCCGGACCAGCTCCGCGCCCTGTTCCTCGCCGGCGTCGACACGTTCCGGCTCAATTTCAGCCACGGCCTCCAGGCGGATCACGCCAAGGTCCACGCGGCCATCCGCGCCCTCGAGAAGGAAGTCGGCCGGCCGATCGGCATCCTGCAGGATCTCCAGGGGCCGAAGATCCGCATCGGCACGCTCCAGGGCGGCCGGCTCGATCTCCAGGCCGGCGAGACGGTGCGCTTCGTCCTCGAGGGCGCCGACGGCGACAAGCAGGCGATCCCGCTGCACCACCCGGAGATCTTCGACGCCGTCGTGCCGGGCCAGGAACTCCTCATCGACGACGGGCGGGTTCGGGTGCGGGTCACCGGGCCCGAGCGGACCTCCATCACCGCCGAGGTCGTCACCGGCGGGCCGATCTCGAACCGCAAGGGCGTGAACCTGCCGGGCACGCTGCTGGACCTGTCGCCGCTGACCGAGAAGGACCGGGCGGACCTCGCCTTCGGGCTCGACCTCGGCGTCGACTGGGTCGCCCTGTCGTTCGTCCAGAAGCCGTCCGACGTCATCGAGGCGCGGGGGATCATCGGCGACCGCGCCGGCATCATGTCGAAGATCGAGAAGCCCCAGGCGCTGGAGCGGATCGCCGACATCATCCGGCTCTCCGACGCCGTGATGGTCGCCCGCGGCGATCTCGGCGTCGAGATCCCGCACGAGGACGTGCCGGGGCGGCAGAAGGAGCTGATCCGGGCCTGCCGGCTCGCCGTGAAGCCCGTCGTGGTGGCGACCCAGATGCTCGACTCGATGGTCAATGCGCCCGCGCCCACCCGGGCGGAGGCGTCGGACGTCGCCACCGCCATCTACGACGGCGCCGACGCCGTGATGCTCTCGGCGGAATCCGCGACCGGCCGCTACCCGGTCGAGGCGGTGGCGATGATGGACCGGATCATCCGGAGCGTGGAGGGCCACAAGCTCTATCACTCGATCGTCGCGGCCTCGGAGCCGGGCGAGGAGGAGACGCCGCCCCACGCCGTGGCCACCGCCACGGCCGACCTCGCCGAGGCGGTGCGCGCCGCGGCCATCGTCGCCTACACGGCGAGCGGGACGACGGCCGCGCGGGTCGCGCGCAAGCGGCCCGCGGCCTCGATCCTGGCCCTGACCCCCAACGTCGCGACCTCGCGGCGGCTGAGCCTGCTCTGGGGGGCGCACAGCGTCCTGACGGAGGACGTCGACAGCTACGAGGAGATGACCTCGAAGGCCTGCCACCACGCCCAGGACGAGGGCTTCGCGCGGCCGAACGACGTCATCGTGGTCACCGCCGGCATCCCGTTCCACACGGCGGGCAACACCAACAACATCCGCCTGATGCAGGTCTGAGGCGCCCGATCGGGCGCCGGGCTGGAACGCGGCCCGCGCCTGACCCGTTGTTGGGGAAGCTGCGCCATTTGGGCGCGATACCGGAGGGCCGACCCATGAACCTGATCGGACGCATCGTCACCAAGATCCTCGGCAACGAGAACCGCCCCGTCGACCGGGACGACCGGAACGCCAGCACGGCGACGCCGCTCGGCCGCCTCGTGACGAAGATCCTGGGCAAGTAGGCGCGTCGTCCGCCCGCGCCATTCGCCGCGCGCCCGAGCCGGGCGCGCGGCGGACCGTTAGGCGGTCAGTTCGCGACGGCGCTGGCGGTCGCCTTGAGCACCGGCGCCGCCGGGATCGAGTGCTGCCAGAAGGTGCCGGTCCGGCCCTTCTCGTAACCGGCGTCGTACAGGGCCCGCATGTAGGCGGTGTCGAAGCCCTTTGCGGCGGACGCCTTGGGGCCGTTCTCGTCGATGTAGGTGAGATTGAAGCCGATGCCGTTGGTGCGGGCCAGCGCGTAGGTCGCCGTCAGCGTCGCGCGGGAGCGGGCGCGGCTCGCGGTGGTGAAGGAGCGCTCGACGATCGAGAGCGTGTTGTCCTTCGTCACCTCGAATTCCGGCTCCAGGCGGCCGTTGATCACCACGTAGATCTCGGCCTTGCCGCCGGTGCGGATTCGCCCGTCGCGCAGCAGCAGGGTCTGCGGCAGGGTGAAGACGGGGGTCACCACCGAGCCGTCGACATGCATCTCCTGGAAGCGCGCGTCGCCGGCCGAGACGTCGATGAACTGGGGCGGGAACACCGCCGGGATGCTGGCCGAGGCCGCCAGCACGTCGCGGAACAGCTGGCGGGCGTTGGGCACCCCGCTCGCCGCGATGGCGCCCATGTTCCAGATCACCGCGCGCTGGGAATCGAGGTTCGTCGTGACGACCAGCAGGCGCCGGCCCTTCGCGTGCTCCTCGGCCACGGCCTTGAGGAGGTCGTCCGTGACGTAGCGGTCGATGAGGTTGCGCAGGCGCCCGTCGCCGAACAGGCCCGAGCCGAACAGCACGTTGGCCAGGTTCGGCGAGGCCACCAGCTCGCTGGCGACGCCGCTCGTGTAGAACTCGGTCAGGTAGGGGTCGTAGGCCGGGCCCAGGAAGGCGAAGGGCGCGATCAGCGCGCCCGTCGAGACGCCGGAGACCAGGGTGAATTCGGGCCGCTTGCCGGACGCCGTCCAGCCGTTGAGCACGCCCGCCCCGTAGGCGCCGTCGCCGCCGCCGCCCGACAGGGCCAGGTAGGTGAAGCCCTTGAGGCGCCGCTCCGGATTGGCGGCGAGCGCCGCGATCGTGTCCACCGACGCGTCCGCGAAGACGCGCGCGCCGGGGATGCCCGGCACGGTGGCGAAGGCCGCCTGCTCGGCACTGTAGGGGGTCCGCGGAACGCTGCCGCAGGCCGCGACCTGACCCGCCAGCCCGAACGCCATCGCCATGCGCAGGCTGACCTGACGAACACCCATCGTCACTTCCTCGAACCGCGAAACGCGCCCACTCTGCCACACGGAACGAGCTTGGCCGTATCGCCTGTTCCGTCTTAGCCGGCTTCGGAGGAACGATAAGGCCGCGCTGTTGCGGTGGGGTCACGATCCCACGCGATCGGGGCGCAAGCGTGGCCGCTGCGGCCGGCGGCCCGGACGGTGCGGCGCCGTACCGGTCACCGGCGGGACTGCGCCGGGGCCGCGCAGGATCGCGCCGGACACGGCCGACCCGGGCCGGCCTGGGTCATTGCCGGTGGACAGGCGTCGCGGCGGCCCGTGCCCGGCGACCGCCCGCCCTTGCAACGTTCGCGAGCGCCGCGCTAGGGTTCCCCCGTGGCCTGGCGAGACAGGGTGTCGCACGCGATGCGGCAGCCGGTGCGCGGGGGCGCGGTCTGCGCGGCGACACGGTCGGCCGGGATAACGGCTCCTGTCTGCCTGGAAGACGCGGACTGGCCTTCGGGAACGCGGCCGAGCCGCAGGGGGCGGAGGGGATGATGGAAGCGGGTCTCGGCTGGACGGACGATCGCGTGGCGCTGCTGCGCCGCCTGTGGGAAGACGGGCAGAGCGCCAGCAAGATCGCGGCGCAACTCGGCGGCGTCACCCGCAACGCGGTGATCGGCAAGGTCCACCGCCTCGGTCTGGCCGGTCGCGCCCGCGGCGGCGAGGAAGCCGCCACCGCCGTCCCGCCGTCGAAGACGGTCGAGATCGAGACCGCCATCGCGGTGGTCGAGACGCAGGCGCCCGAGCCGGTCGCGATCCTGGCCCACCGTCCGGCCCCGGACTTCCCGGCGCCCGCGCCGGCCGCGGCGCCCGCGCCCGTGGCCCTCGCGGTGTCGGAGCGCGTCACCATCATGGACCTCCGGGAATCCATGTGCCGCTGGCCCCTCGGCGACCCGACGACGCCGGAATTCCGCTTCTGCGGCGCCCGCTCCATCACCGGCCTGCCGTACTGCACCCACCACGCCGAGATCGCCTACCAGCCCGCCGCCGAGCGGAAGCGCGATCGCCGGGTCGCCTCGTTCCGCTGAGCCCCCACGGCGTCAGCGCAGCGTGACGCCGGCTTCGCGCAGGACGCGGGCGGTGCCTGGATTGACCTGGTCCGCCGGGACGAGGCCGACGAGGTTCCTCGGCTGCGCTTCGGTGAGATCCGTCCGCGCCAGCGCCCGGACGATCCGGTAGGCCGTCTCCTCGTCGAGGCCGGGCCGCGCGATCACGAAGCTCCAGGACCCCACCGTCGCGATCGGCTCCGCCTGCCCGGCGAAGCTGCCGGCCGGAACCGTGAGGCGCCGCGTCGCCGCGCCGGGCTGCGCGAGGCGCGCGATGGCCGCCTCGGACGGTCCGAAGAAGCGGGCCCCGCCCGGATCCGCGGCCAGCGCGTGGAAGCCCGGCCAATCGAGGCCGCCGCCCCAGAGCGCGTCGGCGCGGCCCTCCCGCACCAGGGCCGGGCCGTCGCCGGCCCGGTCGAGGAGGATCGGACTGATGTCGCGCTCGGGATCGAGGCCCGAGGCGCCGAGGACGCTGCGGCCCATGACGGTCAGCCCGGACTTGTGCGTGCCGAGCACGACCCTGCGCCCGCGCAGGTCCGCCACCGAGCGGATCGCGCTGGTCGCCGGCACCACGAACAGGCCCGGCGTCGGGTACATCGGCGCCAGGACGGTCAGGCTGCCGCCCTCGGCGAGGGCCGGGTAGGCGTACTCGCCCTGCACGAGGCCGAGATCGACGCGGCCGGCGCGGAGGAGGCCGACATTCTCGGACGACCCGCCGGTGGCGCGCCGCTCGACGGTCAGGGCCGGGTCCGCGGCCGCGACCGCGCCGGCGAAGGCCTCCCCGAAGGCCGGGAAGCCGCCGCCCGGCGTCGCGGTGGCGAGCACGACGCGGAGCGCCTCGGCGGCCTGCGCCGGCCGCGCCAGGACCAGCCCGAGGCCCGCCAGAAGAGCGGCCCGACGAGTCGGCCGAAGGGTGAGGTCCCGTCCGCCCGTCGGGCAGGAGGGCTGGGCAGCGCCGGCCGCGGCCGGACGGGCTGGAGAATAGAATTCCATCAGGAACGGGCCGCTCAATAAAGGTCTTCCACCCCGCCGCGAAAGTTCGCCCAATTCCGGAAAGAACTTTCGGCAACGGCACTTAGCCCGATTGCTCCGGCCGCGGCAACGCGATATCGCAGCCTCCCGTCCGGGCCGGTCAAGCCTCCCCACGCGAGGGCGATCCCTTGGCGGGGCCTCTCCCGGATACGACATCTGTCCGATCCGTCACCACGAGCAGGAGTTCCGCGATGGCCGATACCCTCAACGCACCGGCGAAGGTCGGCCACGGCCGTGTCTACGGCTCGATCACCGAGACGATCGGCAACACCCCTCTGGTGCGCCTGAACCGGCTGCCCAAGGAGCACGGCGTCGACGCCGAGATTCTGCTGAAGCTCGAGTTCTTCAACCCGATCGCGAGCGTGAAGGACCGCATCGGCGTCAACATGATCGACGCCCTGGAGGCCTCCGGGAAGCTCCAGCCCGGCGGCACGCTGGTCGAGCCGACCTCGGGCAACACCGGCATCGCCCTCGCCTTCACGGCGGCGGCCCGCGGCTACCGGCTCATCCTGGTGATGCCCGAGACGATGTCGCTGGAGCGGCGCAAGATGCTCGCCTTCCTGGGTGCAGAACTGGCGCTCACGCCGGGCGCGCAGGGCATGAAGGGCGCGATCGCCAAGGCCGAGGAGCTCCTGAAGGAGATCCCGGGCTCGGTCATGCCGCAGCAATTCTCCAACCCGGCCAACCCGGAGATCCACCGGAAGACCACCGCCGAGGAGATCTGGAGCGACACGGGCGGCCAGCTCGACGCGTTCGTGGCCGGCGTCGGCACCGGCGGCACCGTGACGGGCGTCGGCGAGGTGCTGAAGCCGCGCCTGCCGAACCTGAAGGTCTTCGCGGTGGAGCCGGAGGACAGCCCGGTGATCTCCGGCGGCCAGCCCGGCCCGCACAAGATCCAGGGCATCGGCGCCGGGTTCATCCCCGACAACCTGCACACGAGCATCCTCGACGGCGTCCTGAAGGTCACCAACCAGGCGGCGTTCGAGACCTCCCGGGCGCTCGCCCGGCTGGAGGGCATCCCCGGCGGCATCTCCACCGGCGGCAACGTCGCGGCGGCGCTGGAGCTGGCCAAGCGCCCCGAGTTCCAGGGCAAGCGGATCGTGACGGTCGCCTGCTCGTTCGCCGAGCGCTACATCTCCTCGGCGCTGTTCGACGGGATCGGCTGAACCGGCCATCGGAGCGGCCTTCGGGCCGCTCCCCTACGGAGCACCGATCGAATCGCACCGGGGCGGATCGCGGCGATGTGGATCCGCGCGCGCTTCCGGTCCGCCGGGGACGGACACGATCGTCGCGACCCACGGAATTTTTCATTTTATCACAGTCATACAATTATTTTTCCTTGATCAGTATCTGTCTCTTTTAAAATTTATTCGCAGCACAATACTGAGTTTTGGGCGAAAATTTCGGATCAACACTGCGATCTCCCGTGCCTGGACGCCAGAAAAACTCTCCGCTAACGCCGATCGGCGAACGGACAGCGATTCTCTCATGCGCGGCCTCCTGCTTCTCGTGTTCGGCCTCTGGGCTCAGTCGGCGATGGCCCTGGGCTTCGCGGTCCACGACCTGACCGGGCTGGCCGAGGCCGCCAGACTGGCGCTGGGACCGGCAGCCACCGCGCAGGCGGAGGCCCAACGTCTCGGCCTGCACTGCGCCGCCTGCGCGGGCACCCCGGCGATCGAGCTGCGGATCGGGCGCCTGACGGACGGGACCGAGGCCCGGGTCCGCTCCGGCAGGACGACCCTCGCGGCGCTCGAGGCGCTCTGCGTGCGGCGCAATCCGGATTGCCGGCTCTCGGCCCTGCCCGCCGGCCCGGCGATCGGCTGGTTGAGCGTGTACGCGCTGGACGGCGGCGCGGGTGCCACCGCGGTCATCCTCCGGGACGGCGATCTGCTGACGATCGAGGCCCGGGCGTCGGATCGCGGGGCCGCGGAGGATGCGGCGCGGCGCCTCATGCAGGCCGTCCTGCCCCGGATCGTCGGGCCGGAGACCTGAACCGACCGCCTCCGGTCGCCCAGTTCGCGCAACCCTCCCCGGCCGCCTCCGTTGTCCCCCGAAGAGGCAGAGAGGCGAGCCATGACAGACCAGACCGGACGACCCGCGCGGGAGGGTGCCGAGGCCGCGGTGGCCAACGAGACCGAGACGTCGCGCGAGAAGCTCGGCCAGATGGAGGACAAGGCGCGGTCCGACACGGATCTCGGCGAGGCGATCGACCGCGCCACCGCCGCCGTCGGCCAGGACGACGGGAAGCGCTGATGGTCAGGCCGACGAGCGAATCCGGCACAGTCACCCGCAAGCCCGACGACAAGGTCGGTTCGCGCGGGAGCCCGCCCGCCGGGCGCGGCCATCAGACGGCCGATCAGGCGGCGATCACCGACATGGGCTCCGGCGAGGCGCCGCGGACCGAACCGAAGGAGGGATGGGGCGCGGCCGGAGAGCCCGGGCGCGCGCCGCCGGCGGTCGGCGGCTCCTCGGGCGGCCACTCGGACCAGAAGGCCTCGCGGGGTCCGGCCGCCGACACGAAGGTCGCGGGCGGGCACTACCGGGCGGAGCGGGAGAATCGGGAATGACCGAGCGTCGCGAGACCGGCGCGCAGCCGGACAAGCCGAAGAACGTCGCCCCCGACGCGGTCAAGGACCCGAACGAGAAGACGGAGGGCAAGCCCGGCCAGGGGACGCCCGCCGGCGGAACGCAGAACGACGAGACCGATCCCGGGGGCAGCTGACGCGACCGGGATGCCGCCGCGGCGGCATCCCCCGCGCGGCGGCGCGCGGCTCAGGAGAGACGGAAGGGGATCGGCCCGGAAGCCAGCGGGACGTCGCCGGGACGGCAGCCGGTCTCGACGCAGGCGTAGCGGATCGCGTCCTGGCGGCTGCGGAAGATGCCTCCGGCACGCCCACCGGTCTCGACGGCGACCCAGTGACCCTCGCCGTCCTGGCCGACGAGGTATGAGGGCGGCGCGGCGGCGGCCTGCGCGAGCGACGGAAGCGGGTTCAGCGCGACGGGCATCGGTGTCACGGGGTTCACGCGGGCCTCTCGGGTCCGCCCCATCGAAGTATTGCCCCCAGCATAAGGGTTCGATGGGTCCGAGAGCGGCCAGGAATAAGGGCCACATCAGCAACCGGGCCTGAGCGCCCGGTTGCCGGTCATTCACGATCGGTGACGGTCGCGCGCCTCAGGCGGCGTTCTCCTTCGACCGCTCGGCCCGCTTGCGGTCGTTCGGGTCGAGGATCGCCTTGCGCAGGCGGATCGACTTCGGCGTCACCTCGACGAGCTCGTCGTCCTGGATCCAGGCCAGCGAGCGCTCCAGGGTCATCCGGATCGGCGGAGTGAGGCGCACGGCCTCGTCCTTCGAGGTGGTGCGGATGTTGGTGAGCTTCTTGCCCTTGAGCACGTTCACCTCGAGGTCGTTCTCGCGGTTGTGCTCGCCGACGATCATGCCCTGGTACACCTTCCAGCCCGGCTCGATCATCATCGGGCCGCGGTCCTCTAGGTTCCACATGGCGTAGGCCACGGCCTCACCCTGGTCGTTGGAGATCAGCACGCCGTTGCGCCGGCCCGGCATCTCGCCCTTGTAGGGCTCGTACGCCTTGAACAGCCGGTTCATGATCGCGGTGCCGCGGGTGTCGGTGAGCAGCTCGCCCTGGTAGCCGATCAGGCCGCGGGTCGGGGCGTGGAAGACGAGGCGCAGGCGGTTGCCGCCGGAGGGCCGCATCTCCAGCATCTCGGCCTTCCGCTCGGACATCTTCTGGACGACGACGCCGGAATGCTCCTCGTCGACGTCGATCACGACCTCCTCGATCGGCTCCAGCAGGCCGCCAGCCTCGTCGCGCTCGTACACGACCCGCGGCCGCGACACGGCGATCTCGAAGCCCTCGCGGCGCATGGTCTCGATCAGGATCGAGAGCTGCAGCTCGCCGCGGCCCGAGACGTAGAAGCTGTCCTTGTCGGCCGCCTCCTCGATCTTGAGCGTGACGTTGCCCTCGGCCTCCTTGAACAGGCGGTCGCGGATCATGCGGCTCGTCACCTTGTCGCCCTCGGTGCCGGCGAGCGGGCTGTCGTTGACGATGAACGACATCGTCACGGTCGGCGGATCGATCGGCTGCGCCTGGATCGGGGTCTCGACCTGCGGGTCGCAGAAGGTGTCGGCGACGGTGCCCTTGATCAGACCGGCGATCGACACGATGTCGCCCGCCTCGCCGATGTCGATCGGCGCGCGCTCCAGGCCGCGGAAGGCGAGGATCTTCGACACGCGGCCGGTCTCGACGACCTTGCCGTGACGGTCGAGCACCTTGATCTGCTGGTTCGGCTTCACCGAGCCCGCGGCGATCCGGCCGGTGATGATGCGGCCGAGGAACGGGTTGGCCTCGAGCAGGGTGCCGAGCATCCGGAACGGCCCCTCCTCGGTCCGGGCCGGCGGCACGTGCTTGAGCACGAGGTCGAACAGCGGCTCGAGGCCGACCGACGGGTCCGCGTCCGGGCTGTCGGCCATCCAGCCGTTGCGGCCCGACCCGTAGAGGATCGGGAAGTCGAGCTGCTCGTCGGTGGCGTCGAGGGCGGCGAACAGGTCGAACACCTCGTTCACGACCTCGTTGATCCGCGCGTCCGGACGGTCGACCTTGTTGATCGCCACGATCGGGCGCAGGCCGATCTTGAGCGCCTTGCCAACCACGAACTTGGTCTGGGGCATCGGCCCCTCGGCGGCGTCCACCAGCACGATCACGCCGTCGACCATCGACAGGATGCGCTCGACCTCACCGCCGAAATCGGCGTGGCCGGGGGTGTCGACGATGTTGACGCGGGTGTCCTTCCAGACGACCGAGGTCGCCTTGGCGAGGATCGTGATGCCACGCTCCTTCTCGAGGTCGTTCGAGTCCATCGCCCGCTCCTCGACCCGCTGATTCTCGCGGAAGGTGCCGGACTGGGCCAGCAGCTTGTCGACGAGGGTCGTCTTGCCGTGGTCGACGTGAGCGATGATGGCGATGTTGCGCAGTTTCATGGCGGCCCGAAACGGGTTGTGCCGGCTCCCTGGCGGCCGCGCGGCGCGGCCGTCCGCGCCGGTTCAGGTACGGAGTCGTGGTGGTTGCGTCGCAATATAAGGACGCGCGCGCTTGGGCAAGGCCGCTGAAGTCATGGGGGCCTCGCGTGACCGGGATTGCTGGGGGAAGATCGGCGTCGGGATCCGGCGCCGAGTGCCCTATATGACGGCGCGATGACACCGCGGCCGGCGGGAATCCGCGCCTATCGGGCTGTATTGGATGAAACCGGATCCCTCGGGTAGCGTATCGACCAGGATCAGGCGTCCGGCTGCGGCGATTCGGCCGTCGGGCCGCCAGGGCGGGCTTTCGTCGGAAGGACACGATGCGCGCGCTTGAGCCGCGGCTGTTCCCGTATATCTGGCGCTACTCCAAGGTCGCGCAGCTCCGGATCTGCGCCGTCGTGCTGGCGTCGCTCCCGTTCTATTTCGCCTCGCTCGACCTGCCGAAGCGCATCGTCAACGACGCGATCACGGGGAAGGCCTACGCGCACGGCGAGGCGACCGCGCCGTTCCTCGAGCTCACCGTCGAGTGGCCCGCCTTCCTGGGCGGCGGCAAGACGCACCTGTTCGAGGGGTTCCAGCTCGACCGGTTCGAGCTGCTGCTCAGCCTGTCGACGCTGTTCCTCAGCCTCGTCCTGATCAACGGCGCGTTCAAGTTCTGGATCAACCTCCAGAAGGGCATTCTCGGCGAGCGGATGCTGCGCCGCCTGCGGTTCCAGCTGTTCTCGCTGATGCTGCGCTTCTCCCCGGAGACGCAGCGGGAGGTGAAATCCTCCGAGACCGCGACGATCATCCGGGACGAGGTCGAGCCGATCGGCTCCTTCATCGGCGACGCGATCGTGGTGCCGGTGTTCCTGGGCACGCAGGCCGCGACGGCGCTGGCCTTCATCATGATGCAGAACATCTGGCTCGGCATCGCGGCCGGCGGCATGGTCGCCGTGCAGATGACCGTGATCCCGCGGCTGCGGCGGGAGATCATCCGTCTCAGCCGCCAGCGTCAGATCGCGTCCCGCGCCCTGGCCGGGCGCGTCGCCGAGGTGCTCGACGGCCTGCAGGCGGTGACGCTGAACGACACCGGCCGCTGGGAACGCGCGGAGATCGGCGGCCGCCTCTACCGGCTCTACGACCTGCGCCTGCGGATCTACCGCCGCAAGTTCGCGGTCAAATACCTCAACAACCTGCTCGCGCAGGTGACGCCGTTCCTGTTCTACGCGATCGGCGGCTACTTCGCCCTGAAGGGCCAGCTCGACATCGGCCAGCTCGTGGCGGTCCTGGCCGCCTACCGGGACCTGCCGCCGCCCCTCAAGGAGCTGATCGACTGGGATCAGCAGCGCCTCGACGTCGAGGTCAAGTACGAGACCGTGGCGGCGCATTTCGGCCCGCAGCGCCTCCTGCCGGCCGAGCACGAATCCGAGCGCGCGGCGCCCCGGCTCGGCGGGCCGCTGCGGCTGGAGGGCCTGCAGCTGCGCGATCCGCAGGGCGGCTCCCTGATCGAGGTCGGCGACGTGGAGGTGCGCCTCCCCGGGCAGGTCGCCCTGGTCCCGCCCGGGGCGATCGCGCAGGAATTCGTCCGCGTGCTCGCCGGGCTCCAGTCGCCGCCCGGGGGCACGGTCCGGATCGGCGAGCACGACCTCTCGACGCTGCCGCGCCGCGACCACGCGCGGCGCATCGCCTACGCGGGCGTCCAGCCCGTGCTGTTCCCCGGGACGCTGCGCGACAACGTCCTCTACGGGCTGCGCGTGCACCCGCTGCGCACCAAGAGCCTCGACCTCAGCAAGGCGCGGATCAACGAGGCGGTGAAGACCGGCAACCCCTGCGACAGCGTCGAGGACCCCTGGATCGACTTCAAGCGCCTCGGCGTCCGGGATGCCGACGAGCTCGACGAGCGCCTGCTCGACCTGCTCGGCCGGCTCGACCTCGGCGACGAGCTCTACCGGTTCGGGCTCGGCGCCCTGAGTTCGGTCGCCCACGACACGCCGGTGGGCCAGCGCATGATCGCGGCGCGGGAGCACCTGCGCGAGCATTTCGCCCAGAAGGGTCTCGCCGACCTCGTGATCCCCTTCGCCCGGGGCCACTACAACGAGCAGGCCACCGTCGGGGAGAACCTGCTGTTCGGCGTCCCCCGCGACCCGACGCTGACGGATCCGCGCCGCCTCGCCGGCGTCCCCCTGTTCCGCGACGCGCTGGAGAAGGTGAAGCTCCTCGACGAGCTCGACCGGATGGGCGTCGCCATCGCCAGCAACCTCAAGGACATCTTCGCCGACGTGCCGCCGGGCCACCCGCTGTTCCGGCGGTTCTCGCTGATCACCCCGGACGCGCTGCCCGACTACCTGCGCCGGCTCGCGCGCCTGCCCGAGGACGGGCGGCTGAGCGAGACCGACAGCGTGGCCTTCCTGGCGCTGGCCCTCGCCTATGTCGAGCCGCGGATGCGCTTCGGGCTGCTCGACGAGACCCTGGCCAAGCGCATGGTCGGCGCGCGGGCGGTCGTGCAGGGCTTCATGCACGGCGACGACGGCTGCGACGTCGAATCCTACGACCCGAACCGGATCAACCCGCGCAGCACCGTCCTCGACAACCTGCTCTTCGGCCGCATCGACACGGCGCGGATGCACGGCGAGGCGCTGATCCAGAAGGAGGCCCGCGCGGTGTTCCGGGAGTTCGACCTGGAGCGGCCGATCCAGCGGCGCGGCCTCGAGAAGGAGGTCGGCAACCGCGGGCAGGCGCTCGCCGAGCGCGTGCGGGTGCGGGTCGGCCTCGCGCGGGCGATCCTGCGCGAGCCGGAGATCCTCGTGGTCGACCGGGTGGACGAGCACCTGGAGCGGGGCGTCGACACGCTGCTCGACGTGACCGAGACCGCCCTGCCCCGGGCGAGCCTCGTGGCGAGCCTGTCGCCGGAATCCGACCCGGCCCGGTTCCCCGCGCGCCTGCCGATCCAGAGTGCCGACCGGAGTGCCGAAGCGCGCCTGCGCGCGGCGGCGGAATGACGTAAGCGTGACCGGTCCGCGCGGGGCGCGGCCGGCGGTTTACAGGGCTGCCCGTCTCCGGCACAGGATGGCACCCCATGCCAACATTCTCGGACGCCACCGCGACCCCGGACCGGACGATCCCGAGCCTCGCCGGGACGCCGCGCGTGGTGCCGCCGCACCGCGCTCCGCCCGAGCGCGAGCTGCCCCTGTCCGCCTACCTGCGGTCGATCCGCGACAACGCGCTCGCGGGCTTCCCCCGGCGCGCCTTCGAGGAGCCGGTCACCCGCCGGGGTCTGCTCGGGCGGTCGAGCTTCGTGCTGAACGACCCCGAGGCGATCCGCCGGGTGCTCGTCGAGAATCAGGCGAACTACGCCCGCACCACCGGGACGACCCGCATCCTGCGCCCGATCCTCGGCGACGGGCTCCTGATCAGCGAGGGCTCGGCGTGGCGGCACCAGCGGCGCACCCTGGCGCCGGCCTTCACGCCGCGGGCGATCGACGGCCTCGTGCCCCATATCGCCGCGGCCGTGACCGACGGGATGGAGCGCATCGCCGCCGAGGCCGCGGCGGGGCCGGTCGACCTGTTCACGTCCTTCTACCGGCTCGCCCTCGAGATCGCCGGGCGCGCCATGTTCTCGGTGGGGATGGACCAGCACGGCGCCGAGCTGCGCCAGTTCATCGCCGAGTACGCCGAGCGGATGGGGCGGCCGCACCTCCTCGACATCGTCACCCCCCCGGGCTGGCCGGTGCCCCTCGACTGGTCGCGCCGCCGGTTCCGGCGCCGGTGGATCCCCTTCCTCGACCGGATCATCGCGGCGCGCCGGGCGGTCGAGGGGGACAGGTCCCGCTCGGGCGATTTGCTCGACCTGCTCGCGGCCGCGCGCAATCCCGATACCGGCGCCGCCTTCACGCCCGACGAGCTGCGCGACCAGGTCGCCACCATGATCCTGGCGGGCCACGAGACCACGGCCGGCACGCTGTTCTGGGCGGCCTACCTGATGGCCCTCGCGCCGGAGGTGCAGGAGCGGGTCGCCGCCGAGGCGCGGGCCGCTGACCTCGCCGACCCCACCGGCTGCCAGAGCGACGGGCGGCTGCCGCTCACCCGCGCGGTGATCGACGAGACCTTGCGCCTGTACCCGGCGGCCTTCGTGGTCGTCCGGCGGGCGCTGGGCCCGGACACAGTGGCGGGCCACGCGGTCAAGGCGAGCGACATCGTCATGGTGAGCCCCTGGGTGCTCCACCGCCACCGGTCGCTCTGGCCGGACCCGGACGCGTTCGATCCGGGCCGCTTCCTGCCCGGCGCCCCCGCCCCGCGGCGCTTCGCCTACCTGCCCTTCGGGGCCGGCCCGCGGGTCTGCATCGGCGCGCAGTTCGCCCTGAGCGAGGCCGTCCTCTCCCTGGCGCGGGTGCTCCAGCGGTTCCGGCTGGTGCTCGACGAGCGCGAGCCGGTGCTGCCCCAGGCGGTCGTGACGACCCAGCCCGATCGCCCCGCGCGCTTCCGGCTGATCCCCCGCGCGCCGGTCAGCCCCTGATCCCGGTGATCGTCGCCGAGATCGCCCGGGGGTCGCGCATCGGCCAGCGGCCGCTCTCCACCTGCGCCAGGAAGTCGTCCAGCAGGCGGTTGTAGGCGTCGGGCTCCTCGACCGAGAGGGCGTGGCCGGTATTGGGCAGCATGGCGAGGGCGGCGGAGGGGATGACCCGCTTGAGCATCAGGCTCGGGGTGAGGCAGGGCCAGTCCTCGTCGCCGGCGACGATCAGGGTCGGGACGGTCATGCGCCCCAGCTCGTCCGTGAGATCGTAGAGCGACGGCCGCCCCTTCTGCACGCCGGCCTGGGTGTTGGCCGAGCCGAGGGCCGAATGCTCGGCGAGCATCCGCCTGAACTCGGCGTGCCCGCGCGGGTCCTTGGTCTCGAACTGCACCCGCGTCGGCCCGACGGCGTAGCGCTCTGCGAAGGCCGCCATGCCGTCGCGGAGGAGCATCGCGGCGGTGGCGTCCGCCTCGGCGCGGAACAGCGCCTGCCGCTCCGGCTCCGCGCCGTAGCCGCAGCCGCCGAGGCACAGCGACAGCGCCCGGTCGGGGTGCCGCAGGCCGAAATGCAGGGTCGCGAAGGCGCCCATGGAGATGCCGGCGACGTGGGCCTTCGGCGCGCCGAGATGGTCGAGGACGGCCAGGATGTCGTCGGCGGCGCGCGCCTGCGCGTAGGCCGTGACGGACTCAGGCACGTCGGAGGGCGGGTAGCCCCGGGCATTGAACGCGACCGCGCGGTAGCGCCGGCCGAAATGGCGCAGCTGCGCCTCGTAGCTGCGGTGATCGCCGGCGAACTCGTGGACGAAGATCAGCGGCGTCCCCTGGCCGCTCTCCTCGTAGTGGAGCCGTATCCCGTCGTCCGTCGTGGCGCTCGGCATGGCGATCCTCTCATCGGCCTCCCCCGGGGTTTCCGAGATGGCGCGGCGGGGCGCCCGGTCGAGAGTCGGGACCGGAGTTCGTGGAAGGAACGACGAAGCCGCACCCGGCGGACCGGGCGCGGCGCGTGGATCTCCGTGCCGGCGGGGACGCTCCCCGCCCGGCTCAAGCGGCCTTCTTGGAGGAGGCCGGCTTGGCGGCCCCCTTCTTGGCGGCGACCTCGGCGAGCTTCGCGGCCAGCTTGGCGTCGAGCTTGCCCGAGGCACCGAGCGGCAGCTCGATGTCGAGGCCGAGGGTCGAGACACCCTCGCCGCGCTCCAGGGTGACCTTCACCTTGTCGGGCTCCACCGCGACGTGGTTGGCGATCACCGCCAGGATTTCCTCCCGGAGCTGGATCACGAGGTCGGGGCGACCCGACTCCGCGCGCTCGTGGGCGAGGATCAGCTGCAGGCGGTCGCGGGCGACCGCGCCGGAGCTGCGCTTCTGGAACAGTCCCAGGATGCTCACGCCGCCCTCCGCATGAACAGCTTGTCGAGGAAGGACTTGCGCTCGACCGGCAGGCTCATCGGCACGGACTCGCCCTTGAGCCGGCGGGCCGCGTCGGCGTAGGCCCGCGCCGGGGCGCAGAGCGGGTTGTTCAGCGTCACCGGGCAGCCGAGGTTCGAGGCGCGCAGCACCTCCTGGCTCTCCGGGATGATCGCGAGCAGCGGGATCGACAGGATGTCGAGCACGTCCTCGGTCTTGAGCATGTCGCCGCGGTCGGCCCGCATCGGGTCGTAGCGGGTGAGGATCAGGTGCTTCTCGATGTCCTCGCCCTTCTCCGCCTTGGCGGTCTTGGAATCGAGGAGGCCGATGATCCGGTCGGAGTCGCGCACCGAGGAGACCTCGGGGTTGGTCACGACCACCGCCACGTCGGCGTGGTGCATGGCGAGCTGGGCGCCGCGCTCGATGCCGGCGGGGGAATCGCAGATCACCCAGTCAAACTTCGCGCGCAGCTCGTCCATCACCCGGGCCACGCCCTCATCGGTGAGCGCGTCCTTGTCGCGGGTCTGCGAGGCCGGCAGCAGGTGCAGGGTCTCGAGCCGCTTGTCCTTGATCAGCGCCTGCGGGAGCTTGGCGTCGCCGTTGACCACGTTGATGAGGTCGTAGACGACCCGGCGCTCGGCGCCCATGACGAGGTCGAGGTTGCGCAGGCCGACGTCGAAGTCGACGACGCACACGCTCTGCCCGCCCTGGGCCAGGGCCGCTCCGAGGGCCGCGGTCGTCGTCGTCTTGCCGACGCCGCCCTTGCCCGATGTGACGACGAGAACCTTTGCCACGCGTCGATCTCCCTTAATCCAGGCTTGCCATTCGGATGTTGCCGCCATCGAGCCAGACCTGGGCGGCCTTGCCGCGCAGGGCCGTGCCCATGTCCTCCGCCGTCCGCACGAGGCGGTCGATCCCCAGCAACTCGGGTTCGAATTTGCGGCAGTAGATTCGTGCGCGCGGGTTGCGCGCGGCTCCGGCGATCGCGCGACCGCGCAGGGCGCCGTAGACGTGGATCGAGCCGCCGGCCAGGATCTCGGCCCCGGAGGAGACGGACCCCATCACGGTCACGTCGCCGGTCGGGTTGATGACGCTCTGTCCGGAGCGGACCGAGCCCTCGACGGTGATCGAGGTGACCACCTGCGGCTCCGGCTCGGCCGGGACGCTCGGGATCTCGATCGTCTCGGACGGGTGCCCCTTGACCAGCAGCGGCGGCAGGCCGTCCACCACCGCGTCGGCCCCCTCGATGCCCAGGACCGCGATGCCGCGGGCCTTGAGCTCGTTCATGAGCGTCTCGAGCGCGTCCGGCTCGGGCTTGAGCTGGGCGCAGTCCAGGATGACGGCCCGGCCTTTCAGCAGGGTCGGCGAGCGCTTGAGCGCCGCGTCGAGGCCCGCGAGCCACTCGGGGAGCGGCGGCTCGGGGGAGAGGGCCAGGGCCTTGAAGGCCCGCCCGCGCAGGCTGAGCGGCCGGGGCGCGGAAGGAGCCGCCGCTGTGGCGGTCTCCGGGTCGATCGGCTCGGGGAGGGTGTCGCTCATGTCCGCCCGTTAAGAGTCCTTACCGGACCATTGACGGCGGGTATGGTTACCGAAGGGTTAAGTTTCTGATCCGGTCGGCAAATTCTGCCGGGATCCTTGTATCGGGGCAGCGGAGGATGGTCTCACGCCCTCGGGCGCGCGTCGCGGGGGGCTCGGCCCCGGTCTCCGTGGGTTCTGCGCGGGCGGAAAGGCCGTTAACCGACGGCCTGAACGCCGGAGCTGCGAAGCCTCTCAACCTCGCTCGAACAGGTTCAGCTTGATCGCGTCCTCCAGCAGCCGCACCTCCACGGCCTGCCCCCGGAAGGCCGGGTCGAGGTCGTCGGCGGCGCGGTAGAGACCGTCGATCGCGACCAGCTCCGGCTCGAACCGCCGGCACCAGATCCGCGCCGTCGGGTTGCCGGCGGCGCCGGCGATCGCGCGGCCGCGCAGGGCGCCGTAGACGTGGATCGAGCCGCCCGCGATGACCTCGGCGCCCGACGCCACGGCGCCCAGCACCGTGACGTCGCCCTCGAGGTGCAGGACGGTCTGGCCGGAGCGCACGGGCGCGTCGAGGATCAGCGAGCGGGCCGTCTCCCTGGCCTGCGGCTCGGCCGGCGCGGGCGCGTCCGCGGCCGACTCGTCCGGGGCGGCGATCTCCCCCGCGGGGCGCCCGCCCGACAGGGCCGGCGGGGTCGCGGAATCCAGGAGCGACGGCGCCGCGCCCTCGATCCCCAGGATCGGGATGTTGCGGGCGGCCAGCTCGGCGAGCAGACCGTCGAGATCCTCGCGGTTGAGCCGCAATCCGGACAGGTCGAGGATCACCGGCCGGCCGGCGAAGAAGTTCGGGGCACGGCGGTTGAGGGCGTCGAGGTCGCCGAACCAGTCGGCGACCGGGGGGATCGGCGCCAGGACGGTGGCCATGAAGGAGCGGCCGCGGAAGCGGATCGGCGGGCGCGCCGGCTCGGATGTCGGCTGGGTCACGGGCGTGTTCGGTGTGCGCGGAAGGGATCGTCTGCATCCATGGGACGGCGCCGCGCCCGGGGCAATCCCGCGAGGGCCGGTGTGACGCCTTGGCGGGTCCGCGGGCGCGTTTCTGTTGTAGAGAGAGAGCCGGCAGCCGAGCCGGACCGGACCGTTGAGCAGCGTCACCCCGCACGCCCCCGCCCCCTTCGTCGTCGACGACCTGACCCGCGCCAACCAGCGTCGGGCGGCCGACCCGCGCGCCTCGGCCTGGGTCTCGGCCAATGCCGGCGCGGGCAAGACCAAGGTCCTCACCGACCGGGTGGTCCGGCTGCTCCTCGACGAGGCGCCGCCCGGCCGGATCCTCTGCCTGACCTTCACCAAGGCCGCCGCGGCCAACATGGCGATCCGCGTCTTCCGGCTGCTCGGCCGCTGGGTCACGCTGGACGACGAGACCCTCGCCGCCGAACTCGCCGAGCTCACCGGCGAGCGCGCCGGGCCCGAGCGCCTGCGCCTGGCGCGGCGCCTCTTCGCCCGGGCGGTCGAGACGCCGGGCGGCCTCAAGATCGAGACGCTGCACGCCCTGTGCGAGCGGCTGCTCCACATGTTCCCCTTCGAGGCGAACGTGCCGGCCCGCTTCGTGGTGCTCGACGAGGCCAAGGCCCGGGAACTGTCCGACATCGAGATGGCCAACGTCCTGGCCGACGCCGTCGCGAACGGCGACACGCCGCTCAGCGCCGCCCTCGCGCGGGTCACGCCGGAAGCCACGGGCGACACCCTGCGGGCGGCGATCCGGGCGGCCATGCGAGCGCGGAGCTTCATCGGCGACGCCGCCGGCCTGGAGCGGGCCTTCGGGCGGCTGCACGGGGCGCTGGGGCTGGCGGCCGAGGAGTCCGCCGAGCGGATCGAGGCCGGGATCCTCGAGGGCGGTCCCGGGTGCCGCCCGGAGGAGCGCGCCGCGCTGGTCGCGGCGCTGCGCACCGGCAAGGCCAACGACGAGAAGCTCGCCGACGCGCTCGAAGCCGCCGAGGCCGAGCGGCTCCGCTCCGCGGACCTTCCCGACCGGGCCGAGGCGCTCGCCCTCTACCGCGCGGTCTTCTTCACCCAGAAGGACGAGCCCAAGGCCGACAGCAGCCTCGGGACCAAGGGCGTGCCGGCCGGCGCCAAGGCGGCGCTGCTCGCCGAGCGGGACCGGCTGGATCCGCTGTTCGACCGCCTGCGCGCCGCCCGGGCCCATGCCCGCACGCAGGCGCTGTTCCAGATCGCCGCCGAGATCCACCGCCGCGTCGAGGCGCAGAAGGCGCGCCTCGGCGCCCTCGACTTCGACGACCTGATCCACAAGGCGCTGGACCTGCTCGGCCGCGTCGGCGCCGGCTGGGTCCTGTACAAGCTCGACCGCGGCATCGACCACGTCCTCGTCGACGAGGCGCAGGACACGAACCCGGAGCAGTGGGCGATCCTGCGGGCGATCACGCAGGAATTCGCCGCCGGCGAGGGCGCGCGGTCCGGCAGCCGCACGCGCTTCGCGGTGGGCGACCCCAAGCAGTCGATCTACGGCTTCCAGGGCGCGGAGCCGCGGGAATTCGCCCTGACCCGCGCGTCCTGGATCGCGGAATCGCGCTCGGCCGGACTGACCTTCGAGGACGTGCCGCTCACCCTGTCGTTCCGCTCGACCGATCTCGTCCTGCGCGCCGTCGACGCGGTCTTCGCCCTCGACGCGCACAACGAGGGCCTGTCGTTCGAGGACACGGTGCGCACGACCGTCCACGCCAGCGCCCGCCCGGGCGCGCCCGGCGCCGTCGAGCTGTGGCCGATCGCCGAGCCGGAGCCGGCCGCGGAGCCCGATGCCTGGACCGCCCCCGTGGACGCGCCCGAGACCAGCGCCCCGGCGATCGTCACCGCCCGGCGGGTGGCGCAGGCGGTGCGCGCCTGGACCACCGCGGGGGACGCGACCGGCCGGATCTGGCGCCCCGGGGACGTCCTGATCCTGGTCCGGAAGCGCGGGCCGGCCTTCGAGGAGGTGATCCGCGCCCTGAAGGGGCTCGGCGTCCCGGTCGCCGGGCAGGACCGGCTCGAGGTCTCCGCCCACATCGCGGTGGCCGACCTCGTCGCCGCCGGCCGGGCGGGCCTCCTGCCGGCCGACGACCTGACCCTCGCCACCGCCCTCAAGACGCCGCTCGTCGGGCTCACCGACGAGGACCTCGTGCGGATCGCCGCCCGCCGCGACCTCGCCGAGACCCTGGAGGATGCCCTGCACCGCCACGCCGCGGCGGGCGACGCGGCCGCGCGGCGCGGGCTCGAGGCCCTGTCGGGCTGGATCGCCCTGGCGGGGCTCCACGGCCCGTTCGGTTTCTACGCCCGGCTCCTCGGGCCGCAAGGCGGCCGGGCCAAGCTGGTCGCCCGCCTCGGCGGCGAGGCCGGGGACGCGATCGACGTGTTCCTCGCCGCCGCCGCCCAGGCCGAGACCGGCGAGGACGCCCCGTCGCTGGGCGGCTTCCTCGCCCGCTACGTCGGGGCCGAGGCCGGCCACACGGTCAAGCGCGACCTCGAATCGGGCCGCGACGAGGTCCGGGTCATGACGGTCCACGGCGCCAAGGGCCTGGAGGCGCCGGTCGTGGTGATCCTCGACGGGTGCGAGCCCCTCGGCCGCAACGACCCGCCCCTCCTGCCGCTCCCGGCGACGGAGATCGCCCTGCCGCCGGTCTGGTCGGGCGGGCGGACGCAGGACTGCGCCGCCACCGACGCGGCGCGGGCGGCCCTGCTCGCCAAGGCCCGGCAGGAGCACAACCGCCTGCTCTACGTCGCCATGACCCGCGCGGCCGACCGGCTGATCGTCGCGCCCTTCCGCGGCCACGAGCGCGAGACCGAGGCGGCGTGGTGCCGGATGATCCAGGCCGGCCTGGAAGCGGCACTCGGCGCCGGCCGGGCGCTGGAACTCCCCTACGGGCCCGCGACCCTCTGGCAGGACGGCGCCCCGCCGGATCCCGCCCCCGCCGCGGGTGCCGCGTCGGCCGGAGCGGAAGCCGGGCCGGAGCCCGACTGGCTGCGCGGCCCGGTGCCGCCGGAACCGACCTCCGAGGCCCTGAACCCGTCCGGCGCCCTGCAGGCGGCGGACGGCGCGCGCGTGCCGCCGCCGCGCCTCGCCGACGCGCAGGCCCGGCGCCGCGGGATCCTGACACACGCCCTGCTGCAGCACCTGCCCCGGGTCGAGCCGGACCGCCGGGAGACGGCGGGGCGCGCCTTCGTGCAGGCCCGGGCGCCCGGTCTGCCGCGCGCGGCCGCTCCCGCGATCGTCCGGTCGGTCCTCCGGATCATCGACGCCCCCGACCTCGCGCCGCTCTTCGCCCGGGACGCCCGCGCGGAGGTGGCGCTGTCGGGGCGTGTCCGTGCCGGCGGGGCAGAGAGGGTGGTCCAGGGGCGCGTCGACCGCCTCGCCGTGACGGCGGACACGGTGCACCTCGCCGACTTCAAGACCGGGCGCCCGCCCGAGCCCGGCGCGCCGCTGCCCGCCGCGGAGGCCGGCCAGATCGCCCTCTACGCGCGCCTCCTCGCGCAGATCTACCCGGGCCGGACGATCCGGCCGATTCTCGTCTGGACCTCGGGGCCGGTGATCCGCGCCCTCGATTCCGACGACGTCGCGACGGCCCTGGACCGGATCGGGATCGAGGCGTGACCCGTGCCCCGGGGCGCGTGCCCGGAAGCGGTCCGCATGCGCCAGCGCACGTCGCGGTGGGGCGATTCACCGAGAGAGCCGTGCGTCCCGGGCACCCCCGCCCTCCCCCGGCGACCGGACTTCTTGACCGGGCGCCGGGCCGTCGCCAATTCTGACCGGACCGCGCGGGCCTCTGCCCGTTCGACGCCGCCCGACGGGCGGCGGATTCCGAAAGGTGACGTTATGGCGACGGTGAAAGTAACCGACGCGAGCTTCGAGCAGGACGTTCTCAAGTCCGCCGAGCCCGTCGTGGTGGATTTCTGGGCGGAGTGGTGCGGCCCCTGCCGTCAGATCGGCCCGGCCCTCGAGGAGATCGCGACCGACCTGCAGGGCAAGGTGAAGATCGCCAAGGTCAACGTCGACGAGAACCCGCAGATCGCCGCCCAGTACGGCATCCGCTCGATCCCGACGCTGCTGCTCTTCAAGAACGGCGAGCGCGTGGACCAGAAGGTCGGCGCCGCCCCGAAGGGCGACCTGTCGCGCTGGATCGGCGCCCAGACCGCCTGAACCGGCCACACGGTTCCGAACGACAAAAAGAAAGCCCGGCCGCGAGGCCGGGCTTTCTCGGTTTCGAGCCCAAGTTTTTTATTTCGGGATCCCGGTGCTTGGCCCGGGATCCCGTATTCCGTCTCAGTACGAGCCGAACTTGTAGTTCAGGCCGGCGCGGACGACGGCGAAGGCGTTCTCGTTCCGGCTGGCGCCGGCGAGCGAGTACACCGGCACGAGGCCGACCGGGGAGATCGCAGCACCAACCAGCGGCGCCTGGGCGCGGCCGTTGTTGTTGTCGAGGTTCACGTACAGACCTTCGACCTTCAGCGTGACGGCCGAGGAGCGGAAGAAGTTCAGGAACGAGTCGGTGGGCAGGGCGTACTCGACACCGCCGCCGACCGTCCAGCCGGTCTTGAAGTCGTTCCGGCGGCCGGCGAAGTTCTGCAGGCCGACGCGAGCGCCGTCATCCGTGCCGGTGGCGTAGGCGAAACCGCCGGTGGCGTACACGAGGGTCCGGTCGAAGGCCCAGCCGAGACGACCGCGGACGGTGCCGAAGAAGTCGATGGTGTTGAGCGTGCCGTTGACCGGGATGAAGCCCGGGTTGATCGCCACGGCGTTGGTGGCGAAGCGGGCGCGACGGCCGAAGTCGAGGTACTGGGCGTCAGCCTCGAAGCCGATCACGGCGCCGGAGCCCGGGGTCAGCTGCCAGTTGTAGCCGATCTGGCCACCGCCCGAGAAACCCTCGCGGCTGTCGTTGCTGTAGACCAGCGACGAGCCGTTCGGCAGCAGGGCCTGGTAGGGGACGAGACCGCCCGGAACCAGAGCGACCGGGTTGCCGGGCGTCTGGACGAAGCCGCGGGTGGAGTTGCTGCTGGCGTCGAACGCGTAGCCGGCGTTGATACCGAAGTAGGCGCCGGTCCAGGTGAACACCGGAACGGGGGTGAACACCGGCGGCGGCGCGGCGCGGCGCGGCAGGTCGGCGGCCGAAGCGGCGGCCGTGAGCGCGGTGAACACCGCGAGAGAGGTGAGAAGCTTCTTCATTACTGTGATCCCCAGCATAAGCCCGATCGCCGGTGAAACTATGCGATCGGGCCCCGCGAGGATGTAGCTTAGCTGCCACAGCGGGAGGAAAGCGTGGCCGTGGACGGGTGTCCGTCCGGGCGATTGCGGCGATTCGACGGATTTTCGAATGCAGAATCCGGATTTCACAGGTCTCCGGACCCCGGCCACTTGATACAGCGGCTGCGCGCGGCGCTCCCAGACTGGAGACGACTCAGACCGGCGGCGTGTCGTTGGCGGCGAGAACCATGCCGGCCAAGTAGAGCGATCCGCAGATCAGGATTCGCGGCGGGCGCTCGAAGGCGATGTCCCGCACGAGGGCGAGGGCCGCCTCGATGCTCGGCGCCGCGTAGGTCTTGAGGCCGACATCCTCGCCGATCCGGGCCACCTCCTCGGCCGGGCGCGCGGCCATGGTCCCGGTGATCGGGACGGCCACCAGGGCCCGGGCCAGGCCCACGAAGTTGCGCAGGAACCCGTCGGCGTCCTTCGTGCCGAGCAGGCCGACCACGAGGACGAGCGGCACGTCGCTCTTCTCGCCGAGATCCGCCATGGCGGCCGCGAGGATCCGGCCGCCGTCGATGTTGTGACCGCCGTCGAGCCACAGCTCGGTGCCGGGATCGAGCTGGGCGGCCAGCCGGCCGCGGCCGAGGCGCTGCAGCCGGCCCGGCCACTCGACCTCGGTCAGGCCCCGCTCCAGGGCCGCGATCCCGATGTCGCCGAACCCGGCGGCGCGCAGCGCGGTGATCGCGGTTCCGGCGTTGACCAGCTGGTGACGCCCGGCGAGGCGCGGCCGCGGGAGGTCGAACAGGTCGGTCTCGTCCTGGTAGACGAGCCGGCCGCGCTCCTCGTGCACGGAGAAGTCCTGGTTGCCCACCAGCACGGGCCCGGCCCCGAGGGCTTCCGCGCGCCGGCAGAGGACGGCGTCGGCCTCGGCGTAGTCCTGGGCGGCGATCACCGCCGGGCAGCCGCGCTTGAAGATCCCGGCCTTCTCGGTCGCGACCGATTCGACCGTGTCGCCGAGATACTCGGCATGGTCGCGGCCGATCGGCGTCACCACCGCGCAGGCCGGCCGGTCGATGACGTTGGTGGCGTCGAGCCGGCCCCCGAGGCCGACCTCCAGGAGCAGCACGTCGGCCGGGCTCTCCGAGAAGAGCAGGAACGCCGCGGCCGTTGTGATCTCGAACATCGTGATCGGCTCGCCGGCATTGGCGCTCTCGCAGCGCGCGAAGGCGTCGGCCAGCCGGTCCTCGTCCACGAAGTGCCCGCCGCCGATCCCGCCGATGCGCATCCGCTCGTGGAAGCGGACGAGGTGCGGGGAGGTGTAGACGTGGGCGGCCAGGCCCCCGGCCTCCAGGATCGACCGCATGAACGCGATGGTCGAGCCCTTGCCGTTGGTGCCGGCCACGTGGATCACGGGCGGCAGGCGGCGCTCGGGATGGTTGAGCCGCGCGAGCAGCCGCTCGATGCGCCCGAGCGACAGGTCGATGGTGCGGGGGTGGAGCGCCAGGAAGCGCGCCATCAGGGCGTCGGACGAGGCCATCGCCGGGCTCAGGCCGCCTCGGAGGCCGCGGCCGGCGCGCCGGCCTGGGCCGCGTTGGTGAGGAGGCTGCAGAGACGCGTGATCGTCTCCTTGAGCTGGTGCCGGTGGACCACCTGATCGACCATGCCGTGCTCGCGCAGGTACTCCGCCCGCTGGAAGCCGTCCGGCAGCTTCTCGCGGATCGTCTGCTCGATCACCCGCGGTCCCGCGAAGCAGATCAGCGCGCCGGGCTCGGCGAGGTGGACGTCGCCCAGCATCGCGTAGGAGGCGGTGACGCCGCCCGTGGTCGGGTTCGTCAGCACCACGATGTAGGGGAGCCGGGCCGCGTTGAGCCGGCGCACCGCCACGGTGGTCCGCGGCATCTGCATCAGCGACAGGATCCCCTCCTGCATGCGCGCGCCGCCGGAGGCCGCGAACAGCACGTAGGGCGTGCGCTTCTCCAGCGCCGTCTCGGCGCCGCGCACGAAGGCCTCGCCCGCCGCCATGCCGAGCGATCCGGCCATGAAGCCGAATTCCTGCGCGGCCAGCGTCATCGGCAGGCCGCCGACCCGGCCGAAGCCGATCTTGAACGCGTCCTGCAGGCCGGTCTTGGCCCGGGCCTCCTTGAGCCGGTCGACGTAGCGCTTCTCGTCGCGGAACTTCAGCGGGTCGGGCGTGACCTCGGGCAGGGCCACGTCGATCCACGTGCCCTCGTCGAACATCATCTTCAGGCGCGCCTGGGCGCCCATCTTCAGGTGATGCTCGGAACCGGGAATGACCCAGTGATTGGCCTCCACCTCCTTGTGGAACACCATCTGACCCGTGTCCGGGCACTTGACCCAGAGATTCTCGGGCGTCTCGCGCTTGAACAAGGTCTTGATCCGGGGGCGCACCACCTCCGAGATCCAGTTCATCGGTTCGACCATCGACTTGCGTCCGTCCGCTTCAAGCCCGCGCAGATATCAGGTGCGGCGCGCTCCGCCGCCAGGGGTGCCCGGTCCGCCCGTCAGGCGGCCCGCCCGACGCCCGCCGACCGCACGCCCGCGGCGAGTTCTCGCACCAGCTCCGTCACGGCCTCGACGCTTCCGCCCTGCGCCCGGCCCTCGCCGTCGAGGGAGCGCACCAGGGCGTCCACGAGCGCGGAGCCGACCACGACGCCGTCGGCGCCCTCGGCGATCGCCGCCGCGTGGGCGCCGGTCTTGACGCCGAACCCCACGACGACGGGCAGCTCGGTGTGGCGGCGGATGCGGGCGACCGCCTCGGAGACCTTGCCGAAATCCGGGGTCGCCGTCCCGGTGATGCCGGTGATCGACACGTAGTAGACGAAGCCCGCCGTGTTCGCGAGGACGGCCGGGAGGCGCCGCTCGTCGGTGGTCGGGGTGGCGAGGCGGATGAAGGCGAGGCCCTTGCCGAGGGCCGGAAGGCACAGCTCGGAATCCTCCTCGGGCGGGAGATCGACGACGATCAGCCCGTCGACGCCGGCCGCCAGCGCGTCGTCGAGGAAGCGGTCGACGCCGTAGGTGTGGATCGGGTTGTAGTACCCCATCAGCACGATTGGCGTGGTGTCGTTGCCGGCGCGGAAGCGGCGCACGAGGTCGAGGGTGCTCGACACCGTCTGGCCCGCCTTGAGCGCGCGCAGGCCGGCCGCCTGGATCGCCGGGCCGTCCGCCATCGGGTCGGTGAACGGCAGGCCGAATTCCAGGATGTCGGCGCCGGCGCCCGGCAGCGCCTTCAGGACCTCGAGCGAAGTCGCGGGATCGGGATCGCCGGACATCACGTAGGTGACGAGGACGGACCGGTTCTCCGCGCGGGCGCGGGCGAAGGTGGCGTCGATGCGGCTCGGCATGGTCGGTCGATATTCGCTTCTGCAGGGCCGCCGACGGCCCGGGGTTGCACCCGCGCTACACCAAAGGCATCGGCCCGTGAAGCGGGCGGGCCCGCGGCGACCGCGGGCGAAGGCGTCCCGGAGGCCCGGCCACGCGCGAGACGCGGCCATGCGCGCGGGCCGGTTGCCGGGACGGCGGCGCCGGCCTAGCCCTCGCCCATGCCCGAGTCAGCCCTCCCGTCGCGCCCCCTGGCGGCGCTCCTGTTCGACATGGACGGGACGATCATCAGCTCGATCGCCTCCGCGGAGCGGATCTGGTCGCGCTGGGCCGAGGCGCACGGCCTCGACGCGGCGTCCTTCCTGCCGACGATCCACGGCGTGCAGTCGGTCGAGACCATCCGGCGGCTGAACCTGCCGGGCGTCGATCCCGTGGCCGAGGCGGCCGCGATCACCGAGGCCGAGATGGCGGATGTCGACGACATCGTGGCGATCCCGGGGGCGCGGGCCTTCCTGGAGGCGCTGCCGCGCCACCGCTGGGCGATCGTCACCTCGGCGCCCCGGCGGCTGGCGGAGCGCCGCCTCGCGGCGGCCGGCATGCCGATCCCCGACCTTCTGGTGGCCGCCGAGGACGTGGCGCGGGGCAAGCCCGCGCCGGACTGCTTCCTCCTGGCGGCCGGGCGCCTCGGCGTCGCGGCGCCGGACTGCCTCGTGTTCGAGGACGCCCCGGCCGGCATCCGGGCGGCCGAGGCCGCGGATGCGGCCGTCGTGGTCGTCACCGCGACCCATCACGAGCCGGTGCGGACCGGTCATCCGACGATCGCGGACTACACCGGGCTGCGCGTCGCGGCGGACCCGGAGGGAATCCGGGTGACACGGACCGCCTGAGCCTCTCCATCCCGGCCGCGGATCCGCTGGCGGCCGGTCCCGCCCGGTCGTATCGCCCGCCTGCGCCGCGCGGCGCGCGGATCAAGGTGAAGGGACACGGCCATGGCAACGATCAGTCGACGCCGCGCTCTCGGGGTGGTGGCCGCCGGCGCCGCCGCGGGCCTCGGCCCCGCCGCCGCCGCCGAGGCGCAGCCGGGCCTGCTGTTCCCGCTGCCGCAGGCCACGATCCCGATCCAGGGCGAGGCGCAGGTCTTCCCGGTCCGCCGGATCTACTGCATCGGCCGGAACTACGCGGCCCACGCCCGTGAGATGGGCTCCGACCCGTCGCGCGAGCCGCCCTTCTTCTTCCAGAAGCCGGCGGACGCCGTGCAGGTCGTCGCGGGCGGCGTCGCCGACCATCCCTACCCGTCGCTGACCCAGAACTACCACCACGAGATCGAACTCGTCGCCGTGCTGAAGTCGGGCGGTCGCGACATCCCGGCCGCGCAGGCGCTCGACCACGTCTACGGCTACGCCACCGGCCTCGACATGACCCGCCGGGACCTCCAGCGCGGCATGGGCAACCAGAAGAAACCCTGGGAGATCGGCAAGAGCTTCGACCAGTCCGCGCCGATCACGCCGATCCTGCCCGTCGCCCAGGTCGGGCATCCGGCGCGCGGCCGCATCCGGCTCGCCGTGAACGGCACCGTGCGGCAGGACTCCGACCTGTCGGACATGATCTGGTCGGTCGCCGAGCAGATCGCCGAGCTGTCGCGGGCCTTCGAGCTGAAGGCGGGCGACATCGTCTTCTCGGGAACGCCCGAGAATGTCGGGCCGGTCGTCCGCGGGGACGTGCTCGCCGGCTCCATCGAGGGCCTGCCGGACCTGTCGATCCGCATCGTGTGATCGCGCGTCGCGCGATTCCCCGCGGCGATCCGGTCGCGGCGGGGCGTTGACTTTCCCTGCCGGCGTCGCGGCTTTATCCGGTACGGATCCGCGGGGGCAGGAGCAGCGCGCGTATGACCAAGCCCGACGGCGTGCCGCCGCACCTCTTCGAGACCGCCGAGGGCCGCCGTCTCGTGGAGGCCCGCTCCGATCCGGCGTGGCGCCGCTGGGGGCCCTACCTCAGCGACCGGCAATGGGGCACGGTGCGGGAGGATTACAGCCCGAAGGGCGACGCCTGGGACTACCTGCCCCACGACCACGCCCGGTCCCGCGCCTATCGCTGGGGCGAGGACGGGATCGGCGGCTTCGGCGACCGCCACCTGAACTGGTGCCTGTCCCTGGCGCTGTGGAACGGGCGCGACCCGATCCTGAAGGAGCGGCTGTTCGGCCTGACCAACCAGGAGGGCAACCACGGCGAGGACGTCAAGGAACTCTACTACTACCTCGACGGGATCCCGACCCACGCCTTCATGCGAATGCTCTACAAGTACTCGCAGGCCGCCTTCCCGTACGGGCGCCTGGTCGAGGAGAACGCGCGGCGCGGCCTCGACGACCCGGAATTCGAGCTCCTCGACACGGGCCTGTTCGACGAGGGCCGCTACTTCGACGTCGAGATCGCCTACGCCAAGGCCGCCCCCGACGACATCCTGATGCGGGTGACCGCGACCAACCGCGGCCCGGACCCGGCCGCCCTGACGCTGCTGCCGCAGCTCTGGGCCCGCAACACGTGGTCGTGGAAGCAGGGCACGCCGAAGCCGGAGCTGATGGCCGGGTCGGAGGGCTCGGTCTGGGCGCGCCACCCCGAGATGCCGACCTTCCGGTTCTTCGCCGAGGGCGCGGGCGACCTGCTGTTCACCGAGAACGAGACCAACACGCACCGGCTGTTCGGCAGCGGCCCCGCCGAGGGCTTCTACAAGGACGGGATCGACCGGTGCGTCGTGGGCGGCGACCGGGCCGCCGTCAACGCCCTGTCCGGCACCAAGTGCGCCGCCCGCTACGACCTGCATCTCGGCCCCGGCGAGACGCGGACCGTGCGCCTGCGCCTGCGCGCCGAGACCGCGCCGGGCGCACCCTTCGCGGATTTCGACGCCGTCTTCGCCGCCCGCGAGGGCGAGGCCGACGACTTCTACGGGGCGCTCCAGGCGCCGATCGCCGATCCCGAGATGCGGCTCGTGCAGCGGCAGGCGCTCGCCGGCATGCTCTGGTCGAAGCAGCTCTACCATTACGACGTGCGCGAGTGGCTCGCCGGCGACCCGGCCCAGCCCGCGCCGGCGCCGGAGCGGCGGCACGGCCGCAACAGCGACTGGTCGCACCTGCGCGCCAACGACATCATCTCGATGCCGGATGCCTGGGAGTATCCCTGGTTCGCCTCCTGGGACCTCGCCCTGCAGGCGATCGTGTTCGGGCTCATCGACCCGGACTTCGCCAAGAACCAGCTCCTGCTGCTGGTCGACGAGGCCTACACCCACCCGAACGCCGCGCTGCCGGCCTACGAGTGGGGCTTCGGGGACGCCAACCCGCCGGTCCACGCGCTGGCCGCCTGGCGGGTGTTCGAGCTGGACCGGGCGCTCACCGGCCAGCCGGACCACGCCTTCCTCAAGCGGATCTTCAACAAGCTCACCCTGAACTTCACGTGGTGGGTGAACCGGAAGGATTCCGACGACCGCAACCTGTTCCAGGGCGGCTTCCTCGGGCTCGACAATATCGGGATCTTCGACCGGTCGAAGCCGGTAGGCGACGGCGCCACGCTGACCCAGTCCGACGCGACGGCCTGGATGGCGACCTACGCGCTGAACCTGATGCGGATCGCCATCGAGCTGGCGCTCGACGACCCGACCTTCGAGGACATGGCGGAGAAGTTCTTCGAGCACTTCCTCCTCATCGCCGGAGCCACGGGCGCGGGCGTGTGGGACGAGCCGGACGGCTTCTTCTACGACGTCATCGAGACGCGCGACGGGCAGCGCCTCCCGATCCGCGCCCGGACCATGGTCGGCCTGATCCCGATCTTCGCGGTGGCGGTGATCAACGAGTGCGACCTCGCGCGGCTGCCGTCCCTGCGCAGCCGAATGGTGTTCTTCCTCAAGAACCGCCCGGACCTCGCGACCCTGGTCTCGCGCTGGAACGAGCCCGGCGAGGGCCAGACGGCGCTGCTGTCGCTGCTGCGCGGGCACCGGCTGAAGGCGCTGCTCCACCGCGCCCTCGACCCGAACGAGTTCCTCTCGGATTACGGGCTGCGCGCCGTGTCCCGCGTCTACGCGGACGAGCCGTTCTGCTTCGCCTGGGACGGGCGGGACCTGGGGCTCGCCTACGAGCCGGCCGAGTCGCGCTCGCGGCTGTTCGGCGGCAACTCGAACTGGCGGGGACCGGTGTGGATGCCGGTCAACTACTTGCTCATCGCCGGGCTGAACCGCTTCCACGACTATTACGGCCCGGATTTCAGGGTCGAAGCGCCGACCGGGTCGGGCCGGACCTACGCGCTCCGGGAGATCGCCGCCCACCTGTCACGGCGGCTGATCAGCCTCTCGACCCGTCGCCCGGACGGGCGCAGGCCGGTCTACGGCGACAGCCGGATCGAGCAGGAGGATCCGCATTTCCGCGAGCACGTCCTGTTCTACGAGTACTACCACGGGGACAGCGGCCGCGGGGTCGGCGCGTCGCACCAGACCGGATGGTCCGGGCTCGTGGCCCTGCTGATCCAAGAAGTGGCGACCGCCGCCGCCGAGGCGCAGAACCCGGGCTGGCCGTGAGGACCGGTCGCCGGGCTCGCGCGCCGGCGACCGACGCCCATTTACTCCGCGGCCTGCTGCATCCGCAGGCGCTGGCCCTCGCCGATCTGGCGGGAGATCGTCGAGCGGCGGGCGCTGTAGACCGCCGAGACCAGCGGGTAATCGACGGGCAGGCCCCACTTGGCCTTGTAGGCCTCGGGCGTGAGGCCGCGCATCGTCAGGTGACGCCGCAGGGCCTTGTAGGGTTTGCCGTCCTCGAAGCTGATGAGCGTGTCCGGCCGGATCGAGGCCCGGATCTGCGCCTCGGTCGGCCGCCGGACCTGCGGCTCCGCGGGCTGGTCCAGGGCGGTGATCGAGCGGTGTACCTCGGAGAGCAGGTCGGGCAGCGTTCCCGCCGGGACACTGTTGCGCGTGACGTAGGCGCTCAGGATCTTTGCGGCGAGTTCGACGCTCGGCGATGTCATCTGCATGGTCGTCACCTCGATTCTACGTGTTTCGGATGTGGCTCTCGTCGGTTTCCGTCGGGCTCTTCGCCGCCGACGGCCGGTGCATGTCCCTGAGACGTTCTCGGCCTCGGCCGGAGGCGGCGGATGGCCTCATTATGGGCCAGTCCGCCGCCGCTACAACCGAGCCGCGCATTTATCGCGCCGATATTTCTACTTAGGATTGAGATTTAGGGTCAACGACGAATCAACGGGCGCGTCGTTGTTCCGGCTCAAGTGCGGTATTGAGGACTCACCTGCCCAACCGGGCGCGTTGGAGAACGCGAAGACATGGAGGCCCTGGTCGTCGGAGCCGGCGTCGTCGGACTCGCCATCGGGCGGGCACTCGCGCTGCGCGGGCATGCCGTCATCGTGGCGGAAGCCGAGGACGCCTTCGGGACGGGGGTCTCCTCCCGCAGCTCGGAAGTGATCCACGCCGGCATGTACTACCCGGGCGGATCCGAGCGCGCGCACCACTGCGTCGAGGGCGCCGGGCGCCTATACAACTTTTGCGCGAGTCACGGCGTCCCGCATCGCGCGTGCGGCAAGCTGATCGTCGCCTCCGACGACGCGGAGGCCGAGAAGATCGCGGCGATCCGACGCCAGGGCGAGGCCAACGGCGTCCCGGGCCTCGAACTCCTCGACGGACGCGCCGCCCGGCAGCTGGAGCCGAATCTCGCCTGCACGGTGGCGCTGCACTCGCCGCGCACCGGCGTCGTCGACAGCCACGCGCTGATGCTCGCCCTGCTCGGGGCGATCGAGGATCACGGCGGCGCGCTCGCCCTGCGCACCCCGGTCGAGGGCCTGACGCGGCGGGACGGGCAGTGGCAGGCCGCGTTCGGCGGCGCCGAGCCCGGCACGATGGCCTTCGACGCGGTGGTCAACGCCGCGAGCTTCGGCGCCCCGGCCCTGGCCGCCGGCACGGAGGGCTACCCGGCCGAGCGCGTCCCGACGCTGCGCCTCGCCCGCGGCAACTACTTCGGCTGCACCGGCAAGCCGGCCTTCTCGCGGCTGATCTACCCGGCGCCGCGGATCGACGGCGGCCTCGGCATCCACCTCACCCTCGACCTCGCCGGCCGCACCCGCTTCGGGCCCGACGTGGAGTGGGTCGACGGGTTCGACTACCGGGTCGATCCCGCGCGCGCCGAGGCCTTCTACGGCGCGATCCGGCGCTACTGGCCCGGCCTGCCCGACGGGGCGCTGTACCCGGACTACGCGGGCCTGCGGCCGAAGCTGACCGGGCCCGGCGAGGCAGCGGCCGACTTCCGGATCGACGGGCCGGCCGAGCACGGCCTGCCGGGGATCGTGCACCTGTTCGGGATCGAGAGCCCCGGCCTGACCTCCAGCCTGTCGCTCGCCGAGGCGGTGGCCGACCGGCTGGACGCCTGAGGCCACAGAACAGCAGGTGCTCAGAACAGCAGGTGCAGCGCCAGGGGCGCGAGGATCGCCGTCAGGAAGGCGTTGAGCCCCATGGCGATGCCCGCGAAGGTGCCGGCGACCTCGCTGACCTGGAAGGCGCGGGCCGTCCCGATGCCGTGGGCCGCGAGCCCTGCGGCGAAGCCGCGGGCGCGCATGTCGCGGATCCGCAGGAGGTTCATCATCGGCGTCACGAGGATCGCCCCGATGATGCCGGTGAGGATCACCAGGATCGCCGTGAGCGTCGGGTCGCCGCCGAGCGCCTCCGCGATGCCCATCGCGACGCCCGAGGTCACGGATTTCGGGGCCAGCGAGACGAGGATCGGCTGCGGGATGTCGAGGAGGCGCGCGAGGCCGATCACCACGGCGAGGGTGGTGGCCGAGCCGGCGGCGAGGGCCGCCAGCATCGGCGCAAGGGCGCGCAGGACGGTCGCCCGCCGCTCGTAGAGCGGCATCGCCAGCACCACGGTGGCGGGCCCGAGCAGGAAGTGGACGAACTGCGCGCCCTCGAAATAGGCCCCGTAGGGCGTGCCGGTGACGGCCAGGACCGCCCCCACCAGGACGACGGTGATGAGGACGGGGTTGGCGATCGGGTGCCGGCCGGTCACGGCGGCGATCCGGTCCGCCAGGACGTAGGCGGTCAGCGTCACCGTCAGCCACAGGAGCGGCGTCTTGGCGAGGTAGACCCAGAGCGAGAAGTCGCCGGCCACCCGTCAGGGCTCCCCGTCGGTCCCGCGCCGCTCGACCAGCGCGGCGACGGCGCGGAACACCAGGACGGTGACCAGCAGCGACAGGGCGGTCGAGACGACCAGCACGAGGGCCAGTTTGGCGCCTTGCGCCCGCAGCAGGTCGAGGCGGCCGACGACGCCGACGCCCGCGGGGACGAACAGGAGCGACAGGTTCATCAGCAGCCCGCGCGCGGTCGTCTCGAGCGTCCCGTCGGTCAGCGGCTTCGGCAGCACGCGCGGTAGGCCGAGGCGGGCATTGTCGCGCAGCAGCAGGAACGCGAACATCAGGCCCATGCCGATCACCGGCCCCGGGATCGGGACGCCCGCGCCGCGCGCGAGGGCTTCGCCCAGCAGCTGCGCGAGCAGGATCAGGGCCAGGCTGGCGATCATCGCGGGCTGCCGGGACTACGCGGCCGCGACGCCCTGCTGTCCGCTGCGGCGGGCCGCCGCAATGGCGGCCTCGTCGAAGCCGAGCAGGCGGCCGAGGCGCTCGACCAGCGCCTCCTCGAACTCGTCGACGTTGCCGTCCGCCGCCGCGACCGACCACGCCATGGTCAGCAGCTCCTCGCGCTCGGACCGGTCGGCCTCGTGCGGGATCATCTCCACGAGGCTCGCCACGTCGCGCACCTCCGAATCCATGGCGGCGGCGCGCTCGATCAGCGCCCGCGCGGCGTCCGGACCGTCGGCGTAGTGGCCCTGCACGAGGCGCGAGAGGCGCTCGCTCTCGGCCGGCGCCAGGATGCCGTCGACGCGGGCGACGTGGACCAAGAGCGCGGTGGCCGCGAGATGCGTCTCGTCCACGGTCTCCTGCGTGCCGACGCCGAGAGCCTCGGCCGCGTAGGCGCGCAGGCGTGCGATCAGGGACATGGCGGCTCCGGGGGATCGTGCACCGCAACAGTTCGGGCCCCGGCGGCGCGTCGTCAAGCACGCCGCCGCACGTCGCGCCGGACCGTGGCCCGGTTGCATCGCCGGCGCGGCGCTCACCGGCGCGCTGCGGCCTCCGCCCCCGTCACCAGCGGCGCGAGGATCGCCTCGGCCGCCCGGACGGTCGCGGGCCCGGCCTCGGCGGGCGTGCCGGCGCGGAAGGGCGGCGCCGGGGCGTACTCGGCGACGAGCTGCGCGGTGCGGGCGAAGGTATCCCCGCGCAGGCGCGCGGCGAGCGCCAGCCCGAGATCGAGCCCCGCCGAGACCCCGGCCGCGGTGACGCGGTCGCGGTCGAAGACGACGCGCTCGGCCAACGGCCGGGCGCCCAGGAGCGGCAGCACCGCGTCGCGCACGCTCCAGTGCGACGTCGCGCGGTAGCCGCGCAGCAGGCCCGCCGCGCCGAGGATCAGCGACCCGGTGCAGACGCTGGCGATCCAGCCGGCCCGCGCGGCGCGGTCGCGCAGGAAGGCGAGGAGCGCGGCGTCGCCCATCTGTGCGGGGGTGCCGTCGCCTCCGGGGACGAACAGGACGTCGAGGTCCGCCGGGCAGGTCGCGAAGCCGTGGGTCGCCACCAGAACGAGGCCGGTGTCGCTCGTCACCGGCCCGGGCTCCGCGCCGACGAGGTGGAGGCTGCCGGGGGCGAGGCCGGCGAGGAAGGTCTGCGGCCCCACGAGATCGAGCGCGGTGAGGCCCGGATAGACCAGCATGGCGATCCGGACGGGACGATCCGGCGGGATCGGCGCCGGATCGCCGGCGGCGGCCAGGGCCGGACGGAGCGGCGCGGCGAGGGCTGCAGCGAGCGCGGCGGCGACGAGATCGCGGCGGCTGGCGTCCGGCGCGGTCACGGGCGCGCCGGGCGGCTCACAGGGCCCAGGCCGCGTCGCGGTAGGCGCTGTCCCAGAACTGCCACTCGAGCCGGGTGGCCTGCGTGAACGCCCGGTGCATCCGCGCGCGCTCGGCCTCCGACGCGTCCCGCGCCGCGCAGTCCGTGGCGGCGATCATGGCCGCGACCGCCGCGGCGAAATCGTCGCCCGCGTAGGTGTCGATCCAGGCGCGATACGGGTTGTCGGGCGCCGCGCGGGCGAAGATGTCGTCGCCGACCGCCTTGTAGATCCAGAAGCAGGGCAGCAGGGCCGCACAGAGGACCGCGTAGGGCTCGGCGTAGGCGGTGGCCGTGAGGTAGCTGACGTAGTGGTCGCAGGCCGGCGTCAGGGGCGTGGCCGCGAAGGTCTCCGGCCCGATGCCGTAGTCGCGGAAGAAGCCGCCGTGGAGGGCGCGCTCGACCACGATCGCCTCCTGCGCGGCGCGGGAGAACTGCACGATCGTGTCCGGATCCGGCGCCTTCGCGGCGGCGAGGCTCAGCGCCCGGCCGAAGCCGATCAGGTAGTGCGCGTCCTGCACGATGTAGTGCCGGAACCGGTCTTGCGGCAGCGTGCCGGCGGCGAGCTCGGCGTTGAACGGCATCGACCGGATGGTCTCGTAGGCGGCGGCGTTGCGCGCCCAGGCCTCCCGGGAGAAGGCGTCGTCAGGTCCGGGGGATGCCACGGCTTAGCCCTGCCGCTGCGCGTGGGTGACGGCGACGTGGATCAGCTCGGCGAGGGTGCGCACGCCGAGCTTCTGGCGCATCTGCGAGCAGGCGTTCGTCACGGTCTTGTAGCTCACCGACAGGTCGGCCGCGATGGCTCCGTAGGAGCGGCCCTGCGCGAGGCGCGCCAGGATCTGCTGCTCGCGGGGGGTCAGCTGCGATTCCGGCGCGCGGCGGGCGTCGGCGCGCAGCATCGCCACCTCGGTGGCGAGGCGCCGGTCGAGGTAGACCTCGCCGACGCGGACCTTGGCGAAGGCCTCGAACAGCTCGGCCGAGGCGTGGTCCTTGAGGACGTAGCCCAGGGCCCCCGCCTCGAGGGCGCGGGCGACGATCACCGGGTCGTTGTGCATGCTGAAGACCAGGATGCGCGTCTCGGGCGCGACCGCCCGGATCCGCCGGATCAGGCCGAGCCCGGCCATGCCGCTGCCCTGGAAGGTCAGGTCGCAGATCACGACCGGCGGGCGGAGCCGGTGGAAGATCCGGTAGCCGCCGACGACTGTCGTCGCCTCCGCGATGGTCTCGACGCCGGAATCCTCCAGCACGCGTCGACAGCCCTGCAGGACGATGGGGTGATCATCGATGACGAGAACCGGCAGGCGCGTGGCGGCGGCGTCGATCTGGGATGCGATGGCGTTCATGCGCTCGGCGCGGTGTTGTTCTCGTCGCCCCGGTCGGGCGGAACGGGGATCGTGATCCGGACGATCGCCCCGGGGCCGGCATTGTCAAGGGCGAAGGTGCCGTCGAGGGCCTCCACGCGCTCGCGCATCCCCGACAGACCGAGCCCGGTACCGTGTTCCGGCGGGATTCCGGTGCCGTTGTCGCGGATGGTGAGGTCGATCCGGCCGCCGGTCTCGGCCGCCTCGGCCTCCACCCGGGTCGCGGCGCCGTGCCGCACGGCGTTGGTGGCGCTCTCCTGAACGCAGCGGAACACCGTGAGGTCCACGAGGTCGCCGTAGCCCCGGGCCAGCCCGTCGAAGCGGCCCGCGAAGGTGATGCCGGGATGGCGCTGCCCGAAGCCGCGCAGGAGCAGGTCGAGGCAGGTCGCCAGGGGCGCCTGCCCGAGGCCGTGCGGCCGCAGGCGGTTCAGGAGTTCCCGGTTGACGGTCTGGACCTGCCCGACGATCGCGCTGATCTCGGCCGCCCGGGCGGCGAGCTTCTCGCGGCTCGGCTCGGCCGCGCCGGAGGCGATGCGGCCGATCGAGGCGGCGTTGGCCTCCAGGGCGAACAGGCACGGACCGAACTCGTCGTGCAGCTCCAGGGCCGTCCGGCGGCGCTCGTCGTCCTGCGCGGTCAGGAGCTGGCGGTTGAGGCGGCCGTTGGCGGCCCGGACCTCGCCCAGGGCCTCGGCGACCTTGTTGAACCGCTCGGCGATCACCGCCAGCTCCCGGGCGCCGGGCGGCTCCAGGCGGGCGGTGTAGTCGTGGTGCTCCAGCTGGGTCAGGCCGGCGCCGAGCCGCCGCAGCGGCGCGAGGATCCGGCCCAGCGCGATGTAGAGCGCGATCAGCATCGCGGCGTTGATCGCCAGGGTGGTCAGCGAGAGCGCCCGGGCGTAGCCCCAGATCTCGTCGATCTCGTCCATCGGCTGCGTGGTGATCTGCGCCGTGCCGAGCCGCCGCCCGTTGACGACGATCGGAAGGGCGTGGCGCTCGATCGGCGGCATGATCAGGTCGGCGAACCAGCGCGGCGCCTCCCGGTCGGCGCGCGGCGGCGGCAGCGGCCGGCCGACCTCGTCGCCGTCCGCGTCGAGCACAGCGACCCGGACGTGCCGGAGGACCTTGAAGCGCAGGTCGAGGGTCTGGAGCAGCGTGTCGGGCGCGGCCGTGTCGGACAGGCGGATCGTGTCGGCCACCAGCGACTCGACGGTCGCGAGCGACGCGCGGGTCTCGACGCGCACGGCCGACCGGGCGTTCAGGACGATGACCGCGCAGGAGATCACGGCCGCGAAGGCGTCGATCAGCAGGACCACCGCGACGAGCCGCGCGCGGGTGGACCACGCCGACCAGGGCCAGCGGCGGAGCCGGGGAGCGTCCGGCGCTTCGGCCGTCTCGGTACGCGGGGACAGGTTCGGGCGGGTATCCACGCGCTGACGCATAGCGACCGCGCCGGCGAAGTCCATGGCGCCCGCCGCGGCCGGCCGGCAGAGTGGCGCCCCGGACGTGCTCAGGCCGCCCCGCCCCCAGTGCCGCGGACGGGGCGAACACCGATTCTTAAGCGGCGCGGCGTAATCTTGTGGATAGCCGCGCCAGGACTGGCAGGGCAGGCAATTCGGACCGACATCATTGCGCCGTATTGCAGCTCCTCTATCGCCACCAGAGTCGAACCACCTTCGAATCCTCGGAGTGTGGCGGCCGGTGAAGGGGAGCCCGGTCGCGCGCGGCGTGTATCGTGTCAGAGACCCCGGCCTATGATCGATCTCAACCTCGACCCGTCCGAGACCCGGCCTGACCGGACGCCGTCGGCCAAGCCCGGGCCGTCGCTGAACCTCAAGGTCGCGCTGTTCAGCGTGGCCGGCGCAAGCGCGCTGGTCGGCTTCGGCGTCGCCGCCTCGACGGTGATGGCCGGCCTGGCGGCGCCGACCCCCGTGAAGATCGTCGCGTCCCGGCAGGCCGCGGACTGGCCGGAGCTGAAGGACGGGCTGCCCGCCATCAAGGGCTCCGTCCAGACGGCGGCCGCCCCGGCGCAGCCCGCCAAGCCGGAGACACCGGCGCTCAGGATGGTGTCGCTGCCGGAAGCCTTCGCGGCGATCAAGCCCGCCCCGACGGCGCCCGCACCCACCACCCCGCAGCCGGCGGCCCCGCGGCCCGCGAAGGTCGCCGCGGCCCCCGTCGCGCCGACGCAGCGCATCCCGGTTCCGACGCCCGTCACGCCGGTCGCGGCCGCGCGGGAAGTCGCGCCGCTGGCGCCGGTCCGCACGGCCGCGCTTCAGACGCCCCGCGCCTCCGAGACGGTCCGGGCCCGCGAGCTCGTCGAGCCGGCCGCGCCGAAGTCGGTGGCGGAGAGCACCGAGCGCGCGGAGAAGGCCGAGCGTCCCGAGAAGAAGGAGCGGGCCGAGAAGACGGAGCGCTCCGTAAAATCGGAGAGGACGGAGCGCGCCGAGAAGATCGAGCGCCCCGAGAAGCCCGCGCCCAAGGCGGCGACCCGCCAAACGCCCGCGCCGACGCGGACCGCCGACAAGGCGAAGGGCGCCGCCACCGCGACCGTTGCCCAGGCGGAGCCCGCCGAGGCTGAGGACACAGAGGTGCTCGGCATCAAGCTCCCGTCCCTGGCGCCGGCCGGGCGGAAGCTGAAGGAGAGCGTCGACGCCCTCGGCGACGCCGTCAAGAACGTCTTCTGATCCGCCGCGGCGGCCCCGATAGCGGGGCCGCACGGTTATCGGGCCCGGCGCTCAGGCCCGGCCCGTCTGGCGCCCGGCCTTGTCGCCCTTCGGCCCGGTGCGCTCGGCCTTGCGCTGGTGCTTGCCGGCCCGCGGGCTCGCGAATCCCTTCGGCCCGGCGGGCGGGCCCCTGCGCTCGGCCGGCGCCCCGTCGCCCGCGAGCGCCTCGACCTGGATCTCCGGCGAGCCGTTGCGGGCGAAAGCCTCGGCGAAGCGCGCCGCCGCGTTGCCCCGCACCTCGAACTTGGTCTCGCGGTCGAAGATCCGGATGGCGCCGATCTCCTGGCGCCCGATCCCGCCCCGACGGGTCAGCATCGGCAGCAGCCGGCGCGGATCGGCGTTGTCGCGGCGGCCGAGGTTCAGCCGGAACCAGACCGCCGGGCCCATGGCGGCGATCCGCTCCGGGTCCATCGGGTCGTAGGGCGGACGCTCGCCGCGGGGCGCGCGGCCCTCGCCCGGATCGCTGACCTCCTCGGGGGCCGGCAGGCGGGTGCGGTACACGCGGGCCAGGAGCGCGGCGAGCTCTTCCGGGCTCTTGCCGGCGAGCAGCGTCTCGGCCAGCGCGACGTCCTCCTCGGCCGGCGGCTCGGCGAAGAGCGGGTCGGAGAGCATGCGCTCGCCGTCGAGCCGGCGGATCTCGTCGGCCGAGGGCGGCCCCGACCATTCGGGGCTCACCTTGGCGATGGCGAACATCTGCTCGGCCCGGCGCCGCCGGGCATTGGGGATCAGCAGCACCGAGGTGCCCTTGCGGCCGGCACGGCCGGTGCGGCCGCTGCGGTGCTGCATGACCTCGGCGTCGTGCGGGAGATCCGCGTGGATGACGAGGCTGAGCGACGGCAGGTCGATGCCGCGGGCGGCCACGTCGGTGGCGACGCAGACGCGGGCGCGGCCGTCGCGCAGGGCCTGGAGGGCGGCGTTGCGCTCGCCCTGCCCCAGCTCGCCCGAGAGCGCCACCACCGAGAAGCCCCGCTCGGTCAGGCTGGCCTGGAGGTGCCGGACGGCGTTGCGGGTGTTGCAGAAGACGATCGCGGTCTTGGCGTCCGCCTCGCGCAGAAGGTTGAGCACCACGTGCTCGGTCTCCCGCGGCATGATCCGCACCGCGCGGTAGGCGATGTCGGCGTGGCCCTTGGTCTCGCCCTTGATCGCGAGCCGGAGGGCCCCGCGCTGGTAGCGCTCGGCCAGCGTCTCGATCGCCTTCGGCAGGGTCGCGGAGAACAGGTAGGTGGCCCGCTCCGCGGGCGTCGCCGAGAGGATGAACTCGATGTCCTCGCGGAAGCCGAGATCGAGCATCTCGTCCGCCTCGTCGAGGACCACGGCGCGCAGCGCCGTCGGGTCGAGGTTGCGGCGCTCGAGGTGGTCGCGCAGGCGGCCCGGCGTCCCGACCACGATGTGGGTGCCGTCCGCGAGCATCCGGCTCTCCCGGCGCGGATCCATGCCGCCGACGCAGGCCGCGACACGGCCTCCGGCCGGGCCGTAGAGCCAGGACAGCTCCCGCTGGACCTGCAGGGCGAGTTCCCGGGTCGGGGCGATCACGAGGGCGAGGGGCGCCGCCGGGGGCGGCAGATGCTCGGCCTCCCCGATCAGCATGCTGGCCATGGCGAGGCCGTAGGCCACGGTCTTGCCGGACCCGGTCTGGGCCGAGACGAGGAGGTCGCGGGAGCCGGCGGCGGCTTCCAGCACGGCGGCCTGGACCGGCGTCGGGTCGGCGTAGCCGCGGTCGCTCAGGGCCCGCGCGAGGGGGGCGGGCAGGGTCGGGAAAGGCAAGCTTCGGGAACTCTCAACGGCCGTGCCGCGCCCGGCAGCGCGCCATCGCGCGGCGGGGGAATCAGGCGCCGGACTTTATTCGGGTGCCTGGAAGGTAACGCCAACCGGGCCGACTGACCACTCCCGTCGCAGCATGGGGCGGTTGCGCGCGCTCGATCCGGGATCCGGCACGCCTCATCGGCGCGCGAATGGACCCGCGGCCGATCGGCCGTCGACGCCGACACTGGTCCGACGACCTGCTAAGGCTCCCGTGAATCGCGCACGTCGAGGCCCGACGCGAACCGAGCGGAGTACACGTTCATCATGATGGCAGCCCTGCGGGTGGCGATAGCCTGGGCGACGGTTCTCGCCTTCACGTGGTTCGGCAAGGACTGGCTCGGGGACCTGTCTCAGCCCCTGTTCGCGGGGGGCCTGTTCGCGTGGCTGCTCGCCGTGATCGTCTGGGCGGCCTTCGGCGTGGTGCACGAGGCCGAGGAGCTGGCACACCGCCTCGGCGAGCCCCTCGGGACGCTGGTCCTGACGCTGGCCATCGTCATCATCGAGGTGGCGCTGATCTCCGCCGTGATGCTGTCGGCCAAGGACGCGCCGACCCTCGGTCGCGACACGATGTTCGCGGTGCTGATGATCGTGCTGAACGGCGTGGTCGGGCTGGGCCTCCTGGTCGGCGGCCTGCGCCACCACCAGCAGCGCTACAACCTCCAGGGCGCCTCGGCCTTCATGGCGGTGATCATCCCGCTCACCACCATCGCGCTGATCATCCCCAACTTCACCAGCTCCACCAGCGACGGGACCCTGACGACGCTTCAGGCGGTCACGTTCTCGGTGTTCACCCTCGCCCTCTACGGCGTGTTCCTGCTCATCCAGACCGGGCGCCACAGCGAGTTCTTCATCGACGCGGAGATCCCCGAGGCGACGGAGCCGCCGCACGGCGCGGATCCGGTCTCGGGCGGCAGCGTCGCCAAGCATGTCGGCCTGCTGCTCGCCAACGTCCTGCCGATCGTGATCCTGGCCAAGAGCCTCGCGGTGATCCTCGACCACGGCATCGCGGCGCTCGGCGCGCCGACGGCGCTGGGCGGCGTGCTGATCGCCGCCATCGTGTTCACGCCGGAGGGGATCTCGGCGCTCAAGGCGGTGGCCCGCAACGAGCTCCAGCGGGCGATCAACCTGTGCCTGGGGGCGGCCACCTCGACGGTCGGCCTCACCGTGCCGGCGATCCTGACCATCGGGCTGCTCACCGGCCAGACCGTGGTGCTCGGCCTCAAGCCGACTGAGATGACCCTGCTCGCCGTGACGCTGATCCTCAGCGCCCAGACCTTCTCGGGCTCGCGCACCACCGTGCTGGAGGGCGCGGTGCACCTCGTGCTGTTCTTCGTCTACCTCGTGCTGATCTTCAGCCCCTGATTCGGCTTCCGGCTGAACGCTTCGGTCGGCGCAACCCGCTCCGTCATCGCGATCGCAGCGAAGCGACCCGGGGCGGCGCGACGTTGGAGAACGTGGCGCACTCTGGATTGCTTCGCTCTGCTCGCAAAGACACAGAGCCGAGATCCTCGACCGGAAAGCGCCGGGCCTCGTTCAGGCGCCGAAGCGCTCGGTGCGGATCAGGCCCGGCGCGACGCCCTGCGCCAGGATCAGGTCCGAGGCCGCGGCCACGAACCGGTTCGAGCCGCAGAGGAACACCTTCCCGGGCGCCCCGATCCGCGCCAGCGCGTCGGCGACGAGGGGCGCGTCGATCCGCTTGCCGCCGGGCTCCCGCGTCGTGGCGAGATGCAGGGAGAAGTTGGGATCCGTCTCGGCGAGCCGCTCCAGCTCGGCGACCGCGATCGCCTCCGCGCGGGTGCGGGCCGAGTAGATCAGCGCCGCCGGGATCGCCCGCCAGTTCTGCGCCCGCCGCCGCAGCATCGCCAGGAGCGGCACCACGCCGGACCCGCCGCCGCCGAGGAGCAGCGGCCCGCCGTCGGACCCGTCCCAGGAGAACGAGCCGCCGATCGGCCCGCGCAGATCGACCCGGTCGCCGACCTCGGCGCAGTGCGAGAACCAGCCGGACACCTCGCCGTCCGGCAGGGCCTCGATCATCAGCTCCAGGGTGCCGCTGCCGTCCTGCGCCGAGGCGACGGAGTAGCTGCGCTGCGCCTGGTAGCCGTCCTCGGCGGTGAGCCGGACATCGACGTGCTGTCCGGCCCGGTAGGACTCGGCGAGGCCGCAGCGCAGCCGGACGCTCTTCACGTGCGGCGTCACCGGCGCGATCGCGGTGATCTCCGCCTCGTGCCAGCGGAAGACGATGGGCTCGAACGCCGGGTCAGTCACTGTGTCCGTCACTGCGCCAGTCACCGCCTCAGGAACCGCCTCAGGAACCGCCTCAGTCACCGATGTAGCGCTGCTCACGCCAGGGATCCCCGTACATGTGGTAGCCGCGCAATTCCCAGAAACCGGCCGTGTCGGTCTGAGTGAACCGCAGGCCCTTCACCCACTTGGCGCTCTTCCAGAAATAGAGGTGCGGCACGAAGAGCCGCGCCGGGCCGCCGTGATCCGGATGGATCGGCTGACCCTCGTAGCGCGTCGCCACCAGGGCGCGACCGCCCACGAGGTCGGCCACCGGAACGTTCGTGGTGTAGTCGTCGTGGGATTCCGCCAGGAGGTAGCCGGTCGGTGCCGTGATCCCGGCATCGGCCAGGATGTCGTCGAAGCTGACGCCCTCCCAGGTCGTGTCGAACTTCGACCACTTGGTGACGCAGTGAATGTCGCCGCGCCAGGTGGTGCGGGGCAGCGCCTCGAACTCCGCCCAGCTCCACGCCTTGATCGGCCGGGATCCCTCGCGCAGCGTGAACCGCCACGTCGCCATGTCGATGGTCGGGTTGGGGCCGATCTGGAGGATCGGGAAATCGTCGGTGAGATACTGACCCGGCGGCAGGCGCGCGCCGGTCTCGGGCGGCTGCCTGCGTCCGACGAAGCCCCGTGTCACCATGACGGTCGCCGCTCCTCTCGCTCGCCCTCCGGCTCGCCCCCGGGTTTGGTGCGGCGGAGCACCTCACGTCAAGCCGGCACGTGCGGCCGAACAAACGCCCCAAAGCTCGGGTGTGCTAGCAGCTCTGTGCCGATCGATCGGCACGAATCGCCTGCTTTCAGGGGGATGTCATGAAGTACCTTCTCGCGACGAGCCTTGTCGTCGGGAGCCTCGCCACGCTCGCGCCGGCCGCCCAGGCCCGCGACGGCATCGGCGCCGGCGGCGCGGCCGCCCTCGGCGTGCTCGGCGGCCTGGCCGTCGGCGGCGCCATCGCGTCGGCCAACAACGGCTACTACCCGGGCCGCCCGGTCTACCGCGCCCCGCCGCCGGTCTACGTCGAGGAGGATTACGGCCCGGTCTGCCACTTCGAGCGCCGCCGGACCTACGACGCCTACGGCGACGTCTACATCCGCCGCGTCCGCGTCTGCGAGTAGGCGGCTTCCGGAGTCGCCTCTGCGGCGGGCGCCGGTTTCAGGCGCTCGGCGCAGGCGATCCCGGCCAGCACCAGGGCCAGGGCGACCCCTTCCGTCGCGCCGAACGGCTCGCCGACCAGCAGGACGGCGAGGATCGCGCCGAAGATCGGCACGAGGTTGACGAACAGGCCGGCGCGGTTCGGGCCGATGATCTCGACGCCGCGCATGAAGAAGAGCTGCGCCAGCAGCGACGGCCCGAGGCCCACGAAGGCGACCATCAGCCAGCCCTCGCGGTTGGGCCAGACGGCGTGGCCCGTCGCCCACTCGACGGCGAGCGGCGGCAGCGAGGTGACGAAGGCCGCGACCGCCATCGCGGCGAAGAACACCAGGGCCGGCACCTTCGGGCGCGTCGGCAGGAAGATCGTGTAGCCCGCGTAGAGCAGGCAGGCGCCGAAGACGAGCACGTCGCCGCGGTTGAACGCGAGGGTCGTGAGCACCGACAGGTCGCCGTGCGTGGCGGCGAGGCCGGCGCCGACCAGGGTCAGCGCCACGCCCAGGACCTGCCCCGGCGTGACCGGCACCCGGTAGGCGAGCCGGTTCAGGACGATCACCAGCACGGGGATCGCCCCCTGGAACAGGGCGAGGTTGATCGCGCCGGTATGCACGCCGGCCGCGTAGAACAGGCAGTTGAAGGCCGTGTAGCCGAGGCCGCCCATCAGCAGGATGCGCAGCCAGTGCGGCCGCAGGAGCGGCCACGCGGCGGCGAGCCGGCGCGCGGCGAAGGGCATGAGCACCAGGCAGGCGACCGCCCATCGGAGCGTCGTGATGACCTGGGGCGACACGTGACCGGGCGCCCAGCGGCTGGTGACGGCGTTGCCAGCCCAGAGCAGCGCCGTGACGGTCAAGAGCAGGTAGGCGGGCGCCGCCGGGGAAGCCCGGCGCGCGCGCCCGGTCGTCAACGGCGGCGGAACTGACCGCCGCGCACCGGCGGGCGGGGTCCGGACGAGCGCTCGTCCTTGTGGCGGAACACGAGGCGGCCCTTCTCGAGGTCGTAGGGCGACATTTCGACCGTCACCCGGTCGCCCGCCAGCGTCTTGATGCGGTTCTTCTTCATCTTGCCGGCCGTGTAGGCCACGATCTCGTGGCCCTGGTCGAGCTGCACGCGGTAGCGCGCATCCGGCAGGATCTCGATCACGAGACCATCGAACTGCATCAATTCTTCTTTCGCCATGCACCTTCTCCAGTCGGACCGTCCGGCAGCAGGCGTTCCGGCAATGCGTGTTCGGCTGTCATCGAGCTCGGGAAACGCCGCAGGGCGCGGATCCGATCCGGGGGACCGCCCGCGCCAGCTCAGCAGCACCGCTCGCATGTAGTCCCCGCGGGAACCGGCCGCAAGTCACGGACACCGAACACGTTCCGTCATCGACACGATTTGCCGGCTCTCAGGGCTCGGCGTCGTTGCCGGCGTAGTCGAGGCGCCCGTCCGGCGTCCGGCGCCAGATCCGCAGGGCGATCGGTGCTGCGGCGCGGTCGCCCCGCGCGTCGAAGGCCACCGATCCGAGCAGCGTCCGGGACGGCCCCGTCCGCACGGACTCGGCCACCTTGTGGCCGTCCGCGATGCGGCCGGTCCTCGGGTCGGCGGCGCGGGTGCGCTCGGTCGCCTGCGCCAGGAGCTCCACGGCCACGTAGGCGTTGGCCGCGACGCTCTCCGCCTCGGGCGAGCGCGGCACCGGGCGAGCGCCGCGGATCTCGGGCAGGCGCGGCGGATCGGGAACCAGGGTCATGACCGTCCCCTCCCCGTCGCCGTCGACCGCGGCGAAGGCGGGGTCGAGGATGCCGTCGCTCGCCACCAGGGTCGCGCCGAGGCCGGCCTCGCGCATGGCGCGGAGCAGGGTCACGGCCTCGGGCGCGAGGCCGCCGAAATACACCGCGTCGAGGCGCGCCGCCTTCAGCCGCGCGACGAGGTCCGCGAGGTCGCGGTTGCCCCGGGGGAAGCCGTCGAACATCACCTCCGGCATGCCGGCCTCCTTCAGCCGCGCCGCCACCGCGTCGGCGAGGCCGCGGCCGAAGGTCGAGCGGTCGCTGAGGATCCCGACCCGGCGTCCCGCGAAGGCCTTCGCCAGGTAGGCCCCGGCCGCCCGACCCTGCTGGGCGTCGCTCGGTCCGAGGCGGAACAGGTTCCACAGACCCCGGCCGGTCAGCGGTCCGTATGACGCCGCGGGCGCGACCATGACCGCGCCCGCCTCCTCGTAGACGGGCGCCGCGGCCGCGACCGCCCCGGATTCGAGCGGTCCGACGACGAGGCGCACGCCGTCGGCGGCGAACTTCTTCGCGACGGCGACGGCCTGCCGCGCGTCGCCGCCGTCGTCGGCCGGGACGAGGACCCAGCGCGGGCGGCCGCCCGCGACGCGGTTGAGATCGGCCACCGCCTGCTCGGCGCCCTGCCGGAGCCCCTGGCCGAAGGCGGAATCAGGACCGGTCAGCGGCGCCGACAGGCCGATCCGCACCGGTGCCTGCGCGACGGCCGGGGCGGCCGCGAGGAGAAGGGCGAGGAACGGGAGGAGGCGACGGATCATGGCGACACTCTAGGACCGTCTCCGCCCCGACCGGAAGGGCGCCGCCCCCGGATCGCCCGGCCTATCGTCGGGCGCAGCGTCGCGCAGATCGTTGAGCGGATCGGGATGCTGATGCGCGCGGAAGCGCTGGCGGGCGGGCGCGATGTGCGGAATAAGGGCGTCGGCCCGGCCCGTCGCCGGGCGTGCCGGCGCCCCTCCGCGCGTCGCCGGCCGAGACCCTCTGGGACGATTGACGATCATGACCTCGCTGTTCGCCGGCATCCAGGACGCGCCGCTCGACCCGATCATGCGCCTGTTCGAGGCCTTCAACGCCGACCCGAGCCCCAAGAAGCTCAACCTCGTGGTCGGCGTGTACACGGACGCGGACGGCAAGGTGCCGCGCCTGCGCGCCGTGCAGACCGCCGAGAAGCGCTGGATCGAGAAGGGCCTGCCGAAGACCTACCGGCCGATCGAGGGCACCAAGCCGTTCCGCGACGCGGTCCAGGAACTCCTGTTCGGCAAGGGCGCGCCGATCCTGTCCCAGAACCGGGCCGCGACGCTCCAGAGCATCGGCGGCACCGGCGCGCTGAAGACCGGCGCCGACCTGCTGGCCAAGCTCTACCCGAACGCCACCGTGGCGGTGAGCAACCCCAGCTGGGAGAATCACAAGGCGCTGTTCGGCCAGGCCGGCTTCACCGTGGTCGACTATCCCTACTTCTCGTCCGAGACCGGCGGAGCCGACTACCAGGCCATGAAGGCCTATCTCCAGGATCTGCCGAAGGGCTCGATCGTGGTGCTGCACGCCTGCTGCCACAACCCGACGGGCGCCGATCTCGGCCTCGACGAGTGGCGCGACCTCGTGCCCCTGATGGCCGAGCGCGGCCTGATCCCGTTCCTCGACATCGCCTACCAGGGCTTCGGCAACGGGCTCGACGCCGACGCCGAGCCGGTGCGCCTGTTCGCCGAGTCCGGCCAGGAATTCCTGGTCGCCTCCTCGTTCTCGAAGTCGTTCTCGCTCTACGGCGAGCGCGTCGGCGCGCTCACCATCGTGGCCGAGAACCCGGCCGCGAAGGCCAAGGTCGAGGCCTTCGCCAAGCGGCTGGTGCGGGCGAGCTACTCGAACCCGCACACCCACGGCGCGGCGATCGTCGAGATCGTGCTCACCGACCCGGAGCTGCGCGCCGACTGGGAGCGGGAACTCGGCGAGATGCGCGACCGGATCCGCGCCATGCGCGAGCGGATGGCCGACAGCCTGCAGCAGCGCCACCCGGAGCGCGGCTTCGACGCCATCAAGGCGCAGAAGGGCATGTTCTCCTACACGGGCCTGAGCCCCGCCGAGGCCACTCGCCTGCGCGAGGACCACGAGGTCTACGCCCTGGAGACGGGCCGGATCTGCGTCGCCGCCGTCAACACCCACAACATCGACCACGTCATCGACGCGATCGACGCGGTGGTGAAGGGCTGAACCGGGTGTCGGCCCCCAAGCGCGTCTGCCGATTCAACGTCTGGATCAATCCGGTCTTCGACGCGCGCCTGGGGGCCGAGCCCGACATCGACCTGCAGGTCGGCGACCTGCAGGGACCGGAGGACGCGCTCGCGGCGCTGCTGGCGCGGGCCCACGTCCTCCACGTCTCGCCGGCGCGGGACGAGCTGCCGCGCCGCTGGCACGTGACCGACGCGCTGCTCGCCGAATGCCCAAATCTGCTCGCGGTCTCGTCGGCCGGCGCGGGCTTCGACACGGTGGACGCCACCGCCTGCACCCGGGCCGGCGTCGCGGTGGTGAACCAAGTGGGCGGCAATGCCCGCTCGGTGGCGGAACTGGCGATCGGCCTGATGCTCGCCGTCTCGCGCAAGATCTGCGTCTCCGACCGCCTGCTCCGGACCGCGCGCGGCTTCACCCGCGAATCGCTGATGGGCCACGAGATCGGCGGCGCGACCCTGGGCCTCATCGGGATCGGTCATACCGGCCGGGAGGTCGCCAAGCTGGCCCGCGGCTTCGACATGCGGGTTCTTGCCCACGATCCCCTGCTCTCGGACGCGGAGATCCGGGCCCGCGGCGCGGAGCCGGTGGACCGGGCGCGGCTGCTCGCCGAGTCCGACATCGTGTCCCTGCACTGCCCCCTCGACGACACCACCCGGGGCAGCTTCGACGCCGCGTCCTTCGCGGCGATGAAGCCGGGGGCGCTGTTCATCACCACCGCCCGGGGCGGGGTCCACGACGAGGCGGCGCTCGCCGCCGCGCTCACCGCCGGCCATCTCGCCGGGGCTGGCCTCGATGTCTGGTCGCCGGAACCGCCGTCCCTCGACGCGGCCCTGCTGCAGCTCGACACCGTGGTGGCGACCTACCACACCGCCGGCGTCACCCACGAGGCGCGGCGCAACGTGGCCGCCTGGGGGGCCGAGCAGATCGTCGGCCTGCTCCGGGGCGAGACGCCGCCGCGGCTCGTCAATCCCGAGGTCTGGCCCACGGTCCTCGAGCGCCGGGCGCGGCTGCTCGGCGGCGCCTGACCGGGAACAGGTCCCGCTCCGACCTATCTGGGCGGCGCGCGAATCGGTGAAGATCGCTCGGACGACGCGAGAGGCGTCGTCTGTGCAGATGCCCCGCGACCCGGCGTGTTGAGAGCCCGTGCGCCGGAGCGACCTCCCCTTCCCTCACCGCTCGAACCGGCGACGACGGCGTCTTCGCGCGCTTCGTGCGGGCGCACCGTCGATCCCGATCAGATTGTAGTTATTCAAAATCTAGCCTGGAGACTCCGCCGGCGATCAAGCTTGACCGTGAATGTTTCCGCACCGTATCTGGCGCCACTCGAAACAGAATGGTCGACATCGTGGTACGGCGTAACTGTCTAAGGTCTTGCACGCGGGCTTCGCGCGGTGTTTCCGGACGCGCAGCCAGAATCTCCCTCTTCCTCGCTCCGGTATTGCTCCCGTCTCCTGGCTGGGCTCAACTTGCCGTTGACAGTTCCCAGGAAGTCCAGCTGGAGGAGCTGTCGGTGGCGGGGACCGGCGACGGGACGTCCCGCATCGACGGTTACCGGGCCACGCGGGCGGTGAGCGCCACGCGGACCGACACGCCCGTCCGCGAGGTGCCGCAGACCATCGTGGCGGTGCCGCAGGAGGTGCTGGAGGACGCGGCGGCGACGCGGATCGACAGCGCCCTCGACCTCGCGGGCGTCGGCCGCGGCAACAATTTCGGCGGTCTCGGCCTGACCGAGTTCACGATCCGCGGCGTGGCGACCGGCGAGTATTACCGCAACGGGTTCCCGATCAACCGCGGCTACCCCAACAGCCCCGACATCGTCTCCATCGAGCGCATTGAGGTCCTCAAGGGCCCCTCGGCCTTCCTGTACGGCCGCGGCGATCCCGGCGGCACCTTCAACATCGTGACCAAGCAGCCGCTGGCGGCGCGCTCCCTCACGGTCGGCACGCAGTACGGCAGCTTCGGCGCCAAGCGGAGCACCTTCGACGCCACCGGCGCCCTCGACGAGAGCGGGCAGGTGCTGGCCCGCGTCACCGGCGCTGTCGAGGACAACGGCAGCTTCCGGGACTTCGTCACCAGCGACCGCTACGCCCTCGCCCCGGTCATCGCCTGGAAGCCGACGACGGACACGACCGTCACCCTGGAGAGCGACTTCGTCAGCACGGCGCAGACCTTCGACCGCGGCATCGTCCCGCTGGGGGGCAACGTGCGCGCCCTGCCGCGCAGCCGCTTCATCGGCGAGCCGGGCCTGCCGCCGGCCCATGTCGACAACGCCCTCGGCCAGCTGCGCGTCGAGCACCGGTTCGACCAGGACTGGGTGCTGAACCTCGGCGCCCAGGTGCTCGGCGGGAACCTGTCGGGCTACGGCGTCGGCGCCATCGGCCTGCTGCCGGATGGCCGGATCCAGCGGCGGACCCTGGAATGGCGGGACCTGACGTGGTCCGACCTCGACCTGCAGGCGAATCTCGCGGGGAAGTTCGAGACCGGCCCGTTCCGCCACACGCTCCTGCTCGGGCTGGAATACGACAGCTACCGCTACCGGGAGGTGTTCAACCGCTCGAACGTCGCGACGAACCCGTTCCTCCTCGACCTGCTGGCGCCGCGCTACGGCCAGCCGCTGCCGCCGATCACCGCGCGGGTCACGAACTTCCTGCAGAAGACCGAGAGCTACGCCGGCTACGTGCAGGACCAGATCGACCTCACGCCCCGCCTCCACGCCCTCCTGGGTGTCCGGGTCGAGGACCTCGGGCTGGTCTCGACGAACAACCTCACGAAGAGCACCACCAGCCTCCAGGGTCTGGTTGCGACGCCGCGCTTCGGCCTGCTCTACGACCTGACCGACACGGTCGCGCTCTACGGCAACTACGCGCGCTCGTTCCGGCCCAATATCGGCACGGATCGCAGCGGCCGGCCCTTCGCGTTCGAGGAGGGTGAGGGCTACGAGGCCGGCGCGAAGGTCAGCCTCCTCGACGGGCGCCTCGACGCCACCGCCGCCCTGTTCGAGATCCGGCGCACCAACGTCCTCAGCACCGATCCGGTCGACCCGAACTTCAGCGTGGCCACCGGCACCGTCCGCAGCCGCGGCTTCGACCTGACCGCCGCCGGCTACCTGGCCCCGGGCTGGCGCGTGATCGGGACCTACACGCGCGTCGACGCGGCCGTCGCCCGCGACAACACCCTGCCGGTCGGCACGCGCATCGCCAACGTGCCCGCCAACAGCCTCGCGTTCCAGACCGTCTACGAGTTCCAGAGCGGCGACCTGAAGGGGCTCGGCCTGGGCGGCGGCCTCGACTTCGTCGGCCGACGCGCCGCGGGGACGGCGCTCGCGACCTTCAACCTGCCGCAATACACGCTGGTCAACCTGATCTCGTACTACCAGATCGCGCCGGGCGTGCGGATCTACCTCAACGTCGACAACGTGTTCGACACGACGTTCTACGACCGCGCGTTCCAGAACCGCTACGCGACGCCGGGGCAGCCCCGCACAATCATCGGCGGCGTCGCCGCCCGGTTCTGAGGCCCCGGCGCTACGCCGCTGCCGCCCGCATCCAGCCGAGCCCTGCCTCGGTGCCGGCCGCGGGATGGTACTCGCAGCCGACGAAGCCGGAATAGCCGACCTCCTCCAGGGCGGAGAAGATCGGGTCGAAGGCGATCGTGCCGGTCCCCGGCTCGTGCCGCCCGGGATCGTCGGCGATCTGGACATGGGCGATGAGCGGCGCGTGCGCGCGGATCAGCGCCGTCGGGTCATAGCCGAGGCACACGCAGTGATAGGCGTCGAACAGCAGCTTGACGTTGTCGCGGCCGATCGTCCGGATCGCCTCGACCGCCAGCAGCGGGTCGTCGATCGCGTAGTCGGCGATCGAGCCGGGACCGATCGGCTCGACGATCACCGTCATGCCGCGCGCGCCGGCGGCGTCGGCCGCGAAGGCGAGGTTGTCAAGATAGGTGTCCCAGAGCCGCGCCCGCTCGACTCCCGCGGGCCGGACGCCCGCCATCGGGTGGACCATCCGGCAGCCGAGCTGCGCGACGTAGTCCAGTGTCGGCCCGATCGTGGAGCGGAAGTAATCGATCCGGTCGGGCAGCGCCGCGAAGCCCTTCTCGCCCTTGGCGGCGTCCCCTGCCGGGAAGCCGGTCTGGACCAGCGGCACGCCCGCCCGCTCCAGCCAGCCAGCGACCTCCCGGGCCGGCGTCGCGAACAGGTTGGGATGCTCGACCGCGCGGAACCCGGCACGGGCCGCGGCCGCGAAGCGCTCGGCCAGCGGCAGCTCCGTGAACAGGAAGCCGCAATGGCCGCTGAGACGATCCTTGTAGGCACCGAGCTTCATGGTCTGGCGCTCCCGCCGGTCTCGATCATCGCCCGCATCTGGTCCACCGCCGCGTGGGGCGCGGTCAGCACCGGGACGTCGACGGCCTTCCGCACGGCCTCGGCCGCGCGCGAGGTGGAGAAATGCGCGAGCATGATCGCGTCGCAGTCGCGCAGGTCCGGCGCCCGCTCGGCGATCAGCCGGTTGTGGGTCTCGGCGTCGCCGGCGCGCAGCCGCGCCATCGCGTCGTCCACCAGGACCGTCCGCAGGCTCGCCGGGCGTCCGGCCTCGGCGACGAACTCCTCGAACTCGTCCGTCATCGTGCCGACCGAGGGGCCGAAGGTCGCCAGCATGCCGATGCGCGCGCCCTGCGCGATCGCCGCGCGGAACATCGCCTCGTTGGGCTTGAGCACCGGCACCGGCACGGTCTCGATCAGCCGGTCGATCGCCGGACCGAAGGCCGAGCAGGTGATCAGGATGCCGTCGGCGCCCATGTCGTGGCCGTAGCGGCCGAACCGCACGAAGCGCTCGATCATCGTCTCCGAGATCGCGCCCGGCTCCTTCGCCCGATCGAGGGACAGGCCGTCGTCGAGCAGGTTGACGGTCTCGGCCTCCGGCCAGCGCTCGGCGAAGGCGGCCTGGATCGGCGCCATGGCGACCGGCGTCGCGTGCAGGAGGACGATGCGGGGAGCCATGCTGTGTTCCGGAGAATCTACGGAGCCGGACGGGGCCGGTCCGCATGTTGTAAGCGATTTCAACTGGGTGGCAAGATAGCGCAGGTCAGGCGTCGGCACGCCGCGGCGGAGCCGTGCTGGCGCGCAGGATCAGCTCGGCGTCGATCTCGGTGAGACGGACCATCGGCCGCCCCTGGATCCGGGCGATCAGGTGGTCGCCGGCGGCGTGGCCGATCTCGGCGGAGTGGATGCGGATCGTCGTCAGCGCCGGGTCGAGGAAGGGGGCGAAGTCCGAATCGTTGTGGCCGATCACCGACAGGTCGCCGGGAATGGAGAGCCCCCTTGCCCGCGCCTCGATCATCGCCCCGAAGGCGATCTGGTCGGTGCCGCAGATGATCGCGGTCGGCGGCGGGCCGCCGGCCAGCATCTGGCGGAACCCGTCGCGGCCGCCGCCGATCCCGTAGGAGATCTCCACGTCGTGCTCCGGGGCGAGCCGCAGGCCGCGGGCCGCGAGCGCCGCCGCGATGCCCGTCACCCGGGCGCCGCCGCGATCGTTGTCCTTGCGCAGGCCCGAGATTACTCCGATCCGGCGATGGCCGAGATCCATCAGGTAGTTGGCCGCCCGGGCCGCCGAGGCAGCGTTGTCGAAGCCCACGCAGGGGCGCTCGCGGGACAGGCTGAAGGTCTGCACCATCGGGATGCCGGCGCGGGCGATCCGAGCGTGGAGGTCCGGGTGGTGGATGTCGCCGACCAGCATCAGCCCGTCGACGCCGCGCTCCAGCAGGAAGGTCGCCTCACGGAGCTCGTCCTCCAGGTCGTAGCCGGCATTGGCCGCGACCAGGGTGTAGCCCGCCTGCCGCAGCCGGTCCTGGAAGCTCGACAGGACGCGCACGAAGGCCTCGTTCTCGATGTTCGGCACGACGGCGCCGACGGCCATGAAGCGGCGCGTCGAGAGCGCCCGGGCCGCCCCGTTGGCGACGAAGCCGAGATCCTGCGCGGCCCGCATCACCGCCGCGCGCTTGTCGGCCCGGACGCCGGCGGAGCCGTTCAGCACCCGGGAGACCGTCGCGGTCGAGACGCCGGCGCGGCGGGCGACGTCCCGGGCCACCGGGCTGCGCGTCGGCGGCTCGAGGATCTCCTCCGGCAGGTCCAGCACTGAGATCGATCTCCCATCCCGAACGGCCCCGCGGGGCAGCGCGTCGGCCCCGGATACGCGACGCGGCGATGCCCGGCCAGCAGAAGCGGGCCGAACCGGCAGTATATTGACACCCCACCCGGCCGCTGGCTATCTGAAAGCGCTTTCAAGAAGTCGCTCGATCGGGCGGCCCACAGGAGGATCCGATGGCGACGCTCGACCGGCCGGCCTCCGGATTGGGAGCCCCAGAGCGCGCCGCGCCGACCGTCGGCGGCGCGGACGCCGCGGCGCCGGGCATCGCGGCCCCGCAAGCCATCGTCACCAGTCTGAAGCGCAGCGACGCGGTCACGCCCTACCGGTTCCGCGACCTGCTGGCCCTCGACGATTTCGAGCGGCACGCCCGCAAGCTCCTGCCGCCGATGATCTTCCAGTACGTCTCCGGCGGGGTCGAGACCGGCTCGGCCCTGGCGCAGAGCCGTGGCGCCTACGCCGACTACGCCCTCGTCCCTCGCCTGATGCGGGACACCTCGGCGCGGGACACTGCCACCACGCTGTTCGGCCAGACCTACGCGGCGCCGTTCGGGATCGGGCCGCTGGGCGGGGCCGCCTTCATCGCCTACCGGGGCGACCTCGTGCTCGCCGAGGCGGCCCGGCGGATGAACCTGCCGATGTGCCTGAGCGCCTCCTCGCTGATCAGGCTGGAGGACGTCCACGCCCAGAACCCGCAGGCCTGGTTCCAGGGCTACCTGCCGGGCGACCAGAACCGGATCGACCGCCTCCTCGACCGGGTCGAGGCCACCGGCTACCGGACCTTCGTGGTGACCGCCGACACGCCGACCCTCGGCAACCGCGAGCACAACATCCGCAGCGGCTTCTCCATGCCGATCAAGGTCACGCCGAAGGTGGCGTGGCAGAGCGCCACCCATCCGCGCTGGCTGCTCGGGACCGTCGCCCGGACATTCCTCAAGCACGGGGCCCCGCACTTCGAGAACACCGAGGCCGAGCGCGGGCCGCCGATGATGTCCCAGGGCGCGGTGCGCAACACCATCGCCCGCGACCAGCTCTCGTGGAAGAACCTGGAGGCGATCCGCAAGCGCTGGTCCGGCAACCTGCTGGTGAAGGGCCTACTGGCGCCGGAGGACGTCGACATCGCGCGGGAGTGCGGCGCCGACGGCGTGATCCTCTCGACCCACGGCGGCCGCCAGCTCGACTACGCCGTCGCCCCCCTCGACGTGCTGCCGGAGATCGCCGCCCGGAAGGGCGGGCTGAAGATCATCGTCGACAGCGGCATCCGCCGGGGCACCGACGTGATGAAGGCGCTGGCGCTGGGCGCCGACTTCGTCCTGCTCGGCCGGCCCTTCATGTTCGCAGCGGCGCTCGGGGGCGCCGCGGGGGTCGAGCACGCGATGCGGATCCTCAAGGAGGAGCTCAACCGCGACATGGCGCTGATCGGCGTGAACCGCCTGTCCGAACTCAATCCCGACTTCCTGCGCCGCACCCCGCGGCGGGCCTGAGCCGATGGCGGGAGGATCGACCATCATCGGCTTCCCGGACACGCGCGGCGCGCCGGCGAGCGGCAGCGGGACAGCCGCCCGGGGCGCCGGGGCCGCCGCGCTCGGGCGCCCGGCATCCCCGCACCGTCGATCCCGCCGGCTGCCCCCGCAGCCCCGTCCCCGATCCGGATGCTCCGCATGACCGACCCCGGCCCCCGCGGCCTCGCCTTCGTGGGCTGCTTCACCACCGAGCGGCGCCGGGCGCGCGGCCGGGGCATCGACATCTATCGGACCGGTCGCGACCTCGGCGACTGGACGCATCTCGGCCGGGTCGAGAACCTGACGAACCCGTCTTTCCTGGTGACCGACCCGGCGCGCGCGATCCTCTACACGGTCCAGGGCGACGGCGAGGCGGCGAGCGCCTTGGCGCTGGAGCCCGACGGCACCCTGCGCGGCCTCGGCAGCGCCGCCACCGGCGGCACCAACAGCGTGCACCAGGCCCTCGACCCCGGGGGTCGGTTCCTGATCGTGGCCAACTACGCCAGCGGATCGGTCGCCCTCATGCCGGTGCGCGCCGATGGCGGCCTGGAGCCCGCGTGCCAAGTGCTGCCGCTCCCGGGCGAGCCGGGCCCGCACCGGACCGAGCAGGCCTGTGCCCACCCGCACCACGTGGTCCTGTCACCCGACGGTCGCCACGTCATCGTTCCCGACAAGGGCCTCGACCGCGTCTTCGTCCTGAAGCTCGCGGATGAGCGGCTCGCCATCGTCTCGGAAACCGCGATGCGTCCCGGCGCCGGCCCGCGCCACATCGCGTTCCACCCGCACGAGCCCCTCGCCTTCCTGGTCAACGAGCTCGACTCGAGCGTCGCCACCTGCCGGTGGGACGCGGACGCCGGAGCGCTGACGCCCCTGCACCTCGTCTCGACCCTGCCGCCGGACTTCTTCGGCGCGAGCACCGCCGCGGCCATCGCGGTCACGCCCGACGGGCGGTTCGTCTACGCGTCGAACCGCGGACAGGACGGGATCGCGCGGTTTCGGGCGGACCCGGCCGGGCGCCTCGAACCCGCGGGCTGGACGTCTTCCGGCGGCCGCGACCCGCGCTTCATGGTCCTGGCACCGGACGGAGGCCACCTGCTCGTCGCCAACGAGCAGGGCGACTGCCTCGTCGCCTTCGCCATCGACCCCGAGAGCGGAGACCTCACTCGGACCGGTTCGCGCCCGAGCCTCAGTCCCTGCACGATCGCGTTCCTGTAGGAGGCGCCGACGCGTTCAGGCCCGCGCCGCGCGCGGGCCCGACCATGCCCCTCGAAGGGGCAAGAGAGGCGGAACCGGCGGCGGTCGAGCCGTGACCTCTGACCGCCGGGCCGCACCAAGCAAACAAGAAAAGAAAATCATAAATATCCTGGAGGATGCCCATGTTCGCCAAGCGTTACAGGTTCCTGATCGCGTTCCTGCTGTTCCTCGCCGGTATCATCAACTACATGGACCGAGCGGCGCTCGGCGTCGCCGCGCCCTTCGTCAAGCAGGACCTGAACCTGTCGCCCTCGGAGCTGGGGGTGATCTTCAGCACGTTCTTCTTCGGTTACGCGCTGTTCGCCTTCGTGGGCGGGCAGCTTGCCGACCGCTACGGGCCGCGCAGCGTCTACAGCTGGGCGGCGGCCTCCTGGTCGGTCCTGTGCATGCTCACAGGGGCGGTGACCGGCTTCGCCCAGATGTTCATCGTCCGCGCCCTGTTCGGCTTCGCCGAGGGGCCGATGAACTCCACCACGAACCGCACCATCACCACGTGGTTCCCCCGCGAGGAGACCGCCCGGACCATCGGCTTCACTTTCTCGGGCCAGACGGTGGGCAGCGCCATCGCGGCGCCGGTCGTCGGCCTGCTGGCGATCCAGTACGGCTGGCGCGTGGCGTTCGTGGCCATCGGCGCCGTCGGCCTGCTGTGGGTCGTGGCGTGGCGGATGCTCATGACCGACCGGCCGCAGGACAATCCGCGGGTCCATCCGGAGGAGATCGCCCTCGTGGAGCGCAGCCGGGCGGTCACGCACCTCGCGCCCTCCGACCATGCCCGCTCGCTGAAGGAGTACCTGTTCCTGCCGAGCACCCTGTCGCTCGGGCTCGGCATGTTCGCGGTGAACTACACCCTCTACATCTTCCTCTCGTGGCTCCCGAGCTACCTCACCGATGCGCTGCACATGCCGGTGAAGGAGATGGCGCTCGTGGCGTCGATCCCCTGGGCCTGCGGCTTCGTCGGCTATGTCGGCGGGGGCGTGGTGGCGGACTTCGTCTACACGCGCATGGGCGACAAGCTCGCCGCGCGGAAGATCACCACGATCGTGCCGCTCGCCATCGCGGGGGTGGCCCTGATCATGGTCAACGCCGCGACCAGCACCGCCATGGCGGTCGCGCTGATCGCGCTCGCCGTGCTGATGCTGACCAGCTCGGTGCAATCCTGCTGGGCGACGATCCACGAGCTGGTGCCCGAGGCCCGGGTCGGCGGCGTCAGCGGCTTCATCCACCTCCTGAGCAACATCTCGGGCATCATCGGGCCGACTGCCACGGGACTGGCCGTGCAGTATCTCGGGGGCTACGCCAGCGCCTTCGTGATCGCCGCCCTGATCGCGGCGGCCGGCGTCGTCGCGATGGCGATCTTCGTGCGGCGGCCGCGCAACCCGGCGGAAGCCGGCCCCCTCACCGCGGCCAAGGCCGTCTGATCAACGGCATTCGGCCAAGGCCGCCGGAATCTGGAGCAGCGTCCCATGAGCGCCGAGACCGTCCCGCCCAAACCCGTCCTCCTGACCGGAGCCTCCGGCGCCCTCGGGCGCGTCCTGACCCGCGCGCTCGGCGCGCAGGGCTGGACGCTCCGGCTCACGGACCGCGTCCCCTTCCCCGACCCGTTGCCGGAGGGGGCGCGGTTCCAGGTCGCCGACCTGGAGGACGGGCCGGCGATCCTGCGGCTGGCGGAGGGCTGCGGCACGATCCTCCATTTCGGGGGGATCTCGGTGGAGCACCCGTTCGAGACCGTGATCGGCCCGAACATCCGCGGCCTCTACCACGCCTACGAGGCGGCCCGGCGCGAAGGCGCCCGGATGATCTTCGCCTCGTCGAACCACGCGATCGGCTTCCACCCGCGGTCCGAGGTGTTGGACGACGATTGCGGCCTCGCGCCCGACGGCTATTACGGCCTGTCCAAGGCCTACGGCGAGCTGATGGGCGGCCTCTACCGCGACAAGCACGGGGTCGAGAGCGTCTTCCTGCGGATCGGCTCGTGCTTCCCGGAACCGACCGACGCGCGGATGCTCACCACGTGGCTGTCCTACGCCGACCTGACCCGGCTGATCACCCGCGCCACCCTGGCCCCGGACCTCGGCCCGACGGGCTCGGTGGTGATCTGGGGCGCCTCGAACAACAGCCGCATGACCTGGTGGCGGAAGGACGGGCGCGCCGTCATCGGCTGGACGCCGCAGGACAGCGCCGATTCCCACGCGGCGGCGCTGGAGGGGAAGACCAGCGGCAACCCGGTGGTGGAGCGCTACCAGGGCGGCGGCTTCACGGCGATCGACTATTCCCGCGCCGCGCCGCCGCGGTGACGGACCGCTTCTTCGGCGCGCGGCCGCCCGACCGCTCCTCCCGAGACGAGAAACTGGACACACGATGCCGAACGAGCGACCCGAGACACGCCTCAAATGCGCCCTGGTGGTGCGCGGCGCCTTCGACGCCCACGTCGTCCCGGCCTTCGAGGCCGCGGGGGGCCGGACGGCGATCCACTGGGCGCCGACCACGGTCATCATGAAGTCCCTCGCCGAGGGCGAGACCGCCGACGCGGTGCTCGTCCTGTCGGACGCCATGGACCGGCTCGTCGCCGAGGACCGCGTCGAGCCCGAGAGCTGGGTCGACGTGGTGCGCTCGCGCTACGGCATCGCCGTCAAGGCCGGGGCTCCGCATCCGGACATCGCGACCGTCGAGGCGCTGAAGCGCACCCTGGTGGAGGCGCGGTCGGTGGCCTACTCGCGGACCGGCGCCAGCGGGATCTACTTCGCCGGCCTGCTGCCGCGGCTCGGCCTCGCCGACGCGGTGAACGCCCGGGCGACGATCATCCCGCAGGGCTTCACGGCCGAGAAGCTGGTCTCCGGGGAGGCCGACATCGCCGTCCAGCAGATCAGCGAGCTGATGGTCGTGCCCGGCATCGAGGTGGTCGGCCCCCTCCCCGACCCGGTGCAGGAGATGACGACCTTCGCGGCGGCGATCCTGCGCGGCGCGGCGGACCGGGACGGCGCGGCCCGATTCCTCGCCGGGCTGACGACGCCGCAGGCGGCCGAGGCCTATCGGACCAGCGGGCTGGAGCCGGCCTACTGACGGCCCATTCGTCTGGCCGTACCGTCGCGCTTGCAAGGAGCCCGCCGATCTTTGACAATCTCTGCCAAAGATCGTCATCCAGCGGGCGGAAGTGTCCCGTGGCCAGCATGAACGTCTCGCTGCCCGAAGCCATGAAGGCCTGGGTCGAGGCGCAGGCCGATACCGACCGCTACGCCAATGCCAGCGACTACGTGCGCGACCTGATCCGGCGCGACCAGGAGCGCTTGGCCAAGCTCGTCGATCTGCAGCGGCTGATCGACGAGGGGCTGGCGCGCGGCGTCAGCGACCGGTCGGAGCAGGATATCCGCCAGCTCGGGCGGACGCGATTGGCGGCCCGTCCGGAGCCATGACCTTCCGGACGACGCCCCGGGCCGATGTGGACATCGCCGAGGCCTGTGTGACGGGGGCGCTGCGCTTCGGCGTGACCCAGGCCGAGCGTTACCAGGACGGCCTGTTCGACGCCTTCCGCATGCTGGCCGCAACGCCGCAGATGGCGCGCGAGCGGCGCGAATTCACGCCACCCGTTCCGCTACATCCCTATCGAGCCCACGTGATCGTCTACGTCGTGGACGGGTCCGCCGTCCTCATCCTGCGCGTGCTGCACGGGCGACAGGACTGGGAACGGGCACTGACGTAGGAGTCGAGCCCGCCTCGATACTGGTGGCCGAACGGGTCTGCGGCGGTCTTGTTGCCACCGCCTCCGCGAAACCGGGGTTCGCGACCGCAAAAAAGTCCTTATGCTCGTGCTGTCCGGACGCCCAATCCCGTCCGACCGGATCGCTCCATTCATGCTGAAGACAGCCTTCGTTGCCGCCCGCGACCGCCAGCGGCTGTCGGAGATCGCGACGATCCTCATCGGCTTCGGCGTCACCCGCGTCGTGGACCGGCTCGGCCTGCGCTACCTGCCGCTCCTGCCGCGCCGCCAGCCCCGGGTCGACGTCACGCGCCTGTCCGAGCCGGAGCGGCTGCGCCGGGCGATCGAGGCGCTCGGGCCGACCTTCATCAAGTTCGGGCAGGTGCTGGCGAGCCGGCCGGACCTCCTGTCGCCGGCCTGGACCGAGGAGCTGCAGAAGCTCCACAGCCAGGTCGTGCCGGTGACGTGGGAGCAGATCGGCCCGCAGCTCGAGCTCGATCTCGGCGCCTCGCCCATGGAGGTGTTCGCCGAGTTCGACACCAACCCGATCGCCTCGGCGTCGATCGCCCAGGTCTACCGGGCGCGACTGCACTCGGGCGAGGACGTCATCGTCAAGGTGCTGCGGCCGAACCTGCGCAAGATCATCGAGGCGGATCTGCGCCTCATGGCGCACGGTGCCCGCATCGTCGAGAACGAGTGGCCCGACATGGCCCGCTACCAGCCGCGGGAGCAGATGCGCCACCTGGCGGAGGGCCTCAACGGCGAGCTCGACCTGCTTAACGAGGCGCGCAACTGCGAGCTGCTGGCCCAGATCTTCGAGGACCGCGACGACATCGTCTTCCCGAAGATCCACTGGGAGTACTGCTCCGAGCGGGTGCTGGTGCAGGACTTCATCCACGGCATCCCGCCCAACGACGAGGCGGCCCTGCGCGCGGCGGGCATCGACAAGAAGCTGCTCGCCCAGAAGGGAACCGACGCGTTCCTGCAGATGGCGCTGATCGAGGGCGTGTTCCACGCCGACCCGCATCCCGGCAACATGCTGGCCCTGCCCGGCAACAAGATCGGCTTCATCGATTTCGGCATCATCGGGCGGCTGTCGCAGCGGCGGCGCTCGCAGCTGCTCGTGCTGATCGGCGCCATGCTCAAGCAGGACGCCGACGGCCTCATGGCCGTGCTCCTCGACTGGACCGGCACCAGCAACCCGGACCTCACCCGCCTCCAGGTCTCGGCCCAGTCCTTCGTGGAGAGCCACTCGTCGATCCCGCTGAATCTGGGACTGGTGCTGACCGACTTCATGAACATGGCCCGCGAGAACGACCTCGCGATGCCGACCGACCTCGCCATCCTGTTCAAGGGACTGGTCACCGCCGACGGCGTGATGCGCCACCTCGACCCGAATTTCGACCTGTTCGCCGCCGCGGGCCCCACGGTCCGGGCGAGCATGCAGACGCAGTTCTCGCTCTCCGCCCTCAAGCAGAAGGCCGAGGCCCTGGGCGTCGGCCTCTACGGCGCCGCCTCGGAGCTGCCGACCCTGATCCACCTGATGCTGGTGCGGCTGAAGCAGGGTCGCGTCACCGTCGAGATCGAGGTGAAGGGCCTCGACAAGGTCACCCGCGGCATCGAGCGCGCGGCCGCGCGGGTCGCCGTGGCCCTGGTGGTGGCGGCCTTCGCCACGCAACTCGCACCCCGCCTCATCGATCTCGGCACGCCCGTCTTCGTCTCGATCGGATTGATAATTTTTATCCTCGGGATCGGCTGGCTCGTGCTGCTGATGCGAAACAAGTAACCGTCTTCGCACCCGCACAGGGCTCCAACATAAGTTTTCATCTGCAGGCGAATACCGAGCTGATTTGATTATCCTGCGCGCCATGCTAGCGTGAGACATCCAACGATTCGCTCGGCTGCGGGCGGGGAACCGGCACCAGAAGCGGTCTGAACCGCCGGTGCGGCCCTGCCATCGACATCCGTTGCCGCACCGCGCGGTCGGGGAGCTCCGACGGCGCGCCGCGCACGGGCGCCCCGTCGGGATGACGAGGGGGGCGGGCGATGGAAGTGGACATCGTACGGCCGCGGATCGACGGGGCGGAGCGCCGCGTCGAGACGCTCGAGGCGGAGAACATCCGCCTGCGCAGCCTGCTCAGCCAGGCGACCGCCCAGGCCGACTGGGAGCGGCAGCGGAGCCGCCGGCTCGGCCGAATCATCGAGACGGCGAGCCGCGTCGAGGCCGGTCGCATGGCGGCCGAGCGGGTCGAGGCGCCCCGCGGGCCGTCGCCCCGCGAACCGGCCGGCCTCGGGCTCGAGGCGAGGCCGCGCCCCTCCGGCCGCGCGCGCGCGATCGGCCTGCCGCAGGCCCCGAACGATTACCTGGAACTGCTGGACCGCGACGGGCGCCTGATCACCGCCAGCGAGGACGGTCCGGCCCTGTCCGCCGCCGGGGACGAGGCGGACGCCATCGGCCGGCCCTGGATCGACGCCTGGACGCGCCCCGAGGACCGGGAGGCGGTGGCCGAGGCGCTCGATCGGGCCCGGATCGGCCGCCCGAGCCGGTTCCAGGCCCAGTCGGAATCCGGCGGCGCGCTCCGCTGGTGGGACGTGGCCGTCACGCCGATCGGCGCGGCGCCGGACCGGCCCGAGCGGATCCTGGCGGTGTCGCGCGACATCACCGACCAGAAGCTGTCCGAGGCGCGCCAGACGCTGCTGATGCAGGAACTCGCCCATCGGATGAAGAACACCATGGCCATGGTTCAGGCCGTCGCGACGCAGACCATGCGCAACGCGCCGTCGCTGGAGGCAGCCGGCGAGGCGCTGGCCGCGCGGCTCCTGGCGCTCGCGAAGGCGCACGACGTGCTGCTCCAGGGCTCGTTCACCCGGGCCTCCCTGAGTGGTCTGGTCGAGGGCGCCGTGTCGCTCCACGGGGACGGCGTCGCGGGCCGGTTCCGCATCGCCGGTCCCGAGCTGACGCTCGGACCGCGCCACGGCATGACCCTGGCGCTGATGCTGCACGAGCTCGGAACCAACGCGGCCAAGTACGGCGCGCTGTCGGTGGCCGCCGGCTGGGTCTGCATCACGTGGAACGTGGCCGAGGCAGAGGGCGGCCAGACCCTCCGGTTCCGCTGGGAGGAGAGCGGCGGACCGCCGGTCACGCCACCGACCCGCACGGGGTTCGGCACACGGCTCATCGCCCGCAGCCTCGCCCACAGCTTCGGCGGGACCGCCCGCATGAGCTACCCGCGCGAGGGCGCGGTGCTGACCTTCGAGGCGCCCCTCGACGCGGTGATGGTCGCCTGATCGCGATGCGGCCGCGCGGCCCTAGGCGCTCAGCCGGGTCTCCGCCTGCAGGTCCCGCAGGGCCGCGACGGTCCGGTCGCGCAGGGTCCTGAGATCGACCAGCGATCGGGTCAGATCGTCGCCCGCCATGGCCGATTCCTCGAGGCCGCGGCAGGCCCGGGACAGCTCGGCGCAGCCGAGCATGCCGGACATCGAGACCAGCGTGTGCGCCTCGCGGCCGTAATCGTCGCTCGCGCGATCCGGTCCCTCGAAGGCGGTGGTCAGGCTGACGACGAACCGGTCGAGGATGCGGACGAGCTTTTCCGTGCCGATCACGGCCGTGAGTTCCTCGAGCGCGTCCCGGTTCACCAGGGAGTGCGACACCGTCGGTCTCCAAGTACGGATCCGCGACAGCGATCCGAGAGAGGCGCGCAACCGAGGCGCCGCACAACGGCCCAGTTTGCAGCGAAGTGTTTACACCGCGTTGCGTCAGCTTTTCAACGAAGCGTGACCGTTCCCCAGGCTCCGCAGGGTTGACCCGGGTGCATGGATCGGCCGTCGCGACTGGCCGAAGCTTCGCGATGGTCGTTGCGAATCAGTTCGGGCTCTCCTAGCCTCGTGCTCCTGTCGCGCTCGCACCAGGGAGGGAGCTGCATGATCGCTGTGTTTGCCACCCTCCGAGCAGGATTCGTCGGCGCCCCCGCGCGGGTCGGCTAGCCGTTTCCCGCTTTCGCCCGGCCCTGCCGCCCGGCGCCTCTGAACCCGATCCTGCCTGATCTCGCCGGCGCGCATCGTTCGCGATGGGACGCGGCGTCACCCGGAGCCGACGCTCGCCCGCGTCGGGCACTCGCATGTCTCTGTCGTCTCCCCGGAAGGCGGACGCGGTCCGTCGCGTCCTGGCCTTCGTCGTCCGCAGCTGGCGCAGGCGCTGGCCCCTCGTCGCCGGTCTCACCGGCGCGATCACGCTCGCCACCCTGGCGGAGGTGCTGCTGCCGCTCTTCGCGGGCCGCTTGGTCGACGCGCTCTCCGGGAGCGACCGACGCGCGGCGCTGGACGCGGCCTGGCCGGCCTTCCTGGCGATGACCGGGCTCGGCCTCGCCACCGCGCTGCTGCGGCACGTCGCCTGGAGCCTCGTGGTGCCGCTCTCCCTGCGCACCATGAGCGACATCGTCGGCAACGGCTTCGCCCGGGTCCAGCGCTTCTCGACCGAGTGGCACGCCAACACCTTCTCGGGCTCCACCGTCCGGAAGATCTCCCGCGGCATGTGGGCGATCGACGGGCTCAACGACACGCTGCTGCTGTCGCTCCTGCCCGCGCTCGTCGTCCTCGTGGGCACGGCCCTGGTCCTCGGCCTGCACTGGCCGGCCCTCGGCGCGACGGTCGCGATCGGCGCCGGCGCCTATGTCGGCGCGACCGCGCTGCTCGCGACCCGCGTCATCGCGCCCGCGGCCGCGCTCTCGAACGCCCTCGACACCCGCCTCGGCGGCGCGCTGAGCGACGCGATCGGCAACAACGCCGTCGTCAAGGCCTTCGGCGCGGAGGCGCGGGAGGAGGCGCGGCTCGGCCGGCTGCTGGCGAAGTGGCAGCGGCGGACCCGGCGCACGTGGATGATCGTCACCTGGGGCGGCACCGGCCAGCTCGGGCTGCTGCTCGTCCTGCGCACCGCCATCGTCGCCATCGCCCTGTGGCTGTGGTGGCGGGAGCGGGCGAGCCCGGGCGACGTCGCCTACGTCCTGACCGCGACCTTCGTGGTGCACGGCTACCTCCGCGACATCGGCGGCCACATCAACCACTTGCAGCGGGCCATCAACGAGATGGAGGAGCTGGTCGCCCTGGAGGCCGAACCCGTCGGCGTCGCCGACCGGCCCGGCGCGGTCCCGCTCGCGGTCGCGGTCGCGGGCGGGGCGATCCGGTTCGAGACCGTGCGCTTCCACTACGGCGACCACACGCGGCCCCTCTACGACGGGCTGACCGTGACGATTCCGGCCGGCCAGCGCGTCGGGCTGGTCGGGCGCTCGGGCTCCGGCAAGACGACCTTCGTCAAGCTGATCCAGCGGCTCTACGACGTATCGGGCGGGCGCGTGACGATCGACGGGCAGGACGTGGCGTCGGCGAGCCAGGCGAGCCTGCGCGCGCAGGTCGCCATCGTGCCCCAGGAGCCGGTGCTGTTCCACCGCTCCCTGGCCGAGAACATCGCCTACGCCCGGCCCGGCGCCTCGGCGCAGGAGATCGAGCGGGCGGCGCGCCTCGCCAACGCGCACGACTTCATCGCGCGGCTGCCGAAGGGCTACGCGACGCTGGTGGGCGAGCGCGGGGTCAAGCTGTCGGGCGGCGAGCGCCAGCGGGTGGCGCTCGCCCGCGCCTTCCTGGCGGACGCGCCGATCCTGATCCTCGACGAGGCGACCTCGAGCCTGGATTCCGAGTCGGAAGCTCTGGTGCAGGAGGCCATGGCGCGGCTGATGCGCGGGCGAACCGCCCTGGTCATCGCCCACCGCCTGTCCACGGTGCGGGCCCTCGACCGGATCCTCGTCTTCGACCACGGTCGCATCGTCGAGGACGGGCCTCACGCCGCCCTGCTGCGCCGCCCGAACGGGGCGTACCGCGCCCTGTTCGAGCGGCAAGCCGACCTCGCGGAAAGCGCGTGAGGATCCTGTTCGTCTGCGGCCGGGCGCGCGCCCGCAGCCCGACCGCGGAACAGATCTTCGCGCGGCTGCCCGGCATCGAGACCGCCAGCGCGGGGGTGTCGCCCGACGCCGACGAGCCGGTGGACGCCGATCATCTCGCCTGGGCGGAGATCGTCGTCGTCATGGAGCGCGCGCACCGGCGCAAGCTGATGCGCCGCTTCGGGGCCGCCCTGCGCGGGACCCGCCTCGTCTGCCTCGACATCCCCGACGTGCACGACTTCATGGCGCCGGCGCTGGTGGCGCTGCTCGACGCGCGCGCCGGCCGCTTCCTGCCGCGCTGAGACCCGCCACGCCCGGCGGCGCATTGCCGTTCTTTAATCTTCCGGTCATGCGACCAAATGGTGGCTGATCTATTATCTGAACACGGAATGAATGAGGCCAATGCAGATGAAGGCCTTATCTCCGGCACTAGAGGGAGATATTACTATGTCCTATCGCAAATCTATGGCTGCGGCTCTCGTGCTCACCACAATCCTCGGTGGAACCGCCTACGCGGCGGAGCAGGCCGCCCAGACCAACGGCACGCAGATCAGCGCGAGCCAGGCGGCGGTCGACAAGGATGTCGGCAAGCTCTCGAAGGACGGCGCACAGGGCTTCAGGGATCTCCAGCTCACCCGCCTCGCGATCTTCGAGGCCAATCCCGGCCAGGCCAAGGACATGATCGCCAAGGCGCAGGCCGCCTTCGCCAAGGCCAAGACCGACGACGCGGTCTTCACCAAGGCCGAGGCCGACCTCAAGTCGCCGGCCGACATGGCCGCCCACAAGGCGACTGCGCCGAGCGCCAAGGCCGACACCAAGGCCGATACCAAGACGGCCTCCAAGGAGCAGGTGGCCTGGGTCCCGGTCGACGCGCAGCTGACCCTCGGCGACGACTTCGTGGCCACGCCCGCCAAGGCCTCCGCGGTGACCGAGGCGAACAAGAACCTCGCTCAGGGCGACCAGAAGGGGGCCCTGGAGAAGCTCAAGCTCGCCCATGTCGACGTCAACTTCACCATGGCGGTCCTGCCCCTGAACAAGACCATCACCGACGTCGATCAGGCCGCGACGCTGATCAATCAGGGCAAGTATTACGAGGCCAACGCCGCCCTGAAGTCGGCCCAGGACAACATGCGCTTCGACGTGATCGACGCGATCGCGGTGCCCCAGAAGGCGGCCGCCGCGACGGCCGACAAGGGCGCGCCGCAGGCCACCGGCACGACGGCGGGTGCCAAGACCAGCAAGTGACCGAACGCCGACGACGGCCGCGCCTGACGGATCTCGGGCGCGGCCCGGTCGGCGCACAGGAGGGAGGGTCGCGTGCGGCGATTCTGGATCTCGACCATCCTGGGACTCGAACTGCTCCTCGGCGGGACCCTGGCGGCCTCCGCCCGGACGGCGGGGGTTCCGGACTTCAACATCCGGGCGATCTGCGCGCCGGAGCACCGGGCGGGATCGACCGCCGTCGACCGGGCGAGCTACCGCGGCTGCCTGTCCGACGAGGCCGCCGCCCGGCGCACCCTGATCAAGCGCTGGGCGACGTTCGACGTGGCGGAGCGCCGGACCTGCGCGACGGAGAGCCAGATCGGCGGAGCCCCGTCCTACGTGGCGATGCTGACCTGCGTGCAGCTCGGAAGCGACGCCCTGCCGATCAACCCGTCGGGCCAGCCCTGAGACGAGACCCTCCGCGCGACGGATCGCACGCCCGTGATCCGCGCATGAGGAACCGGCGGCATCGCCAAGACGTCCTGCAATGTCGATTGAGTGGAGGAGGCATCATGTTCAAGACTACGGCGCGCGCTGCTCTTTGCCTGGCCTGTCTCTGGTCGGTCACGCCGGCCCTGGCGGCCCCGAAGGAGATGCCCCAGGGCAAGCGTGACGAGATGTCGATGAAGGACACCAAGCACGAAGTGGTGATGCAGCGGAAGGAGAATAAGGAAGCCAACAAGAACGTCGACAGCCTCATCACGAACCGCAAGTGAGCGCGCGCGCCGACGACTGATCGATCGTACGTCCGAGAGGGGTGCTGGACGCGGCGCCCCTCTCCCGGCGGTCCCGCGCCCGGCCCGGGGCCGTAAGCGCGCGTCGCGCCGGCACCGTGGGACCAGCGCAGTCTCCGCGTGGTCGGGGACCGGGCAATGGCTTAGGAACGGGGTCCGGGCGCGCGACGCCGCCGCAGGAGCCAGCGCCATGCCGGGTCGGACACCGCCGTGACGGCCTACAGCCTGCGCGCCCGGCTGCTCGCGCTCTGGGTCCTGCTGGTCGCCTCCGCGGCCGCCACCGCCTACCTGATGCTCGGCGTCTACGACCAGTCGACGGGCGTCCAGGTGGCGCAGGCCGATCTCGCGGTCGGGCGGGCCTGCCGCGAGATCATCGACCGGTACGCCGCTCTGGTCCGAGCCCGCGGCCCGAGGATCGCGGAGGCCGATCTCGTCGGCACCGTGTCGGCCGCGCTGACGCGCTTCCCGGGGATCGAGGGCGGGATCTGGAGCACCGCGCGCGGGTCGGTGGCCTACGCCTATCCGACCTACGAGGGATCCGGGCCGAAGACCGACTTTCCGGCGGCCGAGCGCGACGCCATCGCGGCGCTGAACGCCCAGGCGCTGCGGGTCGACCACGCGGCCTCGGAGCGGCGGCCGAGCCGGACCCAGGTTCTCATGCTCCAGGCCTGCCCGCTGCACGGGCCGGAGGCCGGCCTGACCGCGTGGTCGATGACGCGCGCGCACGTGAACGACGGCCCCACCTACACGCGCTTCCTCGCGGGCCTCGGCTTCCTCGCCGCCACGGTACTCGGATCGGCCGCGTTCCTGAGCTGGTTCCTGTACGGGTTCTCGGGGCGGATCGCCCGGCTCGAGGCCGCGCTCGCCGCGCCGCGTCCGGACGGCCAGGACCTGCCCCATCTCGACCGCACCGGCGAGCGCGAGCTCGACCGGCTGGTCGACGCCCTCAACGCCGCCGGCGGGCGGCTGCGGGAGGCCCAGGCCCGGATCGTGGCGACCGAGCGCCTCGCCGCCGTCGGCCGTCTGGCGGCGAGCATCGCCCACGAGATCCGCAACCCCATCGCGGCGATGCGGCTGAAGGCCGAGAACGCCCTGGTCAGCGCCGATCCGCACCGCGCCGCCGTCGCCCTCGAGACCGTTCTCGGCCAGATCGCCCGGGTCGACACGCTGCTGCGCGACCTCCTCAACCTGACGCAGGCGCGGCCGCTCAACCGGATGCCCACACCCGTGGCACCGCTCCTGGCCGAGTGCGCGGGCCTGCACGAGGATCTGGCGCGCGCGCGCTCTGTCCGGATCGCGGTCGAGGCCGACGGGCTGCCCGCCGCGGACCACCCGCATCTCGACCGGGCGCAGGTCGCCCGCGCCGTCGACAACCTGCTGCTGAACGCCCTGCAGCACGCGCCGCCGGGCGGGCGGGTCCGCCTCGGCGCCGAGCGGGTGACGGTCGACGGCGCGCTGCGGCTGCGCCTCAGCGTCGCCGACACCGGCGGCGGGGTCGACCCGGCGATCCGCGCCAGCCTGTTCGAGCCCTTCGTCACCGGCCGGCCCGACGGGACCGGCCTGGGGCTCGCGATCGTGCGCGAGATCGCCCTGGCGCATCGAGGCGAGGCGAGGCTGGTCGAGGGCGCGCCGGTGACCACCTTTGTCCTGGATCTGCCATGGCAACCATCCTGATCGTCGACGACGACAGAGCCCTGCGCGACGGGCTCGCCGAGACGGTGACCGATCTCGGGCATACCGCGCTCCCGGTCGCCTCCGGGTCGGAGGCGCTGGCGCGGCTGGGCGCGGGTCCGGTGGCGGCGGTGCTCCTCGACCTGCGCATGCCCGGAGACCTCGACGGCATGGCCACGCTGGAGCGGATCCGGGCCCTGCCGGAGCCGCCGCCCGTGACGGTCCTGACGGCCTTTGCGAGCCCGGCCAACACGATCGAGGCGATGCGCCTCGGGGCGCACGACCACCTGACCAAGCCGATCGGCCGGGCCGACCTCGCCGCCGTCCTCGACGCGATGCTGCGCGACGCCCGCTCCGATCCCGTCGGCGCCGCCCCGCCGCCGGACCACCCGGTCCTGATCGGGGCGAGCGCGGGCATGCGGAAGGTCCAGAAGACCATCGGTCTCGTCGCCGACAACGCGTCCACGATCCTGGTCCAGGGCGAGACCGGCACAGGCAAGGAGGAGGTCGCCCGGGCCCTGCACGCCTTCTCGCGGCGGCGCGCACGGCCGTTCGTTCCGGTGAACTGCGCGGCGATCCCGGCCGAGGCTCTGGAGAGCGAGCTGTTCGGCCACGTCCGGGGCGCCTTCGCGGCCGCGACCGCCGACCGCGCGGGCGCCTTCCACGAGGCCCAGGGCGGCACCCTGTTCCTGGACGAGATCGGCGACATGCCGGCCGCGATGCAGGCGAAGATCCTGCGGGTGATCCAGGACGGCGTCGTGACCCCGCTGGGGGGCCGCCCTGCCCGGGTCGATGTCCGCCTCGTGGCGGCGACGCATCGTGACCTGCCGGCGCTCGTCGCCGCCGGCGGGTTCCGCGCCGACCTGTACTACCGGCTGAACGTCGTTCCGATCACCCTGCCGCCCCTGCGCGAGCGCCTGGCCGACATCGTGCCGCTCGCCGAGCACTTCCTGGTCCCTTCGGGCAAGCGCCTGAGCGGCGGGGCCGCCTCGCGCCTGCTCGCCTACGAGTGGCCCGGCAATGTCCGCGAGCTGCGCAACGTCGTGGAGCGCGCCGCCATGCTGGTGCGCGGCGGCGTGATCGCGGCCGAGGCCATCGATCTGCCGACCGCGCGACCCGACCGCCGCGGCGAGGACGGCGCGGCCGACTGGCTCGCCGGCGACCTGCCCGGGGCCGTGGCCCGCCTGGAGCGCACCATGATCGCGGCCGCGCTCCGCGAGGCCGACGGCAACCGTGCCCGGGCCGCCCGCCGGCTCGGCATCCAGCGGCAGCTCCTCTACGCCAAGATCGAGCGCTACGGCCTCGGCGCGCCGGGCACCGATCTGTCGGAAGAGACGACAGACACTGTCGGGAATCCCGACGCTTCGGCCGACACCGACACGGCCTGAGGCCCGTGCGGGCCGGAGAACCGTTCACATCCCGCGTGAGGCCCGCGCCGCGCGGGAACCGATGGTGCGCGCGGGCGTCGAGCCCCGCGTGCGACGGCGCGGCCCGGATCGGGGCCGCGCCGTCCGTCGGTCGGGGGATCGCGGCAGGATGAACAGCATCGAGACGGGCGCCCGCGGCGCCGGCGGCCGGACACCCTCGGCCAAGGCTCTGCGCGGCCTCGACGCGCTCAACTTCTTCCTCGCCGACGTGCGCGACGGCCTCGGCCCCTACCTCGCCATCTACCTGATCGCCGTGCGCGGCCCCGACCAGGGCTGGAACGAGGCCACGACCGGCCTCGTGATGACCATCGCGGGCATCCTCGGCCTCGTGGCGCAGACGCCCGCCGGCGCGCTGATCGACGCCACCAACCACAAGCGCGCGGTGGTGATCGGCGGCGCCATCGCGGTGACGGCCAGCTGCCTCGTCCTGCCATTCATCACGAACTTCTACCTCGTCACCGCCACCCAATCGATCGCCCACGTCGCCGGGACGATCTTCCCGCCGGCGCTGGCCGCGATCACGCTCGGCCTCGTCGGGCCGAAGATGTTCGCCAAGCGGATCGGCCGGAACGAGGGCTTCAACCACGCCGGCAACGCGGTCTCCGCCGCCCTGGCGGGCGGGCTCGCCTACTTCTTCGGGCCGGTGGTCGTGTTCTGGCTGATGGGCATCCTGGCGGCGCTGTCGATCGGCGCCATGCTGATGGTGCCGGCCGACGCCATCGACAACGACCTCGCCCGCGGGATGACCGAGGCGGAGGAGCAGGCTCAGGAGAAGCCCTCCGGCCTCGCCACCCTGCTGCAGAACCGGGCGCTGCTGATCTTCGCGGTGCTCTGCGCGATCTTCCACCTCGCCAACGCGGCGATGCTGACCTCGGTGGGCCAGCTCCTGACGCACATCTCGGGCAAGGACCACGCGACCTCGCTGATCGCGGTCTGCATCGTGGCGGCGCAGTGCGTGATGGTGCCGGTGGCGATCTTCGTGGGCGCGAAAGCCGACGTGATCGGCCGCAAGCCGATCTTCCTCACCGCCTTCGGCATCCTGGCGCTGCGCGGCGTCCTGTACACGCTGTCGGACAACCCGTTCTGGCTGGTGGGCGTCCAGCTCCTCGACGGCATCGGGGCCGGCGTCTACGGCGCGCTGTTCCCGATCGTCGTCGCCGACCTCACCCGCGGCGGCGGCCGATTCAACGCGGCCCAGGGCGCCGTGGCGACGGCCCAGGGCATCGGCGCCTCCCTGAGCGCGACGCTGGCCGGCGTGATCATCGTGTCGGCGGGTTACTCCACCGCCTTCCTGGCGCTGGCGGCCATCGCGGCGCTCGGCTTCGTCCTCTACTTCGCGCTGATGCCCGAGACCCGCGAGGCGGTGCGCGCGGGCAGCGAGCCCGAGAGCGGCGCCGGCATGCCGCCGGCCGTGCCGGCGAGCGCCTGAGCGCCGGGATCGGATCCGGAGGCCGGGCTCAGGACGCGGCGGCCAGCTCCGGCGCGGCCTCGCTCGCCACGGATTTGCCCGGTCCGAGTTGGCCCGGCACGGTCGCCTCCGGCGGGGCCTTCCGCGAGACGTAGTAGATGTCGACGGCGCGCCAGAACGCGCCCTGCTCCTCCGTCGAGCGGCGCGCGAGGGAGGTCTCGAGGATCGACATCGCGGCCCGCGCGGGCTCGCTCCGCTCGAGTTCCTCGAGCAGGCCGGCGAGATGCAGCATGGGATCTATCTCCGAGCGGACAGCAACCCCCATCAACGCCCGAGCTTGCGTAACGATCCGTCGCGCCCTGCACGTGGGCGCCCTGCATGATCCTTGCCTCGGGCCGGGGCGCGGCTACCATCCCCGCGTCGAGTCCCACTCGCTCTCCCGTCAACCATCGAGGATCTCCGATGTTCTCCTGCCGAAGCGGCGCGGCTCTTCCCCTGCGCGGAGCGGTCTTCGCCCTGGCCCTGGCCAGCGGATTCGGGGCGGCGCCCCTCGTCGCCCGCGAGATGCCCGAGGCCGGCACGGCCGCCGCGGCGAAGAAGCCGAACGTCGTGATCCTCGCCACCGGCGGGACGATCGCGGGCGCCGGCGCCGACGCCGCCAACAGCGCCACCTACACGGCCGCCAAGGTGCCGGTCGACAAGCTGATCGCCGCCGTGCCGCAGGTGAACACCATCGCCAACGTCCGCGGCGAGCAGGTCTTCCAGATCGCCTCCGAGAGCTTCACCGACGCCCAGCTGGTCCAGCTCGGCAAGCGCGTGTCCCAGCTCCTGAAGCAGGACGACGTCGACGGGATCGTCGTCACGCACGGGACCGACACGCTGGAGGAGACCGCGTTCTTCCTCGACCTCGTGGTGAAGAGCGACAAGCCGATCGTGGTGGTCGGCTCGATGCGGCCGGGCACGGCGATCTCGGCCGACGGCGCCCTCAACCTGCTCGACGCCGTCACGGTCGCCGCCAGCAAGGAGGCGATCGGCCAGGGCGTCACCGTGACGATGAACGACTACATCCAGTGCGGCCGCGACGTGAACAAGCGGACCAACATCGTGCCCAGCGCCTTCTACAGCCAGTGGGGACCGCTCGGCATGGTGGTCGAGGGCAAGACCTACTTCTTCCGCTCGCTGACGAAGCGGCACAACATGAGCTCCGAGTTCGACATCGACCAGATCGACAGCCTGCCGCTGGTCGGCATCGTCTACGGCTCGGGCAACATGATCCCGGGCGTCTACGACGCCGAGCTCCAGGCCGGCGCCAAGGCGATCGTCAACGCCGGCACCGGCAACGGCTCGGTCCCCGGCTACCTCGTCGACAAGCTGAAGGAGATCCGCTCCAAGGGCGCCATCGTGATCCGCTCGTCGCGGGTGCCGGACGGCTTCGTCCTGCGCAACGCCGAGCAGCCCGACGACAAGTACGACTGGGTGGTCGCCCACGACCTGAACCCCGCCAAGGCCAAGATCCTGGCGGCCGTGGCGCTCACCAAGACCAGCGACACCAAGGAGCTGCAGCGCATCTTCTGGGAGTATTGAGGCCAGGGACGTGCTGGGTCTCTGAGGTTCGACCTCATCCTGAGACGTGCTGACGCCGGGCGTCCAGGCAGAGGCGTGAGCGCACCGTCTTCGCGAGCGCAGCGAAGCAATCCAGGGTCGCGCTGCCCTGGGTCACTTCGCTTCGCTCGTGATGACGATGTGAGTGGCATCGAGCGTGAGCGTTCGCTGCCCTGGACGCGGGGTTTCCTGAGCCGGCGGGCGGCCCTCGCGGCGTCGCCGGCGCGCGCCCCGGGTTACATCCCGCGGCGCACCCCTTAGATACCGGCCACCGACGCGGGCGCGCGGCCGATCCCGACTCGCGGCCTCGGCCGCGCGCCCGTCGGCACCGAGCCTGGAGGAACGAGCATGACCGAGCTTCATCCCGAGGTCGCGGCGGTCACCGAGCGCGTCGTAACGCGCTCCCGCGAGACCCGGCGCGCCTATCTCGACCTGATCGCCCGCGAGCGCGAGGCGGGGGTCCGGCGCGGGAAGCTCGCCTGCGGCAACCTCGCCCACGGCTTCGCGGCCTCCGGCGAGGACAAGGCGGCGATCCGCGACGAGCGGACGGTGATGAACATCGGCATCGTCACCGCCTACAACGACATGCTCTCGGCCCATCAGCCGTACGGCCGCTACCCGGAGCAGATCAAGCTGTTCGCCCGGGAGCGCGGCGCCACCGCGCAGGTCGCGGGCGGCACGCCGGCCATGTGCGACGGCGTCACGCAAGGGCAGAGCGGCATGGAGCTGTCGCTGTTCTCCCGGGACACGATCGCGCTCTCCACCGCGGTCGCGCTGAGCCACGGCATGTTCGACGGCGCGGCGCTGCTCGGCATCTGCGACAAGATCGTGCCGGGCCTGCTGATCGGGGCGCTCCGCTTCGGCCACCTGCCGACGATCCTGATCCCGGCCGGGCCCATGCCGTCGGGTCTCGCCAACAAGGAGAAGCAGCGGATCCGCCAGCTCTACGCCGAGGGCAAGGTCGGCCGGGCGGAGCTGCTCGAATCCGAGTCCGCCTCCTACCACGCGGCCGGGACCTGCACGTTCTACGGCACGGCCAACTCCAACCAGATGATGATGGACATGATGGGCCTGCACATGCCGGGCGCGTCCTTCATCAATCCCGGCACCAAGCTGCGCCAGGCGGTGACCCGAGCGGCGATCCACCGGCTCACCGAGATCGGCGGCGCCGGCAACGACTACCGGCCGCTCGGCCTCTGCGTCGACGAGAAGGCGATCATCAACGCCGCGGTCGGCCTGCTCGCCACGGGCGGATCGACCAACCACGCGATCCACCTGCCGGCCATCGCGCGCGCGGCCGGCATCGTCATCGATTGGGAGGACATCGACCGCCTGTCCAGCGCCGTGCCGCTGATCGCCCGCGTCTACCCGAACGGCGCCGGCGACGTGAACCACTTCCACGCCGCGGGCGGCATGAGCTTCGTGATGGCGGCCCTGCTCGACGCGGGCCTCCTGCACGACGACATCCTGACCGTGTCGGGCCAGACGCTGCGCGACCACGCCCGCGACCCGAAGCTCGACGGCGAGGAGCTGGTCTTCGAGGACGCCGTGCCGGAGAGCCTGGACGACACGATGCTGCGCCGGCCCGGCAACCCGTTCCAGCCCGACGGCGGCATGCGGCTCGTGAAGGGCAATCTCGGCCGGGCGACGTTCAAGACCAGCGCCGTCGAGGAGCATCGCCGCACCATCGAGGCCCCGGCCCGGGTCTTCTCCGACCAGGACGAAGTGCTGAAGGCGTTCAAGGCCGGTGAGCTGGAGCGCGACGTCGTGGTCGTGGTCCGGTTCCAGGGCCCGAGGGCCAACGGCATGCCGGAGCTCCACAAGCTCACGCCGCCGCTGGGCGTGCTGCAGGACCGCGGCCACAAGGTCGCCCTGGTGACGGACGGGCGGATGTCGGGCGCGTCCGGCAAGGTGCCGGCCGCCATCCACCTGAGTCCCGAGGCGCTCGGCGGCGGCCCGATCGGGCGGATCCGCGACGGCGACGTCGTCCGCCTCAGCGCGGCCGACGGGCTGCTGGAGGTGCTGGTCGACGAGGCGGAACTCGCGGGCCGCTCCGAGGCCGAGGCGCCGGAGCCGGCGCAGGGCACCGGGCGGGAGCTGTTCGCGTTCATGCGCCAGGGGGCCGACACGGCGGAGCGGGGCGCCTCGGCGATGCTCGCCGCCGCCGGCCTCTGAAACCGAGAGGGAGTTGCCGACCATGAACGATCTGACCAGCATCGACGCGCTGATGCGCTCCGTGCCCGTCATTCCGGTCCTGGTGATCGACGACGCGGCGCAGGCGCGGCCCATCGCCGAGGCCCTGGTGAAGGGCGGCCTGACCGCCCTGGAGGTCACCCTGCGGACCCCGGCCGCCCTCGACGTCATCCGGGAGATGACCCGGGTCGAGGGCGCGGTGGTGGGCGCCGGGACGGTGCTCAACCCGCGCGATCTCGAGAAGGCCCTGGCGGCGGGGGCCGAGTTCATCGTCTCGCCGGGCCTCACCGAGCCGCTGACCGACGCCGCCAAGGCCAACGGCGTGCCCTACCTGCCCGGCGTCGCGACGGCGGCCGACATCATGCGCGGCCTCGACCACGGGCTCGACCGGTTCAAGTTCTTCCCGGCGGAGGCCGCGGGCGGGATCAAGGCGCTGAAGGCGCACGCGGCGGTGTTCGGCGCGGTGCGGTTCTGCCCGACGGGCGGGATCACCGAGCTGAGCGCCCCGGACTGGCTGTCGATCCCGTCCGTGCTCTGCGTCGGCGGCAGCTGGGTGGTGAAGCCCGGCACGCCGGATCCGGCGGCGATCGAGCGGGCGGCCCGGGCCGCCGCGGGGTTGCGCAAGGCGTAAGCCCCGCAACCGACGTCCTTGCGAGCGAAGCGAAGCAATCCAGGGTCGCGCCACATCTCCAGGATGTCGCGCTGCCCTGGTCACTTCGCCGCGCTCGTGATGACGGAGAGGGCGCGGCCCCGCCCCTCAGAGGGGGAGGAGCTGTTGCAGCCTCTCACTCCGCCGGCAGCGGCTGCCTCTGCACCCGCGGGACGAAGACACCGCTCTCCGGCTCGAGCGCGATGCGCCGGTCGTGGAAGGCGTCCAGCGTCGAGCGATGGCCGATCGACACGATCGTCGTGCCGGGGAGCTGCTCGCGCAGCATCCGGTAGAGGGCGGCCTCGGAGGGCTCGTCGAGGGAGGCCGTCGCCTCGTCGAGGAACAGCCATTCGGGCTTGGCCAGCAGCGCGCGGGCGATGGCGAGCCGCTGCTGCTCGCCACCCGACAGCCGCCGCTCCCAGGTGTCGCTCTCGTCGAGATGGTCGACGAGGTGGGGGAGCTGGGCGGCCGTCAGGGCGTCCCGGATCGCCGCGTCCGAGAACTGGTCGGTGGTGTTGGGGTAGACAACGGCGCCGCGCAGGGTCCCCTGCGGAATGTAGGGCCGCTGCGGCAGCAGCAGGGCCGACTGTCCGGCGGGCACGTCGACCCGGCCCTTGCCGAACGGCCAGATCCCCGCGATCGCCCTGAACAGGGTCGACTTGCCGGAGCCGGAGGGGCCCGTGACCAGGGTCGCGCCGCCGCGCGACAGGGTCAGCGCGTCGGCGGTGACGATCGGCTTCCCGTTCGGCAGGGCGAGGACCAGATCGCGCGCGGTGACGTCGCCGGTGGTCTCGTTGCCCTGGACGAGACCGTAGCCCGCCGATTCCAGCGCCTCGGCCTTGGTCATCGCCCGGCGGAAGGAGCCGAGACGGATGGTGTTGGCCTTGTAGGCCGCGAGCGTCGTGTACGAATCCACGAAGAACGAGAGCGAGCTCTGCACCTGGCTGAAGGCCTGGGACGTCTGCTGGAGCGCGCCCAGCGTGATCTTCTTGGCGAAGAAGGACGGGGCCGCCAGCACCATCGGGAAGATGACGCTCGCCTGCCGGTAGCTGAACGTGAAGGCGATCAGCTTGATGCGGCGGAAGATGATCCCGACGTAGTTGTCGATCACGCTGTGGAACAGGCTCGAGAGCCGCGAGGCCTCCGCCCGCTCGCCGCGCAGCAGGGCGATCTGCTCGGAGTAGATGCGGTTCCGGGCCAGCGCGAAGCGGAAATTCGCCTCGACCTGCTCCTGCCGGAAGTCCAGCCCGATGAGCGGCCGGCCGATCAGGTGGGTGAGCCACGTGCCGACCACCGCGTAGGCGATCACCAGCCAGACCAGGAAGCCCGGGATCACCGTGTCGGTGAACGGCACGACGAAGTCGCGCGACAGGGTCCAGAGGATCACGATGAACGAAACGAGCTGCGCGGCCTGGCTGAGAAGCCGGATCGACAGCGTCGTGGTCTGCACGATGAAGCTGTTGACGTCGGCCTGGATGCGCTGGTCCGGGTTGTCCGCTTCCTCGTCGGTGAACGGGATCCGGTAATGCGTGCCGTTGCCGAGCCAGCGCTCGTACAGGCTGTGGGTCAGCCACGTGCGCCAGCGGATGAGCAGCGAGGAATCGACGAACAGGTCGAACATGCCGATGGCGATGTTCAGCGTGGCCAGCGGCACGAACACCCAGAGCAGCTGGTACCAGAACGCGTTCGCGTCGTATTCCTGGAGCGAGTTGTAGATGTCGCGGTAGAAAAAGTTGAACCGCAGCGTCAGCGCCACGTCGGCGAAGTTCACGAAGATCGACAGCGCCACGAGGTTGCGGCCGATCCGGCCCTCGGTGGTGCCAAACCAGCGGAACAGGCCGATCTCCTTGGTCGGCTTGTCGCGATTGGCGAAGTACGGGTCGGCGATGTTGGTGATCGCGCGGATCGGCTCGAGATGCGAGATGCCGAGCACGATGGCGGCGAAGACCACCGCGCCGGTGGCGGCGAAGGCCGGCGGGAGCAGCGCGGCGATCACCGGCGGCAGGAGCCCCATGGCGGCGATCGTCTTCGATCCGGCGAGCAGCAGGTAGCCGACGCCGTAGACCGAGACGAAGACCTTCAGGTAGGCCGAGATGCCGTTCGAGGCGATCAGGATGCCCGCCATGGCGAAGCCGGCGAGGGAGACGTAGAGCGGTGGGCTCGGAATTCCGGGAAACGCCAGCAGGATCAGCGCGGCCAGGGCCGTGAGCACGGCCTGGATGCCCAGTCCGGTCCTGAGTGCTGCCACCGTCGATCCCCCATCCGTGCGCGCCCGCCCGGGGCGCCGCCGGCGGCCTTGGCCCCGGCAGATGGCCAGATAGTGGCACTCGGCCCGCGCTGTCGCGTGAAACTTTGGTCACGTTCCGGCGGTGCGGCGATTTACGCGGGCGCCGCCGCTACCAGTTCCACTCCTCGAAGCCGGGCTCGCGGCAATGGTAGCCGATCGGGCATTGCGGGTTGTCGCGCGTCGGGGCGAAGCGCAGCTCGGCGATCTCCGCGCCGCTGCACTGGCCGGGATTGCTGACGAACCGCTCCGGCGCCGCTCCGGCGGCGATGATCACGTCGCCCTCGTTCTTCACCAGGGCCATCGCCTCGGAGCAGGTCATGCGGGCCGTCATCGAGCCGCGCGGCGGCCGCGACTGCGCACGGGCCTCGACCCCGGCCGCGACGGCGGCGAGGTGGGCGAACAGCAGAGCGAGGGCCAACGGCCTCATCGGGCACGGGTTCCGGTACGCACCCGGGAAGAAAGCCCGCGGGTCTGGCGCCATCCTGCACAAGCGGGCCGCCCGAGACTGTCACCGGAATGCGCCACCGGGCCGCTTTCGCCGTCGGACCGCCGCAATCGGCGGATTAGGAGATTCCGGGATCGCCGGAAGCAGCAGTAGATCTGTGGTCGTGGACGCCTGCGCGGGCGGCCCCGGCACGACGGCTGGACCGGCCCCCCGGCACGCGTCTCCGGCGCCCCGCGTGCCGGCCGACCGGCGCCGGAGCCAAGGGACCCAGCGATGTCCGCTCTCTCGATCCTCGACATCTCCGCCGTGCGCGCCGCGCCCGTCTCCCGCGAGCCCTACGCCTACACGCTCGGCAGCAACGTCCTGAATCCCGACGCGATCGACGACATCCGGCGCGACTTCCCGGACATCGCCAAGCCCGGCTACCTCACGGTCGACGAGGTCACCCTGAAGGGCCGGTTCAAGGCGCTGATCGACGAGCTGGAGAGCGACGCCTTCTCGAAGATCCTCGGCGAGAAGTTCGGCATCGACCTCGTCTCCTGCCCGCGCCTGACGACCATCATGCGCCGCAGCCAGCTGAAATACGGCTCGATCCACACCGACGGCCCGTCGAAGGTGCTCACCCTGCTCGTCTACATGAACGACGCCTGGGACGCCCCGGCGGCCGGCCGCCTGCGGGTGCTCTACGACGGCCGCAACTACGAGCCCTTCGCGGTGGAGGTCCCGCCGACCATGGGCACGATGTTCGCGTTCCTGCGGGCGGACAATTCCTGGCACGGCCACGAGCCCTTCGAGGGCGAGCGGCGCGTGGTCCAGGTGGCGTGGCTCAGGGACGCGTCGGAGCTGGAGCGCAAGCGCAAGCGCAACCGCACGGCGCAGTTCCTGAAGGGCATCTTCGGCCGCTGAGCGGACGAGAGGGGGGCGGACCATGGGGGCGGTCGTTCTGGCGGATCCGGGCGACGGGGCGCGTTCCGGCTCCTGGCGTCGCTTCGCCTTGCCGACCCTCCTCATCCTCGGCTGGGTGGGCCTGTTCGCCTACAGCGCCGCCTACCTCACCGAGGACCTGCCGTTCCGCCCGTCCCCGCCGGAAGCGAGCCCGTCCGCGGCGGGGTCCGCCGCGCCGCGCCCCGCGCGCCGCGTCGTGATGCTCGACGAGCCCGACCCGCTCACCGCCCCGGCCGAGCCGCCCGGCCAGACCGCCATGGCGGCCTCTCCGGCGCCGGCGGCCCCGCAGAGTGCCGCCGCGCCGCCCGCGACCACGGCGAATGCCCGCCCGGCCCCGGGCGCCGCTCCGGCCGCCGCCGTGCCCACCGCGGTGCCCGCCGCCGAGTATGTCGGTGTCTGGGGCCCGACGCCGGAGGCCTGCGGAGCGCGCTCGCGCCGCCGCGGCTACATCCCGGCCACGATCACGCAGGACCGCGCCCGCGCGGGCCGCACGCTGTGCCTGTTCCACGACGTGCGGCGGAGCGGCGGCGCCTGGGTCACGGCCGCCGAGTGCAGCGATCGCGGCCGCCACTGGTCGTCGCAGGTCCGCCTGCAGGTCGACGGCGAGCACCTGACCTGGTCGAGCAGCCGCGGGACCTCGACCTATATCCGCTGCGGCCGTCGCGCCGGCTGAGCGGCGCCGTCACGCCGCCGGATCCGCTCCCTGCCCCCCGGCCGCGCGCAGGACGATCCGCGCCGCGGCCCGGCTCGGCGTGTCCGCCGCGGCGAGCCGCATCAGCCCGTCGATGCGGCCGAGGGCGGCGAGCTGGACGTCGCGCTCGTGACCGCCGGCCAGGAGCGGCCGCAGGGCGCCGGCGAGGCGCTCCGGGGTGCAGTCGGCCTGGACGAATTCCGGCATCGCGTTCTCGGCGAGGATCAGGTTCGGCAGCACGATGCTCGGGACCTGGATCAGCCGGCGGGCGATGAACTCCTCCGCCCGCGAGACCTTGTAGGCCACGACCATCGGGACGCCCGCGAGCGCCAGCTCCAGCGTGACCGTGCCGGAGGCGGCGAGCGCCGCCCGGGCCTCCCGGAAGGCCGCGTATTTCGGCGCCTCGCCGGTGACGATGCGGACCGGCACCGGCCACCCGGCCGACAGCCGCTCGATCAGGGCCCTGTGCCGGGTCACGGCGGGCAGGACCGCCTCGACCGCCAGGCCCTCGGCGACGCGGGCCAGCGCCGCGCCGAAGACCGGCATCAGCCGCTCGATCTCGGACCGCCGGGAGCCCGGCAGGACCACGAGGCTGTAGGGAACGGCCTCGCGCCGCCCCCGCTCGGCCGCGCCGGGCCGCAGCTCCGGGAGGCGCTCGATCAGCGGGTGCCCGACATAGGTGCAGGGCGGGCCGCCGAGCCGCAGATGCGCGTCGGGCTCGAACGGGAGCAGGGCCAGCACGTGGTCGATGAACGGCCGCATGCCCTTCGCCCGCCACGGCCGCCACGCCCACACGCTCGGGGACACGTAGTCGATGATCGGGATGCCGGGGGCCGCCCTGCGCACGCGCCGCGCCACCGCGTGGGTGAAGCCCGGGCTGTCGATGATCACCAGCACGTCGGGCCGCGCGCGAATCGTCGCCTCGACGGTCTCGCGGATGCGGCGGAGCAGGGTCCGGGCCCGGGCGAGGACCGGCAGGTAGCCCATCACCGCCACGTCATCGAGGGGGAACAGGGACGCGAACCCCGCCTCCGCCATGGCCTCGCCGCCGACGCCGCCGAAGACGGTGTCGGGCGCGGCCTCGCGCAGGGCGCGCATCAGCTTGGCGCCGAGCTGGTCGCCGGAATCCTCGCCAGCCACGAGCCAGATCGTGCGGGGCCGGCCGGTCACGGCGCGCCCCCGTACCCGACCACGAACAGGCCGAGGCGGTCGGCCTCCGCGGCCGTCGCCGCCCGGTCGATGACCAGGGTCCCGCCGGCCTCCAGGGCGAGCCCGGCGCAGCCCGCCCGGGCCGCGTTGCGGACGGTCCGCGCGCCGACGGCCGGGAGATCGATGCGGCGGTCCTGGCCGACCTTCGGGGCCTTCACCAGCACGGTCGCGGGCATCGCCCGGCCGAACCCGAAGGGGCGCCGCCCCAGGGCCCGGGCCCGGGCCAGCATGCGGTCCGTGCCCTCCGGCCCCTCCACGGCGAGGATCCGGTCGCCGGCCAGGACGACCGCCTGCCCCAGGTCGTAGGGCGAGAGGGCGTCGAGGACGCCGCGCCCGGTGCGGATCGAGGCGGCCGCCTCCGCGTCCGGAGCCCGGCGCCCGAGCGGGCCGTCCGGGCAGAGCAGGTCCGGCGCGGCCTCGTGGACGCCGACGACCCGGTGGCCCGCCTCCTCGACCAGCGTGACCGCCGCCCGCAGCAGGCGGTCGTCCCCGCCGCCGGCGATCGCCCGCAGGGCCTCGCGGTTGCGCAGGGCGGCGCCCGCGTTGAGGATCGCGGCCGGGCTCGGGCGGGAGACGCCGCCCGCCGGCACCACGGTCGCCGGCCCCCAGAGCCGCAGCAGCTTCAGGGTGGCCGCGAGATCGAGGAGGTCGACCGTGGCGTCGGCGCCCGCGCGCAGGGCCGGTCCGGTGAAGCCGCGCAGCGCGATCACCCGGAAGGGCCGGCGCGCCCGGCGGAGCGACTCGGCGACGAGCTCCGGGAGGCGCCCCGCCCCCGCGATCAGGACCAGGGCCCCCTCTGGGGCGGGGGCGGGATCGGCCTCGGTCACGGCCGCTTAGGCGGCGCTGATCGGGGTCGGAACCTCGCGCGGCGTGCAGATCGAGCGCTTGCCGCCGAGGCGGATGAAGTCGAGGATCTCGGCGACCGCCGCGTGGGACTCGAAGGTCGCGGCCACGTCCTCCACCCGCTCCATCAGCGTGCCCTCGGGGGCGAAGAGCAGGCGGTAGGCGCGCCGCAGCGCGTGGATGTCCTCGCGGGCGAAGCCGCGGCGCTGCAGCCCGATGATGTTGAGCCCCGACAGGTAGGCCCGGTTGCCGAGCACCATGCCGTAGGGGATGCAGTCGTTCTCCAGGCCCGACAGGCCGCCCACGAAGGCGTGCGCGCCGACCCGCGCGAACTGGATCACGGCGGCGCCGCCGCCCAGGATCGCGTAGTCGCCGACGCTGCAATGGCCCGCCAGCATGACGTTGTTGGAGAAGATCACGTGGGCGCCGACCCGGCAATCGTGGCCGACATGTGAGTTGGCCAGGAAGGTGCAGTGGTCGCCGACCACGGTCTCCAGGCCGCCGCCGCTGGTGCCCGGGTTCATGGTGACGCCCTCGCGGATCAGGCAGTCGGCGCCGATCGTCAGGGTCGAGGCCTCGCCCCGGTATTTCAGGTCCTGCGGCTGGTGGCCGATGGACGCGAAGGGGAAGATCCGGGTGCGGGGGCCGATCGCGGTGCGGCCCGCCAGGACCACGTGGCTGATGAGTTCGCAGTCCGCGCCGAGCACGACCTCGGGCCCGACATGGCAGAAGGGGCCGATCCGCGCCCCGTCGCCGATGCGGGCGCCGGACTCGATCACCGCGCTCGGGTGGATGACGGGGGCGGTCACTCCGTCACCAGCATGGCACTGATCTCGGCCTCCGCGACCAGGGTGCCGTCGACCCGGGCCTCGCCGCGGAACCACCACATGGTCCGGCGCTGGTTCAGCTTCGTCATGTGGAAGCGCACCTGGTCGCCGGGCGTGACGGGCTTGCGGAACTTGCACTTGTCGATGGTCATGAAGAACACCTGCTTGGTGTTCCGCCCGTCCGCCCGGATGTGGCGGCAGCAGATCGCCCCCGCCGTCTGCGCCATGCCCTCGATCAGGAGTACGCCCGGGAAGACCGGCATGTCGGGGAAGTGGCCCATGAACTGCGGCTCGTTGGCCGTGACGTTCTTGATGCCGACGCAGGATTCGTCCCGGTCGATCTCGACGATGCGGTCGACCATCAGGAACGGGTAGCGGTGCGGCAGCAGCTCCAGCAGCGTCTGGATATCGGCTATGCCCAGCTCGCTGCCGGTCTCGCGCGCCGCCTCACTCATCGAAATCCGCACCTCGACTTGCCGCCATCGGCGGCCCGCAATCCGGCCGCCACCGGGGCGCCGACCGCCCTATTCGGAAGAAATCGCCGGAAGCGCAAGGCCTTCCCGGTCAGGCGTCGTCTCCGGCGGGCTCCTTGCCCGAGCGTTCCGCGAGCCGCGCGAGCGTCGTCAGCTCGCGGAACCAAGCCCGCACCGGCTTGGCGGGCGTCCCGCCCCAGCGGCTGCCCGGCGGCACGTCGCGGTTGACGTTGGACGAGCCGGCGATCTGCGCGCCGCGACCGATGCGCAGGTGGCCGACGACGCCGACCTGCCCGCCGAGGACGACGTAATCCTCCAGCGTGGTCGAGCCCGAGATGCCGACCCCCGACACGATGACGCAGTGGCGCCCGATCACGACGTTGTGGGCGATCTGCACGAGGTTGTCGATCTTGGTGCCCTCCCCGATCACCGTGTCGCGCGAGGCGCCCCGGTCGACCGTGGTGTTGGCACCGATCTCGACGTCGTCCTGCACGATCACCCGCCCGACTTGCGGCACCTTGAGGTGGGTGGCGCCCATGGCGAAGCCGAACCCGTCCTGTCCGAGCCGGGCCCCCGGATGCAGGATCACCCGGTTGCCGAGGAGGGCGTGGCTGAGGGTCGTGGCCGCGCCGATCGCGCAGTCGCGCCCGATCCGGACGCCCGGCCCGATGACGGCGTTCGGCCCGATCACCGTGCCGGCGCCGATCTCGGCTCCCGGCCCGATCACCGCGCCGGGATCGACCGTGACCCCGTCCTCGAGCCGGGCCTCGGGATGGACGTGGGCGCCGGAGGCGACGCCGCGGACCGCGAACTGGGAACCGGGACGCAGCGCGTCCGGGTGCAGGCGGCCGAGCAGGGCCGCGTAGACGCGGTAGGGATCGCGGCTGACGAGGGCGACGGTCCCGGCGGGGCAGCGCGCCGCGAAGCGGGGCGAGATGAGGCACACGCCCGCACGCGTCGCCGCGAGGGCGTCGCCGTAGCGGGCATTGTCCATGTAGGCGAGGTGGTCCGGACCGGCACTCTCCAGGGAGGCCGCGCCGCTGAACCGGCGATCCGGATCCGCTCCCTCGGGGAGGCCGAGGCCGGCGGCGGCCGCGATCTCGGCCAGGGTGAGGCCGGTGGCGGCGGTGAAGAAGACGGGATCTGTCATGTCCGACAACGCGCCGGCCGGGAGAATCCGGCCGGCGCGCGTGTTTTTTATCAGAAGCGCGAGCCGCCGGAGAAGCGGAAGGCCTGGACCTGATCCGCGCCGATATGGCCGAACTTGCCGAGGATCGGGACGAACACCTTCTGACCCTCGTCCTTGGACAGAGCGTAGGCGTAGTCGAACCGGATCGGGCCGAGCGGCGAGTTCCACAGGATGGACGCGCCGATCGAGGAGCGGATCGCCGCCGTGTCGCGGACGTTCACGCATTCCGGCTCCACGCCGATCGTGAAGGCGTTGAAGTTGCACTTCCCGGTCGTCGGCGAGATGCCGTTGATGAAGGCGTCGCCGTTCACGTTGAAGTTCCGCTGGCCGTGATAACCGAACAGCGTGCCGGCATCGGCGAAGAGCGCGCCCTTCAGGCCCAGATCCCGCGGAACGAGGGGCAGCGGGAACTGCACTTCGAGGGTGCCGCCGACGTAGGTCGAGCCGCCGATGGCGTTCGAGCGGGCGTCGGCGATGCCGACGTCGCGCGGACCGATGCCGTTCGGCGCGAAGCCGCGGACCAGCGACGGGCCGAGGAAGAACTGGTCGGTCACCCGCAGCGGGTCGTTGTTGAGCGACGAGATGTGGCCGCCCTGGAAGCGGATGAAGCCGACAACGTCCTCGAAGATCTCCTTGTAGTACCGCGCGTCGGCGGTCACGCGGAAGAACTTGGAGTCGCCGCCCAGGCCCGCGACGTCGGGCTTCAGCTCGGCGTAGAGACCGTTGCGGGGCGCGCCGATCACGTCGAGGGTCGAGTAGGCGAGCGTCAGGCCGGCCAGCGAGGTCAGCGTGTTGCCCTGCGAGCCCTTGATGGCGATCGAGGCCTCGCCGTCATACGCGCAGTTCGGGTAGATCGACTGGCCGCCGATGTTGCGGCCGGTGTTCGGGTCGATCGTGCCCGCCGCGTAGGTGGCGGTGTAGCCGGGGATCGGGATCGAGCAGTCGTTGTACGGCCGCTTGAGGGTGTTCGGCACCTTCAGCTCGGTGTTGTACAGCGAGTAGCGCAGCGTGATGCCGAACTCCTCGGTGATCGGCAGGCCGAGGCGCAGCTGACCGCCGTACACCGTGGTCTCGTAGCGCGAGTACCGGGTCAGGTCGGAGTACTTGTAGAAGGCATCGAAGCCCGCCGCGAGGCGGTAGCCGAGGAAGTACGGCTCGGTGAACGAGAAGTCGACGCCGCGCGAGTACTGGCCGCCCGTGCCGGCGAGCCGGACGTACTGGCCACGGCCGAGGAAGTTCGACTCGGAGACCGAGACCTCGCCGATGATGCCGTCCTGGGTGGAGTAGCCGCCCGCCACCGAGAACGAACCCGTGGGCTGATCCTCGACGTCGATGTTGATGACCACCCGGTCCGGGGCCGAGCCCGGCTCGTTCGAGAAGCGGACCTTCTTGAAGAAGCCAAGGCCGTTCAGGCGCCGCTCGGCGCGGTCGGTCAGCACGCGGTTGTAGGCATCGCCCTCCGCGATATCGAGCTCGCGGCGGATGACGTAGTCGCGGGTGCGGGTGTTGCCGCGGATGTTGATGCGCTCGACGTAGACGTGCGGGCCGTCCTCGACCACGAAGCCCAGGGAGACCTGGTGGCTCGCCGGGTCGCGCTGGCCGGTCGGGCGGACCTGCGCGAACGGGTAGCCAGCGCGGTTGACCTGGCGGGTGACGTTGTTGAGCGTCTTCTCGACGTCGTCGGCGTTGTAGACGTCGCCCACGGAGGTGGCGATGTCGCTGTCGAGCTTCGCGGTGTCGAGGCCCGGCAGGCGGGAATCCACCTGGACGGCGCCGACCCGGTACTGCTCGCCCTCGCTCACCGTGATGGTGATGACGTAGCCGGACTTGTCGCCCTCGACGTAGCGCGCGTCGGCGCTGACCACCTGGAAGTCGGCGTAGCCGTTCTTCAGGTAGTAGCGGCGGACCTGGTCGAGGTCGTTGGTGATGCGGTCGGGATCGTAGACGTCGGAGGTCTTGATGAACGACAGGAAGTTCATCTCCGAGGAGCTCATCAGCCCCTTCAGCGTCCGCTCCGAGTAGGCGTTGTTGCCGACGAAGTTGATCGAGAGGATGCCGGTCTTGTCGCCCTCGTCGATCTGGTAGATCACGTCGACGCGGCCGTTGGGCAGGTCGACGGTCCGGTAGGTCACCTTGGCGGTGCCGCGGCCGAAGCGCTTGTAGACGTCGCGGATGCGCGCGAGGTCGGCGTTGATGATCGCCTCGCTGTAGGGCCCGCGGGACTTGGCCTCGACCACCCCTTCCAGGGTGGCCTTCTCGATCTTCTTGTTGCCCTCGAAGACCACGCGGTTGATCAGGTTGTTCTCGCGGACGGTCACCACCGTGCGGCCACCCGACTGGGCGACCTTCACGTCGGAGAACATCCCGCTAGCGAGCAGGTTGCGGCGGGCCTCCTCGGCGGAGCCGGACGCCGTCCCGGTCACGTAGGACCGGATCGTGTCGGCATCGACGCGCTGGTTGCCCTGGACGACGATCTGCTGCGCCTGGGCAGCCCCGCTCAGGACGACACCCAGACCGGCAGTGACTAGGACGATGGTTTTCCGCACCGACTTACGTCGGGGCTTCCCCGTCAACGACATCATGCAATCGCCCGTTTCTGTTCTGGTCGCGGGGGTTAGCCCGTCACGGGCGACCGTTGATCGGCCGTCCCGTCACCTGGTCCAAGCGTGGCTTCGGTCCAAGCGTAGCTCTTAGCGGGATTCCCCTGCCAAGCAAACGCGCGGGAGGCCATCGTCAGGGGATTTTGGGGGGTCGTGGCCTTCGCGCCACTTAACGGTGCGGTCAGCTTACGGGCAAACCGCGGATCATGGTGAACGCGCCGTAAACGCCTGAGCGACCGGCCCTTTTCCGCGCCGCTCGCGGTCGCGTGAAGGTCCCGTTAACCCTGTTTCGGCGCGTCGGCGCGGCGTCATCCGGGCGGTGTCCGGGCGAGATCGCGGCGGGATTGGGGCAGCGTTTCCGGTGGAGATCCGGCGGCGATCCTCGGATCCCCGCCGGCCCCGGATCAGGTGTTCCGCCAGGAGGCGCCGAGGTTGAGGATGTCGTTCCAGGCGGCGAACAGCATCAGCATCAGCACCAGGGCGAGGCCGATGCGGAAGCCGATCTCCTGGGCCCGCTCGCTGAGCGGGCGGCCGCGCACCACCTCGAAGGCGTAGAACAGCAGGTGGCCGCCATCGAGCAGCGGCACCGGGAACAGGTTGAGCAGGCCGATCGAGACGGAGAGCAGGGCGATCAGCCCGACCAGGCCGCCGACGCCGCCGGTCTTGGCGACCTCGCCGGAGACGCGGGCGATGCCAATCGGGCCCGAGAGCTGGTCGGCGGATTCCCGCCCGGTCACGAGCTTGCCGAGATACGAGAAGGTGCGCTCGACGACGAAGTAGGTCTCCTTCACGCCGAGATTGAGCGAGTCGAGCGCCCCGTACTGCACGAGCCGCGCCTCCGAGCCCGCGGGCGAGCGGATGCCGAGCCGGCCGATCCGGTGGCGGCCGAACGGCGTCTTCTCCTCGAAGGTGGCCGGCGTCGCCTGGATGGTGATGGGCTGGTCGTTGCGCTCGACCGTGAAGGTCAGCGGCGTCCCGGCGCTGCCGGTCACCGTGCGGTACATGGCGTTGAAGTCGCCGATCTTCTCGCCGTCGATCGCGGTGATCACGTCGCCGGGCTGGAAGCCGGCCTGGGCGGCGACGCTGTTCGGCTCCACCGACGAGACCCGGGCGGGCAGCTCGTAGCGGCCGCCGAGCCAGATGGCGCCCGCGAAGAGCAGGATCGCCAGGATGAAGTTGGCCACCGGGCCCGCGGCGACGATCGCGGCGCGCTTGGACACGGGCTGGGTCGGGAAGCTGATCGCCCGCTCGTGCGGGCTCATCCGGGCGACCGCTTCGGGATCGGGCATGCTGGCGCCGTTCACGTCGCCGTGGAACTTCACGTAGCCGCCGAGCGGGATCGCGCAGACCTTCCAGCGGGTGCCGCGCCGGTCGTTGAACCCGAACAGCTCGGGACCGAAGCCGAGCGAGAAGGCGTGCACGCCGACCCCGCACCAGCGCCCGACCAGGAAGTGGCCCATCTCGTGCACGAACACCACGACGGTGAGCACGAACAGGAACGGGATCACGGCGCCGAAGAAACCGCCGGCGGTTCCGCCCATCGCGTTGAGGAAGTCCATAAGCCGTATCCTGGCCGTCTCGGCGCCGGCTTCTCGGGCCGGCCATCCGCCCTGTCTAGCAGATCGGCGGTGCCGACCGCCAACGCAATCCTGCGGCCCGGCCGCGGAAGGTCGCACGCGCCGTCCGATTCCGCACCGGACGATCGCGCGGGGGCGGTCCCGCTCGTCGGGGACCGCCCGTCAGTGGCCGCCGCCCCCGCCCGCGCCGGCCTTCGGCCGCCGGATCATGGGGACCGCGCAGGCCATCGCGAGGAACAGGACGGTGAGGGACAGGAACACGTCCTCGAAGGCCATGACGAGGCCCTGCATCCGCACCGTGTTGGTCATCGCCTTCAGCGCCATGTCGGAGGCGGCGCTGCCGTAGGCGTCGAAGCCGCGCTGCATCGCGTCTAGCCGCTCCAGCGCGGCCGTGTTCGCCCAGGTGAAGCGCTCGTGCAGCCGGGCGAGGTGCAGGTCCCAGCGGTCGTTGAGGATCGTGTTGATCAGCGCGAGCCCGACCGCGCCGCCGAGGTTGCGGGTCAGGTTGAACAGCCCCGAGGCGTTCTTCATCCGCGCCGGCGGCAGCGTGCCCAGCGCGATGTTGTTGATCGGGATCATGCACAGCATCAGCGAGCAGCCGCGCAGGATCTGCGGCACGAGCAGCTCATAGAAGTCCCAGTCCTTGGTGAGGCCCGTGACGATCCACGTGCCGCAGGCGAAGCCGACGAAGCCGATCCCCATCATGATCCGGGGATCGACCTTGCCCGAGAGCCGGCCGGCGATCGGCGCGGTGGCGAACATGCACAGGCCGGAGACGAACATCGTCTCGCCGATCATCAGCGCCGAGTAGCCGCGCACCCGGGCGAGGTAGACCGGGTAGATGTAGGTCAGCCCGTAGAGGCCGATGCCCAGCACGAAGCTCGCCACGCAGCCGCTGGCGAAGTTCCGGTCCGAGAAGGCCCTGAGATCGACGATCGGCTGCTTCGCCGTGAACACCCGCCAGAAGAACAGCAGCGCCGACGTCCCGCAGACGACCGCACAGGCGAAGACCGCCTCGTCCTGCAGCCAGTCGTGGTTGGGTCCCTCCTCCAGCACGTATTCGAGGCAGCCGAGGAAGCCGGCCATGAAGGCGAGTCCGGCCCAGTCGAACGACCGGATCAGGCCGTAATTGGGCTCGTCGAAATCGACCAGGATCCAGGTCGAGACCGTCACGAAGATGCCCGGCACGACGTTGATCAGGAACAGCCAGTGCCAGGACATCAGGTCGGTCAGGTAGCCGCCCACCGTCGGCCCGATCGTCGGCGCCAGCGTCGCCACGAGGCCGATCATCGGCGAGACGATGGTCCGCTTCGAGGGCGGGAAGATCGTGAAGGCCGCGGCGAAGACGGTCGGGATCATGCCGCCGCCGATGAAGCCCTGGAGCGCCCGCCAGACGATCATCTCGCCGATCGACGAGGAGGTGGCGCACATCAGGCTCATCAGGGTGAAGCCGCCCGCCGAGATGGCGAACATCCAGCGCGTCGAGAGCACCCGCGACAGGGTGCCGGAGAGCGGGATCGAGATGACCTCGGCGATCAGGTAGCTGGTCTGGACCCAGGGGATCTCGTCGCCGGAGGCCGAGAGCCCGGCCTGGATCTCGTTCAGGGAGGCCGAGACGATCTGGATGTCCAGGATCGCCATGAACATGCCGAAGACCATGCAGACGAACGCCACCATGCGGCGGCGGTCGAGGGGCGGCTCGGCGGCGCGGATCGGCGCGCCGGGCGCGAGGGCGGCACTGGCGGCCATCGCCGGTCTCAGCGGCTCGCGGTGCTGACCGGCCGCGGCGCGGAGGCGCGGTCGAGGACGGAGCGGTCCGCGCCGGTGCGGGTATCGACCCGGACCACCGCCGACAGGCCCGGCCGCAGCAGGCCCTCGCGGGCGACCTCCTCGGGCACGCGCACCCGCACGGGCAGGCGCTGGACGATCTTGGTGAAGTTGCCGGTGGCGTTGTCGGGCGGCAGCAGGCTGAACACCGAGCCGGAGGCCGGCGAGAACGATTCCACCACGGCGTGGATCTCGCGGTCCGGATAGGCGTCGACCGTCACGGTCACCGGCTGGCCGGGACGCATGCGCTCGACCTGGGTCTCCTTGAAGTTCGCGTCGATCCGGACGCTCTGGAGCGGGACCAGGGCGGCGATCCGCGTGCCGGGCCCGACATAGGCGCCGGCCTCGACGGCCTTGTTGCCGACCACCCCGTCGAAGGGCGCGCGGATCGCCGTGAAGTCGAGGTCGCGCCGGGCCCGGTCGACGGCGGTGCGGAGTTCCGCCGCGAGGCTCTCCGCCTCGCGCTTCTGCGCCTGGAGGACGTCGACGTTGGCGCGGGCCGCGAGGAGGCCGGCCTCCATGGCCTTGACGGACGCCTCGGTGCGGTCGCGGTCGGCGCGGGTCTGGTCGATGCGCGACTTGGCGACGTAATCCGCCTGCATCTGCGTCGACCGGGCGAAGTCGGCCTGGGCGCGGACGGCGTCGGCGCGGGTCGCGTCGAGCTGCGCGGCGGCCTGGGCGACCTGGGCCTGCGCAGCCTCGGCCTGCCGGCCGATCCGCGCGATCGTGCTCTCCTGGGTGGCGAGCTTGTCCTGCGCCGCCTGCAGCGCGAGGCGGTAGTCGCCGTCGTCGAGCTTGGCGATGACGTCGCCCTTCTTCACCGCGAGGCCGTTCACGACCGGCACCGACTGGAGATAGCCCGGGATCTTGGCCGCCAGGACCGAGATGTCGGCCTGGACGTAGGCGTCGTCGGTCGAGACGAAGAACCGCCCGACGGTCCACCACTGCCATCCCTGATACGCGCCGCCGCCGAGGGCGGCCGCCAGCAGTCCGAGCAGGACGAGCCGCTTCACGGAGCGCTTGCGAGCGGGCGGCGCCTCGACCGGCACGGGCGTCGGCAGGGACGCCGCGGCGGGGGCCGGCGCGGCCGGCGCCGTGCGCTCGGCGCGCGCCTCGTCCCCGGCCTCGATTCGGGACTCAATAGCGGCATCGAGACCGGAATTCGGCCGATCGGCGTCCTCGCGAAGGGACATATCAGCGCCTCGACATCAATGACCGAACCGTTCGGTCAATAACGAGGCACGGCTTGACGCGCCCCCGAAGAAGCCGCAGGTTATTTTGACCGAACGGTTCGGTCAAGCGTGACGGTGTCACGGTGCGGAGCGGGATCATGGCTCAGGGTGCAGCGTTGGAGCGGGGTCAGGCCCAGCACGAGGGCGACAAGCGGCAGCAGATCCTCGAGGGCGCGCGGACGGTGTTCCTGGCGGCGGGGTTCGACGGCGCCAGCATGGGCGAGATCGCGCGGGCGGCCGGGGTCTCGAAGGGCACGCTCTACGTCTACTTCGAGAACAAGGAGGACCTGTTCGAGGCGCTGACCATTCAGGAGAAGGCCAGCCTCGCCGAGGCCCTGTTCACCCTGGACGCGGACGATCCCGACGTGCCGGGCGTCCTGACCCGGCTCGGAAGCAGCTTCCTGACCGAGATGTGCCGGCCGGCGCACGTCTCGCTGGTCCGCATGGTCATCGGCGCGAGCGAGAAGTTTCCGCGCTTCGGGCAGGTCTACTACCAGGCCGGTCCGGCCTGCGGCGTCGAGCGCCTCTCGCGCTACCTCGACGCGCAGGTCCAGGCGGGACGCCTGACGATCGCCGACACCGAGCTCGCGGCCCGGCACTTCCTGCATCTCTGCCAGGCGGGTCTGCTGACCCGCCTGCTGTTCGCGGCGGGCGGCATCGCCGGCGAGGCCGAGATGCGCTATCAGGTCGACGAGGCGGTGCGGGTGTTCCTGGCCGGGTACGGCCCCGCGCGCTGAGGCGCGGCTCAGGCGGGAAACGTCTCTGCGAGCGCAGCGAAGCAGTCCAGCGGCGCCACGCTCGCAGAATGTTGCGCCGCCCTAGGTTGCTTCGCTGCGCTCGCAATGACGGCTCAGCCGGCGGCGCGCAGCTCCGGCAGGGCCTCGGCGCTCCAGATCCGCACGTGGGCGTCGATGGCGAGCGCCTCGTCGACGTCGGCGGGCGCGGCCCGGTACTGGCCGGCGAAGTGGGTGCAGGCGCGCTCGACCAGATCGCTGATCCCGTAGAAGCCGATCCGGCCGGCGATGAAGGCCGCCACCGCGATCTCGTTGGCGGCGTTCATCACGGTGGGCGCCGCGCCGCCGGCGGCCAGGGCCGCGCGGGCGATCCGCAGGCACGGGAAACGCGCCTCGTCCGCGGCCTCGAAGGTCAGCGAGCCGAGCTTCACGAGGTCGAGGGGCCGGCCCCGCTCGATCGTCAGCCGGTCGCCGAGGCCGAGGCAGTGCGAGATCGGCACGCGCATGTCGGGCAGCGCCAGCTCGGCGGTCACCGCCCCGTCGAGCCAGTAGACCAGGCCGTGGATCACCGATTGCGGGTGCACGACCACGTCGAGGCGCTCGGGCTCGATGCCGAACAGGTGGTGCGCCTCGATCAGCTCGAGCCCCTTGTTCATCAGGCTCGCCGAATCGATGTTGATCTTCATGCCCATCGACCAGGTCGGATGGGCGGCGGCCTCGGCCGCGGAGGCGGCGGCGATCCGCTCGCGGGTCCAGGTCCGGAACGGGCCGCCCGAGGCCGTGATCATCATGGTGCGGACGTCGGCGAGCGGCCGGCCGGCCAGCGCCTGGCTCAGCGCGTCGTGCTCGGAATCCATCGGCAGGATCGTGGCGCCGTAGCGGGCGGCGTCGCGCATGAAGGCGTCGCCGGCGCAGACCAGGCTCTCCTTGTTGGCGAGCGCGACCTTGCGGCCGAGCCGGAGGGCGGCGTGGGTCGATTTCAGCCCGGCCGCCCCGCTCACGGCGGCGACGACGATGTCGGCGTCGCGGGCGGCGGCCTCCATGACGGCCGCCTCCCCCGCCCCGCTCGGGATGCCGGAGCCCGACAGGGCCTCGGCCAGCGCCGGGCCGGCGGCCTCGTCGGCGAGCGCCGCGAACGAGGCGTTGAGCTCCCGGGCGACCTTGGCCAGGGCGACGGGATCCTTGCCGCCGACCAGGGCCCCGACGCGGAACCGGTCGGCGTGCTGCGCCAGGAGGTCGGCGGTGGAGCGGCCGATCGAGCCGGTGGCGCCGAAGACGGTGACGACCTGGGTCACGGATTCAACTCCCTCATCGTCACGTGATCAGACCGCCGCCGCGCAGGGCGAGATAGACGGCCGCCAGCACGGCGACCGCGAAGAATCCGTCGAGCCGGTCCATGACGCCGCCATGGCCGGGGATGATCTTGCCCGAATCCTTGACGCCGTAATGGCGCTTCAGGCCGGATTCGATCAGGTCGCCGGCCTGACTCAGCACCGAGGCGAGCGCGCTCACGCCCGCCACGACCGGGAGAGAGGCGGCGCTGGGCAGGGTCATCCCGGCGAGGTCGGCGACCACCGGGACCAGCGTCCCAGCGGCGACCGCGCCGACGAGACCGCCGAGGGCGCCCGACCACGTCTTGTTGGGCGAGACCCGGGGCATCAGCTTGGGGCCGCCGATCTTCCGGCCGGCGAAGTAGGCCGCGATGTCGGTGGACCAGACCACCGCGAACATCCAGGCCGGCCCGACGAGGCCGATGGCGGGGTCGTCGCGCAGGGCCACCGGCACCGCCGCGATCGCCGCCGCGCCGAGCACGCCGAGGAAGGCGCGGAGCCGGCCCCGTCCGGTCCGCGCCACCGTGGCGCAGGCCGCGGCGCCGAGCAGCAGGACCGCGAGGCAGGCCGGCGTCGGGGCGCCGCCGCGCTGGCAGAGCAGCAGGGCGCCGAGCGTCGCCGCGCCCAGCGCGATCAGCACCTCGCGGGGCTCGGTGCGGCTCATCACCATCCACTCGGCGAAGCCGACGATGCCGGCGGCGAGCCAGATCCCCGCGAAGGGCCAGCCGCCATAGACCAGAGCGGCCAGCACGCCGGCGCCGAGCACGAGGCCCGAGGCGACGCGCAGCCACAGCTCGCGCCGTCCCGAGGGACGCGCGGCCGGTGCGGCGGCGGAGGTCACGCGCGTCCTGCCCTTCGCCTCAGACCTGCATGATCTCCTTCTCCTTGGACGCCAGCACGCCGTCGATCTCGGCGATGTACTGGTCGGTCGCCTTCTGCACGTCGGTGGCCTGACGCTTCTCGTCATCCTCCGAGATGGCGCTGTCCTTCAGGAGCTTCTTGAGATGGTCGAGGCCGTCCCGGCGCACGTGGCGCACGGCGACGCGGGCCTCCTCGGTGTACTTGTGGGCGACCTTGACCATCTCCTTGCGGCGCTGCTCGTTCATCTCGGGGATACGGAGCCGGATGGTCTGCCCCTCGGTCTGCGGGTTGAGGCCGAGGTCGGATTCGCGGATCGCCTTCTCGACGGCCGTGACCATGCTGCGGTCCCAGACCGAGATTGACAGGAGCCGCGGTTCCGGCACGCTGACGGTGGCGACCTGGGCCATCGGCATCATCGAGCCGTAGGCGTCGACCTGGATCGGGTCGAGGAGCGACGGCGTGGCGCGCCCGGTGCGCAGCGAGCCGAGATCCTTCGAGAGCGAGGACACAGCGCCCTGCATGCGGCGCTTGATGTCGTTGAGATCGAATTCCGGTGTGGCCATGAGGGTCGTCCCGAGACGTCTGACGTGGTCTTGAGCCCGGCGCGGGCAGTCGCGGCCTCAATGGACGAATTTTTTCAGGGCCGCAAACGGTCGCGGCCCGGTCGTGCCGCGCGTCAGGGCGCCACGAGGGTCGAGGGCGCGTCGCCCGACAGGATCGCGGCGATCGAGCTCGGCGGGTGGAGCGAGCCGACCACGATCGACAGGCGGCTCTCCCGGGCCAGCGCGAAGGCGGCGGTGTCCATTACCTTCAGGTCGCGGGCGATCGCCTCGTCGTGGGTGATGCGGTCGTAGCGCGTGGCGCTCGGATCCTTCTTCGGATCCGCCGAGTAGACGCCGTCCACCTGCGTCGCCTTGAGGACCGCGTCGCAGCGCAGCTCGGCGGCGCGCAGCACCGCGGCGGTGTCGGTGGTGAAGAACGGGTTGCCGGTGCCGCCGGCGAGGACGACGACCTGGCCCTTGTCCAGATGGTGCAGGGCCGGCTGGCGGGCGTAGGTCTCGCAGATGGTCGGCATCGACACCGCCGACATGGTCCGCGCCTGCACGCCCGCGGCGTTGAGCGCCGTCTCGATCGCCAGCGAGTTCATCACCGTGGCCATCATGCCGAGCGAATCCCCGGTCGCCCGGTCGATCCAGCCGGCCGCGGAGATCCGCGCGCCGCGGATCATGTTGCCGCCGCCCACCACGATGGCGATCTCGGCGCCCGACTCGATCGTGCGGGCGATGTCCTCGGCGAGCGCCGCCAGCGTCGGCGGATGCAACCAGTAGCCGTCGGGAGCGGCGAGCGCCTCCCCCGACAGCTTCACGAGGATACGGCGAAACGGCGTCGTCTCCGGCATCTGGGCCCCCGGCTCCATCCCGCATCGCGTGAGCGGGGAGGCTTCTACGTCAACCGCCCGAGCGCCGTCGAGGGGCCAGGCCCGGATCCGGCGGGGATCGTGGGCCGAAATGCTACCGGCGCGCGAGCGACGTGCGAGAGACGTGCGCCCGGGGAGGACGTCTGCGCCGCCGCCGCGGTCCGGGTCCGGAGCGCCGGCGCTCGTTCTCAGCTGCCGGCGAGGACGCCGACGGCGCCGAAGACGGTCATGGCGAGGCCGGAGGCGAACACGCCGATCATGAGGTAGGAGAAGGGCTTCAGAGGCATGCCCGGAACTTAGCGCGGCGCCGCACGGCGGGGTGTGCGGCGCAACACGACCCCGCGCGGATCGATCGGGCGCCTCCGGAAACGCGAAGCCCCGCCCGGCGCGTGCCGGACGGGGCTGATCTCACGATGACGGCCCGGCAAACCGGGCGTTCGCGGTCGGTGTCAGGCGCGGCCAGCCTGCTGGGCGACCTCGGTGGCGAAGTCCGGACCCTCTTCCTTCTCGATGCCGTCGCCCAGCGCGTAGCGGACGAAGCCCGTCAGGGTCACGGGGCCGCCGACCTTGGAGCCGGCCTCCTTGAGGACCTGGCTCACAGTCTTGGAGCCGTCGTGCACGAAGGGCTGCTCGAGGAGGGTGACCTCCTTGTAGTAGCTCTTCAGGCCGCTCTCGACGATCTTGGCCATCACGTGGTCCGGCTTGCCGGCGTTCTTCTCGCGCAGGATGTTCGACTCGCGCTCCACCGTGGCGGCGTCGACGCCCGAGGCGTCCAGCGCCACCGGGTTGGTCGCCGCGATGTGCATGGCGATCTGGCGGCCCAGCGCCGAGAGCGCGTCGACGTCGCCCTCGGACTCGAGCGCCACGAGCACGCCGATCTTGCCGAGGCCCTCGGAGATCTGGTTGTGCACGTAGGAGGCGATGACGCCCTTCTTGACCTCGAGCTTGGTCACCCGGCGCAGGTTCATGTTCTCGCCGATGGTGGCGATCAGGGCCTGCAGCTTCTCCGAGACGGTCTCGGTGGCGCCCGGGAAATGGGCGGCCTGGAGGCCCTCGAGCGTGCCGTCGGTGTTGAGCGCGATCTTGGCGGCCTCGCGGGCGAAGGCCTGGAAGGCGTCGTTGCGGGCGACGAAGTCGGTCTCGGAGTTCACCTCGACCACGGCGGCGTGGCGGCCGGCGGACTCGACGGCGACGAGGCCCTCGGCGGCGACGCGGCCGGCCTTCTTGGCGGCCTTGGCGAGACCCTTCTTGCGCAGCCAGTCGACGGCGGCCTCGATGTCGCCCTGCGTCTCGTTGAGCGCGCCCTTGCAGTCCATCATGCCGGCGCCGGTCTTCTCCCGGAGCTCCTTCACCATCGCGGCGGTGATGTTGGCCATGGCGGTCCCTTTCGTGTGGTCTGGATGCGAGAGGCCCGGCGCGCGGGTGAGCGGCCGGGCCCGGTATGCCTGGATCCGCGACGGCCCGATGACGGTGCCGCCGCGAAGCCCCGTTGGATCAGGCCGCGGCGGCGGCCTCGACGAAGCCGCGGGCCTGCGAGACCCACGAGTCGCGGTCGATGCGGCCGTTGAGCTTCAGGTCGGCATCGACCTTGGCGACGTCCTCGGGGGTCATCGCGGCGAGCTGCCAGTAGTGGTAGATGCCGGCGTCGTTGAGCTTCTGCACGATCTGCGGGCCGGCGCCGTTGAGCTTGGTCAGGTCGTCCGGCGCGCCGCGCGGGGCGGCGAGCAGCTCGAAGTGCTCGGTCGACTCGGCGAGCATCGCCACGTCGGCCGGGTCGAGGGCATCGGACTCGACCGTGACGGCCGCGTCGTCGTTCGCCGGCAGCTCCTCGGCCATCGGCTCCTCGGAGGCGCCGATATCCATGCCCGACGAGCCCTGGGCGCGCGAGATGCCGTCGATGGCGGCCTTGGCGATCAGGTCGCAGTACAGCGCGATCGCGCGGCCGGCGTCGTCGTTGGCCGGGACGATGTAGCTGATGCCGTCCGGGTTGCAGTTGGTGTCGACGATGGCGGCCACCGGGATGCCGAGGCGGTTCGCCTCCTTGATCGCCAGCTGCTCCTTGTTGGTGTCGATCACGAACAGCAGGTCCGGCACGCCGCCCATGTCCTTGATGCCGCCGAGCGCCTTCTCGAGCTTCTCCTTCTCACGGGAGAGCATCAGGCGCTCCTTCTTGGTCAGGCCCGGGCCGCCGGTCTCCAGCGTCTCGGTGACCTTGCGCAGGCGCGAGATCGAGCCCGAGATGGTCTTCCAGTTGGTGAGCATGCCGCCCAGCCAGCGGGAGTTGACGTAGTACTGGGCCGAACGCTTGGCCGCCTCGGCGATCGTGTCGGCCGCCTGGCGCTTGGTGCCGACGAACAGCACGCGGCCGCCCTTGGCGACGGTGTCGCTCACCGCCTGAAGCGCCTGGTGCAGCGCCGGCACGGTCTGGGCGAGGTCGATGATGTGGATGTTGTTGCGGGTGCCGAAGATGTACGGCTGCATCTTCGGGTTCCAGCGGTGGGACTGGTGACCGAAATGGGCGCCCGCCTCGAGGAGCTGACGCATAGAGAAATCGACGGCCATGGCTCTTGTGCTCTCCGGTTATATCCGCCGCGGAGGGATGCGGTCGGCCGAGAGTTCGGACGACCACCGGAAACGCCTCATTCAGGCATGAGGCCGGCTCCGCGTGTGGGATGGGCGGGCGCTTAGCAGAGGGCGGGTCCGAAGGCAAGAAGCGGCGGGGCGGCGCGGGCCAACCCTCAATCACAGCCTGTGTTCAGACCGCTGCAACACGCGGGCTCGCCTCGCGAGAGTTCGAACCATGGCGGCGGTCGCCTTCGACACCCTGAAATTCGCCCGGACCCTCCGGGAGAAGGCCAAGCTCTCCCCGGAACAGGCGGAGGGCATGGCCGATGCCATGGCGGAAGCGTTGCAGGGCGATCTCGTCACGAAGGCGGATCTGCGCGCCGGGCTGGCGGATACGCGGTCCGAAATCGTGCGCTGGGTGGCGGGCCTGATCGGCTTCCAGACACTCGCTGTGATCGGCGCGGTCGTCGCCCTCGCCCGGGCGCCGCACTGACAGGCGCGCAGCCCGGATCACCCGCCCGCGAACACCGCCGCCACGTCGTCGGCCGTCATCACCCGGTACGCCCCCGCCGGCAGGTCCGCCGGCAGAGCGAGACCGCCGACCCGGTCCCGGTGCAGCGCCGCGACGTGGTTGCCGACGGCGGCGAACATCCGGCGGACCTGGTGGTAGCGGCCCTCCGTCAGCGTCACCGCGCAGCGCGTGGCATCCTCGACGTCGAGCCGCACCGGCAGGAGCGGGCGCTCCTCGCCCTCCAGCACGAGCGTCCCCGCGGCGAACACCTCCGCCTCGCGGCCGGTCAGCGGCCGGTCGAGGGTCACGCGGTAGCGCTTCGCCACCTGGGCCTTCGGGCTGATGATCCGGTGCAGGAGCGCCCCGTCGTCGGTCAGCAGCAGCAGGCCCGACGTCTCCTTGTCGAGGCGCCCGACCGTGGAGAGCGGCGGGTCGCGGCGGCGCCAGCGCTCGGGGAGCAGCCCGTAGACCAGCGGACCCGCCTCCTTGTGCGAGCAGGTGACGCCCAGCGGCTTGTGCAGCATCAGGCACAGGCCGGGGAGCGGGTCCAGGGCCTCGCCGTCGATCGTGAGGCGCTCCGGCAGGTCCGGCGCGAGGGCGATCCGGTCGCCGGCCTCCGCGAGCTCCGCGCCGTCGAGGCGGATCGCGCCGGCGCGGGCGAGCGCCTGGATCTCGCGGCGCGAGCCGTAGCCGAGATTGGCGAGGAGCTTGTCCAGGCGGACGGATCGCGCCGCGCTCATGGAAGCGGCGCGCTCACCGGCGGGCCTCGTAGACCCGGTAGCCGTTCGCCTGGACGGCCACCGCGACGTGCCGGAACGCCTCGCGCAGGCTCGCCTCGTAGGGCAGGTGCGCGTTGGCCACGAGCCACAGCGCCCCCCCGGGGCGCAGGGCCTCGGCGGCCCGCGCGATGAAGGCCCGGCCGAGCGCCTGGTCCTCGCTGCCGCCCTCGTGGAACGGCGGGTTCGTGACGACGAAATCGAGGTGATCCGGCACGGCGCCGGAGGCCCGGATATCCGCCCAGAGGATCGTCGCCCGCGGGTCGGCGACGTTGCGGCGGGCCATCTCGACGGCGCGCCGGTCGATCTCCAGCAGGGTCAGGGCGGTCACGGCCTCGGAGCCCAGGACGGCCCGCGAGAGGATCCCGAGCCCGCAGCCGAAATCGGCGCCGCGACCCTTGAGGGCCGGGAGGTTCGCGAGCAGCAGCGCCGTGCCCGGATCGAGCCGGTCCCACGAGAAGATGCCGGGCTGCGTGCACAGGGCGAGGTTGTCGACGTGGCGCGGGCCGCCCTCGTCGATCGCCTCGGCGAGGCCGGCCGGCGCCGTCGGCCGCTCCGCCGTGCAGATCCGGTGGTGCCGGCGCGGCTGGTCCGCGGCCGCGCAGCCGAAGGTCGTCAGCTCCTTGGCGAGGCGTGTGCCGCCGCGATCCTTGGGCGCCAGGGCGACCATGCGGCCGCCCGGCCCGAGGGCGCGCAGCACCTGGGCCAGCACGTAGCGCCGCTCGACCGTCCCGGGCGGCGCCAGCACGGTAGCCGAGTCGAGACTGTTCTCGGACAGATCCTCGAGCCGCGCGGCGCCGGGGATCAACGGGGAGAGCTGGACGGCGTCGCCCGGGACCTCGGCGAGGTCCACCGGCGGCAGGCCGTAGACGGCGTGGCGCATAGACGATTCGGGATTTGGAGTGCCGAAACCGGAACGCGAATCCGCGGCGGAGCGGGGTAAACCCGCGCCCGACTCGATTCATCCGGGGGAACACCGCGTTTATACCGGAACCGGCCGCGAAGCCCAGCCTCCCGCGCGGCCCGGCGCGTCAGCCCCGCGGAAATTCCAAGCCCATCTCGCGGTAGCGGGCCGGGTCGTCCGCCCAGTTCTCCCGCACCTTCACGTGCAGGAACAGGTGGACCTTGGCGTCGGCCGCCTCGGCGATCTCGATCCGGGCCGCCTGCCCGATCGACCGGATGGTCTGGCCGCCCTTGCCGAGCACGATCGAGCGCTGGCTCTCCCGCTCGACGAAGATCGTCTGCTCGATCCGCACCGAGCCGTCGGGCCGGATCTGCCACTGGTCGGTCTCCACCGTGGAGCGGTAGGGCAGCTCCTCGTGCAGCCGGTCGTAGATCTTCTCCCGGGTGATCTCGGCGGCGAGCATGCGCAGGGGCGCGTCCGAGACCTGATCCTCCGGATACAGCCACGGGCCCGCCGGCATGCGGGCGGCCAGCGCCCGGCGCAGGTCGGCGACGCCGTCGCCGTTGAGCGCCGAGATCATGAAGGTCTCGGCGAAGGGCGCGGCGGCGTTGAGCTTGGCGGCGAGATCGAGCAGCCGCTCGCGCGGGATCAGGTCGATCTTGTTGAGGATCAGCAGCTTCTCGCGCCTCACCTCGCCGAGCCGGCCGAGCACCGCCTCGACTTCCGCGTCGACACCCTTGCGCGCGTCGACCAGCAGGCAGACGGCGTCGGCGTCGGCCGCGCCGCTCCAGGCCGAGTGGACCATCGCGCGGTCGAGGCGGCGCTTGGGCGCGAAGATGCCGGGGGTGTCGACCAGCACGACCTGGGCCGAGCCCTCGATGAGGATGCCCCGCACCAGGGCCCGGGTCGTCTGCACCTTGCGGGAGACGATCGAGACCTTGGTGCCGACGAGGTTGTTGAGCAGGGTCGACTTGCCGGCATTCGGCACGCCGATCAGCGCGACGAAGCCGGCCCGGGCGTCGGCGGGCGTGCCGGGAAGGGTGGACGGGTCGCGCGCGGGGTCCCGGGCCGGCGCGATGCCGGGTCCGTCCTGCGCGTCGTGATCGTCCTGCTCGTGCGCGCTCATGCTGTCTCCGTCGGTTCCGCGTCCGCGGAGGCCCCGATTCCCTCCCGCTCCATCAGCGCCCGCGCGGCGGCCTGCTCGGCGATCCGCTTCGACGTGCCGTCGCCGAGACCGGGCTCCAGGCCCTCGACCTGCACGGCGATGCGGAACCGGGGCGCGTGGTCGGGACCGGTGCGCTCCACCACCTCATAGGTGGGGATCGGCAGGCTGCGACCCATGGCCCATTCCTGCAGGGCGGATTTGGCGTCGCGGCCCCGCGCCGCCGCGGTCGGCTCGCCGGGATGGAAATGCGCCTCGACCACCGCCCGGGCGGCGTCGAACCCGGCATCGAGGTAGATCGCACCCAGGATCGCCTCGCAGACGTCGGCCAGGATCGTCTGGTTGCGCCGGCCGCCGCCCATGACCTCGCCCTGGCCGAGGATCAGGTGCGGGCCGACCTCCCAGGAGGCGGCCACGGCCGCGCAGGTCTCGCGCCGGACCAGGGCGGCCAGGCGCCGGGAGAGGTCGCCCTCGTCGGCCTCCGGGAAGGCGCCGTAGAGGCGGTCGGCGACCGCGAGCCCGAGCACGCGGTCGCCGAGGAATTCCAGGCGCTGGTAGCTGCCGCCCCGGCCGCTCGCCTTGCTGGTGTGGGTCAGCGCGCGGGTGAGCAGGTCCTGATCGCCGAAGCTGTGGCCGATCCGCTCCTCGAGCGCGGTCAGCGGCGGGCGCGGCTTGTGGGCCCGCCGGGATCGGGCGTTGGCCCGGGGCTGCGCGGCGTCGTCCAAGTCCGGGCCGGTCAATGGATCGTCGTGAACAGGCGCGACCAGCGCACGTGGGCCGGCCAGTTCCAGACCTGCCAGGCCGGCGTACCCTCGTCGATCGAGAAGAAGATCATCTCGGCGCGCCCGACCAGGTTGGCGAACGGCACGTAGCCGACATTGGCGAGATCGCGCGAATCGGTGGAGTTGTCGCGGTTGTCGCCCATCATGAAAAAGTGACCGGGCGGGACCGTGTACAGCTCGGTCTTGTCCCAGAAGCCGTTGTCGCCGTCGCGCTCGATCACCCGGTGGACCACGCCGTTGGGCAGGGTCTCCAGGTACTGGGGCACCTTGGTCGGCTGGCCGTAGGGATCGGTGGTCTCGTAGTCGGCGATCCGCTCGCGCTTGACCGCCTTGCCGTTGATGTTCAGCACGCCGTCGATCATCTGGATCTTGTCGCCCGGCAGGCCGATCACGCGCTTGATGTAGTCGGTCGAGTTGTCCTTGGGCAGCTTGAACACCGCGATGTCGCCGCGCTTCGGGTCCGCGCCCCAGATCCGGCCGTCGGCCTGGATCGGAATGTACTCCGAGAGCGGCAGCGAGTACTTGGAATAGCCGTAAGAATATTTTGACACGAAAAGGTAGTCGCCGATCAGCAGGGTCGGCACCAGCGAGCCGGACGGGATGTTGAACGGCTGGAACAGCAGGGTCCGCACCACGAGGGCGATCAGCAGCGCCTGGATGCCGACCTTCAGCGTCTCGCGGATGCTGGCCCAGGTGCCGGTGTCGGCAGGTTTCCTGAGCGGCTTGCCGTCGTAATCCACGCGCGCGTTCCGTCTTCGATTGAGGTGCGACGCCCGCGATCCGCGGGGCGCGGCCCCGCCGCGCGCGGCCTGATGTGCGGTTGTCCCGAGGAATGCGCCGCAATCGTGTCCGCCGTGTCCGGCGGTCTAGACCATGCGCGAGCCCCCCGCAACGCGCGACCGCCGCTGGCTAATCCGCGACGGCGGCCTCAACCGGCGACAGCGACCGGCAAGGCCTCGATGATCACGAAGGCTTGCGCCATCGGCGGATCGTCCGTGAGGCTCACGTGGAGCCGCGCCGCGTGCCCCGCCGGCAGGAGTTCCGCGAGCCGCTCGGCCGCGCCGCCCGCGAGCCGCAGGGTCGGCTGCCCGGAGGGCAGGTTCACCACCTCCATGTCGCGCCAGAACACGCCGGCGCTGAGGCCGGTGCCGAGCGCTTTGGCGCAGGCCTCCTTGGCGGCGAAGCGGCGGGCGTAGCCCTCGGCGCGGGCGGCCCGGCGGTCGCAGCGGGCCCGCTCCCCGTCGGTGAAGACCCGGTGGGTGAAGCGCTCGCCGTGCCGCTCCAGGGTCCGGGCGATCCGGCGGATGTCGCAGAGATCCGAGCCGATCCCGACGATCATGGGTGCCGCGCCCGGTCCATGGCGGCCCGCATGTCGCGCACCGCCCGGTCGAGCCCCACGAAGATCGCGTCGGCGATCAGGGAATGGCCGATATTCAGCTCCCGGATCTGCGGCAGCGCCGCCACCGGCCCGACGCTGCCGAGGGTGAGCCCGTGGCCCGCGTGGATCTCGAGGCCGAGGCCGGCCCCGTGCTCCGCCGCGCGCCGGATGCGGGCGAGCTCGTGCGCGGTCCGGGCGTCGTCGTCCTCCAGAGCCGCCTCGCAGTAGCTGCCGGTGTGCAGCTCGACGACGGGCGCCCCGAGGGCGCGGGCGGCGTCCATGACGGCGGGCTCGGGCTCGACGAAGAGCGAGACGCGGATGCCGGCCTCCGCGAGGGCGCGGATGCGCGGCGCGAGGTGCGCGCGGCCGCCGACGATGTCGAGGCCGCCCTCGGTGGTGCGCTCCTCGCGCTTCTCCGGGACGAGGCAGGCGGCGTGCGGGCGGGTGTCGAGCGCGATCGCCACCATCTCGTCGGTGGCGGCCATCTCGAAGTTGAGCGGCACGGACAGGCCGCGCTTGAGCGCCGCGATGTCGGTGTCGCGGATGTGGCGCCGGTCCTCGCGGAGATGCGCGGTGATCCCGTCGGCGCCCGCCTCGACGGCGAGCAGGGCCGCCCGCACCGGGTCCGGATAGTCGCCGCCGCGGGCGTTGCGGACGGTCGCGACGTGATCGATGTTGACGCCCAGGCGCAGTTTTTCGGAGGTCATCCGCTCGTTCGTCCCCGTGTCGGCGCGGCGCGACAGGCTCACCGGGGGGTCGGAAGGCGCCGCGCGCCCTCACCCCGTTCCGGCGATATGCGGAGGATCGCGCGCGCCGGCAAGACGGTCGGGGTTCGGGGGCGGGCTCCGGCGGCCGGCCCGCCCGGTCAGGCGAGCCGCAGGCGCGACCGGCTGTCCTTCCGCTCGGGCAGGGTGTCGAGGGCGGTCTTGACGATGGTCGTGGCGTCGAGGCCCGCCTCGGCGTACATCTTCTCCGGGCTGTCGTGGTCCTGGTAGGCGTCCGGCAGCGTCATCGTCCGCACCCGCACCCCGCCCGCGTCCAGAGCGCCCCGCTCCGCCAGCAGGTGCAGCACCATCGCGCCGAACCCGCCCCGCGAGCCCTCCTCGATCGTGATCAGAACCTCGTGCTCGCGCGCCAGATCCAGGATCAGCGCCTCGTCCAGCGGCTTGGCGAACCGCGCGTCCGCCACCGTCACCGCCACGCCCTGCTCGGCCAGCGTGTCGGCCGCCTTCA
>NZ_FOMM01000052.1:0-11118 GCF_900112625.1 Methylobacterium sp. 13MFTsu3.1M2
CCGACGCCGTCGATGATCGTGGTGTTCTCCTTCTCGATGCGCACGCGCTTGGCGCGGCCGAGCATGGGGAGCGTCACGTTCTCGAGCTTGATGCCGAGGTCCTCGGCGATCATCTGGCCCTTGGTCAGGATCGCGATGTCCTCGAGCATCGCCTTCCGGCGGTCACCGAAGCCCGGCGCCTTGACGGCCGCGACCTTGAGGCCGCCGCGGAGCTTGTTGACGACGAGGGTGGCCAGAGCCTCGCCCTCGATGTCCTCGGCGATGATCAGGAGCGGCTTGCCGGTCTGAACGACGGCCTCGAGCACCGGCAGCATGGCCTGGAGCGACGAGAGCTTCTTCTCGTGGATGAGGATGTAGGGGTCCTCGAGCTCGGCGACCATCTTCTCCGCGTTCGTGATGAAGTACGGGGAGAGGTAGCCGCGGTCGAACTGCATGCCCTCGACGACGTCGAGCTCGGTCTCGGCCGTCTTGGCCTCCTCGACCGTGATCACGCCCTCGTTGCCCACCTTCTGCATGGCGTGGGCGATCATCTGGCCGATCTCGGTGTCACCGTTGGCGGAGATCGTGCCGACCTGGGCGATTTCCTCGGACGAGGCGACCTTCCGCGAGCGGCCCGCGATATCCTTTACGACCGCGGCCACGGCCAGATCGATGCCGCGTTTCAGGTCCATCGGGTTCATGCCGGCGGCGACGTACTTGACGCCCTCTCGGACGATGGAGGCCGCGAGAACGGTCGCCGTGGTGGTGCCGTCGCCGGCGGTGTCGCTCGACTTCGAGGCCACTTCGCGCACCATCTGGGCGCCCATGTTCTCGAACTTGTCGGCGAGCTCGATCTCCTTGGCGACCGTCACACCGTCCTTGGTGATGCGCGGGGCGCCGAAGCTCTTCTCGATCACGACGTTGCGGCCCTTCGGGCCCAGCGTCACCTTCACTGCGCTGGCGAGCAGCTCGACACCGCGCAGCATCCCCTCGCGAGCATCAACCGAAAAGCGAACATCTTTGGCGGACATGGTGGTGCGCTCATCATCTGTCGTCTGGCCCCAAGGCACGCCACAGCGGGCGCCTCGACGGGAAGGTCGTCGTTCGAGGCCGCGAACGGCCTGATCGAGGCTAGGCGACGATGCCCAGGATGTCGGATTCCTTCATGATCAGGAGGTCCTGGCCGTCAATCTTGACCTCGGTGCCGGACCATTTGCCGAACAGCACACGGTCCCCCGCCTTGACATCGAGCGCGTTGATCTTGCCGGCCTCGTCGCGTGCACCGGGCCCCACAGCGACGACCTCGCCCTCCTGCGGCTTCTCCTTGACCGTATCGGGGATGATGATCCCGCCCTTGGTCTTCTCCTCGCCTTCGATGCGACGGAGCACCACGCGGTCGTGCAGCGGACGGAATTTCATTGTGAGATCCTGATCGTTCCCAAGCGAGATCCAACCGCGGTGATTGGCGCTGTCGCGGGACAGAGACCGGCGAGATTGTTTCGCCGCTTGATCGACCGACTGTTAGCACTCGCCGCATGGAAGTGCTAATCTTATGATGGGACAGCGGGCCCCGCTCATCCGGAAGCCGGGGCAAAACGCCTAAACGGCCCCTTCAGCGAGGGACAGCGGATTCGAACCGCCTGCGTCGATCGACCGATCTCCGCGCCGCGCGGATCAACCTGCGCGATCGTCCGCCCTGATCGGGCCGCTCAAGCAGGACTGTGTTGGAGGATGGCAAGACGATCAGTCAGGCCACCGCTCCGCCGACCAGCGACGATTTCACCGTGAAAAGCAGCTGTCTCGCCTGAAATCGCCAAGAGTTTTGACAATCGAAAATCTGGCCGGTGGCAGACGGATATTTCGTCTCTTTCACACGTTACACTTGTCCGCGCGATGGTCAGTCCCGCCGCTGGCGGACAAGGATCATTGTCATGACAATTCTGATGGCCGTCGCTCTGGCGATTGCGTTGCTCGGCATCGCGCTGACGTCGGCAGCCTACCGGTTTGCACCGGTGTCGAAGCACATAGCGAGCGGGGATATCGTCCTCGTCTGTGGGATCAGCACTGCGGCGTTGGGAAGCCTCGGAGTCCTCCTGCAGATCTTCACCGTCTGACCTGCGGGCTCGTCGAAGCCGCGTTGCCCGTGACCGGGTCGCGCGGCGGGATCCATGTCATGGACGGGAGGCTGCCACCATGCCGACACTGCCCGACGCCTACCTCCGGGACATCCTTGCAAAGGCGGAACAGGAACTCGCCGCGGCCGAGCTGCGCCGGGCCCAGCAGGCACGGATCGTCGCCGGCCCGCTCAATAGCCCGGAGACCCGAGCCGCCGCGGAACTGCTTCTGCGGGAGATCGACCGGACCATCACGTCCATCTGGGCGAACCGCCATTTAATCGAGGTCATCCTGGCCTGATCAAGCCGAGCCGGCAGATATGCCGATGCCGCGTTCATCCCCCCGCCCCTCGGCCAAGCGCGTCTCGTCCGTGCACAACGGCAGGTCGGCGGCTGGGGCCCCGACAATGGCACGGGACCAATCCTCACGATGCGTGTCACGTGCCGTTGCCTTGGGCGGTCATGCTGCCCGCGATCGGACCCTTATTCGAGCCCTCGGCAAAAACGTGGCCTGCACGGCACCGCCCGCCGACACTTCCCGAGGGGGCTGGCGACAAGCGTCAGCTCACGAAACTGCGCCACGGTCTGCCGAGGCGTTCGCCGACAGAGCCATCCGCGGCACGCATCTCCAAGCCACTTCGCTGTCGCTTTCCCAGATCATCGAGCGTCACGATCATCCACGAGACTTGGGCTTTGGGGGTCTGTGCGCTCGAAGCGGAGGGTCAATACCTGAGCTCGCTCCAGCAAAAGCAGACCATCAGCGACCAGGCCCGAAACCACTTCCCCGAATTCGTCCCTGGTAAGGCCACGACTCTTGAAGGACTTCACGATCGTGTCCGCATGCGCCATGACCATCAGATCGCGCTTGATCTCCATCGTCGAGGGGATCGATATTTTGCGCCCAAAACGTTTCTGATTGAGCATGGCGGATCTCCTTGACGACAGCAACGGAAGCTCGAGCACTGAAAACGCCGAGAAAGTTATTTCGTTCAGATCAGCGCCTGTTTCATGTTTTCCGGGATAAAATTACTAATATGCGATAAATCGCCAGATTTATATTTATTTGATCTGGTAAAATATTTTCGACACACCATCTTATGAGAGTCGCCGCATCCTGCGGGCGATCGCCGCGACGCGCGACTGTGTCGTCGGACGGACGCGGGTCCTGTCGCGTGCTGACGTCAGTCAGCAGGTGATGCGCTGAGTTCCCGGCATGGCGAATCTCGGGGACGACCCTCGACATGATGGAGCGGCTCTACGTCGCCAGTCGACCTGGCCACCTGAGCAAACGGTGACGTCATCGGCCGGCGCTTTGGCAGGACAGCGGCCGTCGGCTGTCTGCATGCGCGTGAATTCAGCCCGTCCAGCAAGGAGTGCGTTATGGCTCAACCCAGACTTACAGGCTTGGAGTTCAGCTGGTTCACCAAGTGCCAGATGATGGCGTCAAATTATGCCCAGCACTGGGAGATGGTTCTCGAGCCTGATCTTGGAGGTCTGATTCAGGCCGTCGCCACCGATGCGCGGACCAGCTTCACCGGGCCGCAATCGATGCGTCGCGTCGCCGAACGACTGACGCTCGTTGCGGACTCGCTTGTCGCGGCGAGCGACGATCGGGCTCGCGCTGCTGATTTGCGCCGCGAAGACGGTCGTTGCACGGAAGCGCTGCAATACTTGGCGTCGCAACTGGCGAGCACGGCAGCCAGCGTCGAGGCATGGAAGCATGCGTCCGCCTCCGCGACTGAAACAAGTCAGGCGCCGTCGGCGTGACTGCCAAAGGACTTATAATATCGGTCCCGGAAGATTAATAAACGGTTCTTATCGGAGCATTGAACAGATCAGATGATCGTTTTCAGATCCGATCGCCACAAGTTACAGGTCATGCCATCGGCGAAGGAGCCCAGCCGGTTCGACTGGTCGATCACGCGGGACGACGTGATCGTGCGCCAGTCGGCCCGATCCTTCGATTCGGAGGGCGCTTCGGAGACGAATGGCGATTTAGCCCTTCGTCGGATGACGGTGCGTTGGCAGGGCGCGCGATAGGCGCCGCAACCGCTACGGTCGTGCCTCCAACTGGGTCATCGCTCCGCCGGGCATGTCAGAGGCTTCAACCTGTCCGAGTGAGACCGGCGGGAGCTGCGCCGAGACCGACGCGTCCCGCGTGCCGTATGGCGGCGCCGACTAAGTGCCCAGCCGGCGTCATCCTGCCGACACCGATCGTCTGCCGCGCCGGAAACGGCGGACCGGCGCCTCTTCCCGTGATGGGAAGGGGACTCGCCGTCCCTCGGCAATCGGAAGGCACGCCCATTCCAGTGAACAGGATCAATCCCATGACAGGCCGTTCAAGAACAGCGTGGCTGCTTCCGACCCTGCTCGGCTCCGCGACCGCGCTGGGAGCGTCCGCCCTCTATGCGGCCGCCCAGGCGAAGCAGGCCGAGCGACGGACGCCACCGATCGGCGCGTTCCTCACCGTGGATGGCGTGCGCCTGCACTACGTCGAGCGGGGGGACGGCGAGCCGCTGGTGCTGATTCACGGCAACGGCATGATGATCCAAGACTTTCTCGTCAGCGGCATCGTCGACGATCTGGCTGAGCGCCACCGCGTCATCATCTTCGACCGACCCGGTTACGGCTACAGCGACCGCCCGCGCGGGCTCTGGACGCCGCGCACTCACGCGACGCTGTTCCAGAAGGCGCTTCAGCAGCTCGCCGTTGCCCAAGCCGTCGTCCTCGGACACTCCTGGGGGGCTTTGGTCGCGGTCGCCCTCGCGCTACAGGCCCCGCAGCTCGTGCGCAGCCTCGTCTTGGCGTCCGGATATTATTACCCGACGCTGCGCGCCGATGTGGTGCTCGCGTCCCCGGTGGCGCTCCCCGGCATCGGGGACCTGATGCGCCACTCGATCTCGCCCGTGATCGGTCGGATCCTGCAGCCCGCCCTGCTCAAGGCCATGTTCGCGCCGGCCGCCGTCACGGAGCGTTTCGACCGAGAGTTTCCGAAGGCCATGATGCTGCGGCCGATCCAGCTGCGGGCGTCAGCAGAGGACGCCGCGTTGATGACGCCGTCGGCGGCCGAGCTTCAGAAGCACTACCGCGATCTGAGGCTCCCGGTGGTGATCATCGTGGGCGGAGCCGATCAGATCGCCGATGTCGATCGGCAGTCGAAGCGCCTGCACGGCGAACTGCCCGACAGTCACCTCATCGTCGTGCCCGGCCTGGGCCACATGATCCAGCATCTGGCGCCAGACGCGGTCATCGCCGCCATCGAGCAAGCTTCGGAGCAGGTTCGCGTCGCCGCCTGAGGAGTGGCCGGTTCGGATCCCGGCGTCGCCGAAGTCGGACTGGCGGTGATGTCACAGAGCCCGCGCGAGGCCTGCTTCCAGAGCGAGTGCGTTGGCCGTCTGTTGCGAGAGGCGGACGCCCGTCGGCTCGACATCGGCATCCCCCTTCACCGCGCGGCGCACGATGGCCAGCGCCTCGTCCTCGGAGGTGGTGATGGCGACGTAGAACATCGCCAATTGCTCGGACAACTCGGCCTCGTCAGGTCGCGTCACCTTGAGGATGAAGGCCGTCTGGTTGGGTTCAATCATCGCCGCGTCGGCCGAATGCGCATTCGTGTTCGTCATCATGGCGTTCAACAAACTTGATTCCAGACTGCCCGCGGCATCTCCGCCGGTCCTGAGAGTCCCGACTGAGAGCCGTCACAGGACGCGCTCTCTGCACGCACTGATCCGACCGGCCGAAACCGATCAGGATGCGTGGGTGAGTTCGCCTTCCCGCACGGCACGCTCGCCGCTGGCGGACCTGATCCGGTAAGTCGGCTCGCCGGAACGGTCGTCCGGCGTGAGGCGAACAACCTCGAAGAGGCCGTCGACGATGCTCTTATTGCCGGCGTAGCTGAGCCCCAGCTGCCGGACATGCTGACCGATCTTGAACTTGTGCGACATGGGTCGTCCTCCTGGGTGACGGGTACTGCAGGCTAAGTCCGACCTACCGACGGGCTCGCGCCTTGCGAGCCGCGAAGCGTGCGTCGCGCGCGGCCTTCTGCTCGGCGGCGAGGTCAGCCTGCCGCGCTGCCTTCTCGGCTATCTGACGGGCGATCTCCGCTTCGGCGCGCTCCTTTGCGGCCAACGCTGCTGCCTCACGGTCAGCCTCGGCGGCCAGCCGAGCGATCTCCCGCTCGCTCGCCCGCACGTCCCGGGCCTGGACGACCGCGTGCCGCGCCGCTTGGCGGGCGAGGACGACCGGATCATCGGCCGCAGGACGAGCCCGGAAGCGGGCCAGCGTAGCCTGCCGCGCTTTGGCCGTCGCTTCGAGACGATCGACGAGCTGGTCTGTTTTGAATTGACCCACGGAAATTCCTTTTTGTCCGCGCCGACTCAGCCAAAGCGGCGAGAAACAGATGAAGCCGCTCCCGAGGGAACGGCTTCGAAAATCGTCGATTGTGCAGCGAGGCTCAGACGGCCTGAAGGTTGCCGGCCGACTGCTTACCGGTGCGACGGTCGGACTCCATCTCGTAGGAGATCTTCTGACCTTCGGCCAAGTTGCGCATGCCGGCGCGCTCGACGGCGGAGATGTGGACGAACACGTCCTTGCCGCCATCATCCGGCTGGATGAAGCCGAAACCCTTGGTGTCGTTGAACCACTTAACGGTGCCGATGCTCATAGGTATTCCATATCTATACAGGCAAGAAATCGGGCCGAGCGCGCATCACGCGCGCCCGGTCTCTGGTCGTCGAAAATGGGAGAGATGCAGAGCGTTCGCCCTGTTCAGGCGAGACGGCCGGAATATCTGGCCAAAAGTCGATTTATTATCTCTACGCCATCGGCGAAATCATCACAACCATTAATGTGGCTCGGACAAAAATTAGCGCCCCGCGCCGCGATATCGTGCGCGCCAGAGAAGACTAAAACCGGCGACAGGATCATTGATCTGCAGCTGTCCGACCGCGGTAGAACTCGGGCTTCTGGCGCATCGCAGCGTCGCGCCGGAAGATCATCGGTCCCGCGGCCGTGGAGCCTTCCCATCCTGCCGCAGACACCGTCCACCCGCGAGACAAGGCAACCTTACACAACGTCCCGCGTTGGCAAACATCCATCCCACTGAATATCTGAGGCGCGGTCTTCGATGAGAAGACGCGAAGCAAGAGCGCATGTCGTTCGTCAAAAAAACCTTACCCAGCCGAGCCGCCACGCACATCGATATCAATGATCGGGTCGTTCGAGCCGCGTGGGCCGAACGCTTCGCGATTACGGAGGGGCAGCTGCGCAAGGCGGCGAGACTGGTGGGTTCCCGCATCACGACCCTCACGAGTCATCTTGGCGGGCCGTGCTCATGACGGCCCTCACCACGCGCCAGAGGGCTCCGTTAGCCCCGAACCAGCTCGGCATCCTGATCGTCGACGACGATCCGGTGCAGCTGATGGACATGGCCGGGGCGCTGACCGACGCTGGACTCATCGTGTTCGAGGCTTGCAACTCCGAGCAGGCGGTCGACCTTCTCTCGACCCGTACCGACGTGCGCGTCCTGATCAGCGACGTCGATATGCCCGGCAGCGAATTGAACGGGTATCAGTTGGCGAAGCTCGTCGCGGCGCGGTGGCCCGAGATCAGGCTGCTGGTGCTGTCCGGTCGGAACAATCCCAAGGGCACCGATCTGCCGGACGGAGCACGTTTCGTATCCAAGCCGTGCGCGCTCCATGCGCTCACCGGCAACATCTTCGATCTCCTGTCCGAACAGGGCGGCGGCATCTAGGCCGGTGTGGCCGACACTGCTGCGCGGAGCGGCCGGTCTCAGGCCACCAACGCCAGGGCCGTCGCCGAGACCTCGTTCAGACTGAACGGCTTGGGAAAAAACCGCGCCTTGTCGGGCAGGGTTCTCGGCCGGAACGCGAGTGGGCCGGAGCAGACCATCACGGCGGTCTCCGGCCAACGCTCCGCGATCAGCTGCGCCAAGCGAATGCCGTCGACCCGACCGGGCATGCGCACGTCGGTGAACACCAGCTGGATCGTCGGGAGTCTACCAAGCAGGTGCAGGGCCATGTCGCCAGTCCAGGCCTCGATCACGTCGAAGCCTGCATCGGCGAAGACATCCATGGTCTCCATCCGCGTGATGTTTTCATCCTCGACGATCAGCGCGGTTGGCTTCGAAATGATTTTGTTCATGGCTTAGAGCAAGCACGCGGAACGGTTTTCGTTCAATCTGAAATCTCCGTCTTTTCTTGAAACCCTGCGACGGGCGCCACGAGATCACACGTGACGCCGCTCGGCTGGTACACCAGCCTCACGGTCCCACCGATGGTCCCGGCGAGACCGCGCTCGATCAGACGGGTTCCGAAGCCCGTGCGCGACGGTGTCGAGACCGGCGGCCCGCCCGATTCAGTCCAGCACAGCCGCAGCTGCGGATCGTCGCCCGCCGCCTCGATCTGCCAGCGGATGCCGATGTGCCCGGCCTCGGTCGAGAGCGCCCCGTACTTGGCAGCGTTCGTCGCCAATTCGTGGATCATGAGCGCGAGAGCCAGCGCGGCCTTGGGGCCGATCTCGAGCGGCGGTCCCTCGATCCGGAACCGCCCCGCCTGCTGGTTGTCGTGCAGAGCCAGCGCCCCCCGGATGACGGCCTCCATCCCGGCCTGCTCGGTGTTGCTCGCCAGGAGAATGTCGTGGGCCTTGCCGAGGGCGATCAGGCGCTGCAGCAGGGCGTCGCGCGCGCTGTCCAAGCTGGCGGCGTTGCGCAGGGTCTGCGCCGCGATGGCCTGGACGATGGCAAGGGTGTTCTTCAGCCGATGGCTGAGTTCATGGTTGAGCAGGCTCTGGTGCTGGTCCGCCGCCGCCCGCGCGCTGTTGTCCAGCATGACGCCTGTCATGCGCATGACGCGTCCGGCCTTGCTTCGGACCAGGAACGCCTGATTGAGCACGTCGGCATACGTGCCGTCCGCGCGCTGAAACCGGTACGCGTCGGCCCAACGCGGGCCCACCTCGGTAGCGCTGAGGACCTTCTGACGGACGCGCTCCCGATCCTCCGGATGAATGTGCTCAAACCACCATGCGGCCGTCGGTGTGACGGTCGAGGCCACGTAGCCGTAGACGCGGGTGAGGGCATCGTCCCAGTGAAAGGTATCGCCCTCGCGATCCCAATCCCACATCACATCCGTCGTGGCGCGCGAGGAAAGCCGGAAGCGCTCCTCGCTGATCTGCAGCGCGTCGCGCGCCTCGTCGGAGGTGGTGAGCGCGCGATCCCGTTCCCGGATGGCCCGCCGCAACTCGAGCTGGGTCATCACCTGACGGGCGAGCGCCTGCAGGCCGGACGCCTGTTGCGGGGTGAGGCCCTCCGGCCGGGGCTCGTTGTCGATCACGCACAGCGTGCCGATCGCGATCCCGTTGGTCGCCGTCAGCACGGCGCCCGCGTAGAAGCGGATGAACGGCTCTCCGGTCACCAGCGTGTTGTCACGGGTGCGGAGGTCCTGCGTCAGGTCCGGGATGATGAGGATATCCCGCTCGGCGAGGGCGTGGGCACAGACGGATTGGCTGAGCGGCGTCTCGCAGGGGGCAAACCCGATCCGGGCCTTGAACCACTGGCGGTCGCTGGCCACGAAGCTGATGAGGCCGACGGGCGTATCGCAGATCTGGGTGGCGAGGGCGACGAGATCGTCGAAGCCGGGCTCCGCGGGCGACTGGAGGATGTCGTAGCCGCTCAAAGCGGCTTTTCGCGCATGCCCGGCTGGGTCATTCATCGCATTGGTGTGTGCAGGGGTGATGAGTACCCGTAGCCAGAAGTTGCGATCTACGCCACCCGGCAATCGTCACCCGCTCATCGTGGCGCCAGCTACGGCCCGCTCGGAACGGAATTGGCGCCTCGGGCATCCGAATGCCGCAGGCGGTTGGGGCCGTGATCCTGCGATCTGCGCCGATCCGGCGCGGCGGCTTTCCGAGGCCGGGCAAGGCGGGCATGATAGGCCCGCGCCGAGCTGCTATCCATCGACACTGACCTGCACGGGCATGTCTAGTGGTCAAAACCTAACGGTTGAGTCCGTCCCGGGTTTCGGTTTGGGCTGTGTCCTGCGAGTCTGGCGGGATGCACAGCGGCATCTCCTTCTCGCTTTCTGCTTCGGATCGCCTTCGACTGGACGCCCTCGTGGCTGACCGGAATACGCCGCAGAAGCATGTCTGGCGCGCTCGCATCGTGCTGCTGAGCGCCGATGGGCTCGGGACGCACGCGATCATGCGTGAGGCGGCCGTGTCCAAGACCGCGGTCTGGCGCTGGCAGGAGCGCTTCGCGCGAGAGGGTCTCGCTGGGCTCCTTCGCGACAAGACACGGCCAGCCCGCATCCCGCCGCTCGGCCCGGAGGTTGCGGCGCGCGTGGTGGCCCTGACCCTGGCTGATCCGCCCGGCGAGACCACGCATTGGACGGCAGCTGCCATGGCCCAGGCCACATCCATCAGCGTCTCGTCGGTGCAGCGGATCTGGCGCGGGCATGGCCTGCAGCCGCATCAGGCGCGGCAGTTCAAGCTCTCCAACGACCCGGCCTTCGCCGCCAAATTGCGCGATGTGGTCGGGCTCTACGTCGATCCACCAGCTCATGCCGTGGTGCTCTCCGTCGACGAGAAGTCGCAGATCCAGGCGCTGGCCCGAACGCAGGACCCGTTGCCGATGAAGCCGGGGCAGCCCACGACGCGCACCCACGACTACAAGCGCCACGGCACCACGACCTTGTTTGCCGCCCAGGACGTCCCACGGCGTGTCATCGCTTGAGCCAGTCGAGGGCTGCGGCGAGGGAGAGGACGCCTATGAAGCTGGCGGCGGTTTTCTCGTAACGGGTTGCGACGGCTCGCCATTCCTTAAGCCTGGCCCAGAGGCGCTCGATCTGATTGCGGTTGTTGTAGATCCAGTCCGGACAGGCGACGGGGGTCGTCGAAGCGTTGCACGGCCCCGATCCAGTGTAAGCGTCGTTCTCAGGCCACGGCCCTGAGGGGCTGCGGGGCGTAGGCCCAAGGCAGCAGGTCGTCGATATTGCTCTGCGGATGTCCGGCGACG